>NZ_CP036276.1:6827380-7140856 GCF_007747995.1 Symmachiella dynata | reverse complement strand
CGACCGCACCTCCAGCCGTGCGCCTATAAAGACCACAAATCAATCCTCATCGATCTGCGGCGCGCCTTTGCTGCTGGTGAGTTGAACGACATCCAAAAACAACTGTTCGCTCCCACCCGACCGCCGGAAGAATTGTACGATCTCGAAAATGATCCGCACGAAATTCACAATCTTGCCGGCGACGCCAAATTCGCCACGCCATTGGCCGACATGCGAAACCGCCTCGACGATTGGATTGTCCGCACCAACGACCACGGCCGGAATCCCGAATCCGAAGCCATGTACGACAGCGACATGGAGCTGTACCTCGATACTCGGCGGCGCCGCGGATCGATCGAAGATCTTCAAGAATTGCAGGACAACATCCAACAAATGAAACGTTGGGCCGCCGAAGGCAAATAACATCCCGCCGCGTCCACACCGGTTTCACCCCACACCATTGCGCACACCACCCCACACCCGCGATGTCAAACACCCTGGAATGTCCGATCGTTGTACTGCTTGGCGGCGGTGTCGAAAGCACGTCGTTGGTCAGCCGATTTCTCAGCCAGCAGCGACGCGTTGTTCCCGTGCACGTGCATTGCGGCTTGATTTGGGATGACGTCGAGACGCTCTTCGTTCAACAATTATGCCAGGCACACGCATCAGACAACTTGGACCCGCTCATTCAATTTCAGATTCCCCTCGCCGGTTGGCTCGACAATCATTGGGCCGTCACCGGAAACAACATCCCCCGTGCGGGAGCTAGAAGCCACGATTTGGAAATCCCTCTACGCAATCTCATGCTTTTGAGTTTTGCACTCCCTAAAGTCGCACATTTGCCGGACTTTCAATGCGCGCTCGGCACCACCGCCGACAACTCCTTTCGCGATGGTAGCCGCGCATACTTTGACAGCGCGCAGGAACTGCTCAGCCTCGAAGCAGGTCGTCCGATTGAAATTCTCACCCCCTATATCCAAATGACCAAGACCGACGTCATCCGCGAAACCGATCGCGACACGCTGGCGCACAGTTTCTCCTGTGTCGATCCTCGGGACAATCAGCATTGCGGACGCTGCATCAAATGTGGCAGCCGGCAGCAGGCATTCATGGCGGCAGGTATTGACGATCCGACGGTGTACGCCGATGCCTAATTTCGCTTCCGTCCCAGTGCAGCATTACCAGTGGGCCGGGTTGGACTTCATGTTCGATGCCGACGGCACACCGGTCTTATTGGAGGCCAATCGTTGTTCGCACATGCTGTGGGAATACCTGTTGCTCTACAAAAACGATATGCCGTTTCGACATACCGCCGAGGTCTTAAACGCAGCCGACGGCCCCACCTGCCTGATGTGGCGGCGGAACGATCCCTTGCCCGACGCCGACGAAGACGCCTGTTGGATTGCCGGGCACCTGCGTTTGCACCTCGACCGAGAGCTGGTCATTTGCCACGTGGAGGACAACCAGCAAGATTCCCATGAGTTACTGACCCGCAAAGGGAATCGTGTACGACCCGGGAGCATTTTCCGCTGGTGGTACGACCTACCGTGGTCGTATGAGCGCAGCGGCGTCCGCGTGATCAATCCCAACGCCGCCTGGGTCGCTGTCCGCGACAAACTCGACTGTTATACCGCGCTGAAGTCGGCAACCAGCTTTCGTGTCCCGCGCAGTTTTGCGGTGGAAACTCCCAGTGAGGCAGCCGCGATCCTCAGTGCACATCCCAATCTATTTGAACGCGGGTATGTGATCAAACCTCGCGTTGGTTTTGGTGGGCATGGCGTACAAGTCGCCGATCCGCACGATCCGCCACAGTCGTTTTTTGGGAATCATCTGCTGTCCGAGCGGATCATCCCGCAACTTCGCGACGGCAACTTTTGGGATGTGCGGCTGTTCGTGATGGCCGGTCGGTATCTGGGCGGTGTGTTGCGGACCAGTCCCGGTGCTGTGACCAACGTCTTTCAAGGCGGGACGCCACAACGACTCGACGATGAAACCGCTGCCGCACTTCAGGCACCCGCGCTCGAAGCTGTCCAGTTACTCGATGCGGCTGCCGAAGCGGTGCACTGCCTGCCTCATCCACCCGCCACGGATCTCACGAACGTCGAGTATTGATTTCCGCCGCCGTCCCGTCTAACGTTTGGGAATTGCCCCCCAGAATTGACATTTGCAGTCGTGCTTTCGTGGAGAATTCCCTCATGGTCGAGACCTATCAGTCACACGGTGTTAGTTTTGAATATCCCGACGATTGGGAAATCACCGAACAACAAGACGCCCAGGAAGTCGCGATCACGGTGCAAAGTCCGGAAACCTCGTTTTGGCTGTTGACCGTATTTTTCGACCGGCCCGATCCTGAAAAAATCGCCGAAGCCGCCCTCGACGCCTTCCGGCAGGAATACGACGACCTCGACATCTACGAAGGTGACGACAACATCTGCGACGAGAATGCCGTCGCCTGGGACCTCGAATTCCGGGCGATGGAGGTCTACAACAGCGCATGGGTCCGCACCTTCCAAACCGACCTATTCTCCGCCCTGGTCCTCTACCAAGCCAACGACCTAGAACTCGAAGAGACCGCCGACACAATGCGCGGCATGACCCGCAGCCTGGGGTATTACTACGAGTAAACCGGCCAGAACCATCCACAGGGTGGCCGCGATAGCTCTGCTATCGGGGCGGGCGAAGCCCGCAAGAAGCCGCAATTCCCACGTTGCCAATAAGAGAAGCAAGCAAGTCGACCATAGCATCCCGCAGCAGCGCCCACCAAAAAGGACGTGATCAACCAGCACCGCCCCAACCGCACCCCACGAGCACCCCACGAGCACACCACGAGCGCCCCACACAAGATTGGCCAACGGCCAATCCCCACCTTAGCCAGGGGCAACGCCCCTGGTATTATTATGGCAACAATGATTTTTGGCTGAAGGCCAAATTCATATGCGTTGCGCACGTGCCGAAAGCGTGAAATTGGCCGTTGGCCAATGACAAAATTGTTGCCAACGCAAATACCTAGGGCGAATGCCCTAGGCTATGATGTCATTTGGCCGTTGGCCAAACATCTCCCGATTGCTTCCAACCGGCTATGGCGACGAATCTCGCGTCGGTTCAGGCGCCGGTTGTTGTGCCGTTTTGTCGGAAGCGGTGCCATCGGGGGGCGGGGCCTCTTCCGCGGTCGTTTGTTCTTCGGGCGGTGCAACCTGCGTGTCTGACTCGTCCAGGTGAAACTCTTCAATCAACTCCCGCCGTCGGTTCGTGACCTGTTTGTCAAACTCACTGAGCACGCTCATTGCATGGTCGCGGGATGTGACCAGTCCAATAATCAAATATTGAATAATCGCAAGTACGTAAAACACCCAACCCGCGGGGCCAGAAAAAATTGCCGACATAATCGCAAAGACCGGCGATGAGCGATTGATGTGTTGGCAAATCAAACCTCTGATGTAGGGCCGCCAATGTTCTTTCACTGTGCTCAGGATTTGCCCGCGACGAAACTTCAGGTGCGGCGGACCAGGATAAATAATTGCAAACAACTCCTGATCCGGCATCGTTTCAATCACACCGACCGCGATCAAAATCCGTCCGCCAAGCACCAACCAATCCAGGTCAATCCTTGTATGCTCACCCGTGATCCAGTCAAACATCAAATGTTCCATGTTGGCTGTCACGGCCAACAGAACCAGCGAGGCACGAAACCATTGCTCTAAATCTTTTTCAAGTTCAGCGTCCAAATCCTGTAGACGCACGACCTTGCGCAAAAATAGCCGAAATGTCGGGATTGCGATCACGCCCAACAGAAATCGAACGGCCGCCCTTGCCGGCGGTAGTTTAAACAAGTATCTGAAAAAATATCCCACAACAAACGTCCTTGCGAGGCGATTGCTCCAACCCAAAAATAACTCGAAAACAGCCCGTTCGGGCCGCTAATACCGTAACGCATCCGACGGCCCACCGGTTCACGCCCCCGCAGTGTACCAACTTCAGCCAAGACTGCGGAGACAACCTCCCAACCTCCACAAAATTCCCCCGCCACCATTCGCAGTCACCGCCGTTTTACGCTATCCTGGCAACTTTTCGGAACCCCGTTTTTCCACCAACTTTTTTCTCTGCGCCTCAGCGTCTCTGCGCGAGACTTTATTTTATAACACCTCTCGTCAATGATCGACAAATCTCAGCGGAGCCACCCCATGAATCAACCGGCACATGTTGCACTCGGACTCGACTTTGGTACCGAATCGGTCCGGGCCTTGTTGACCGATCTGAACGGCAACGAACTCGCCTCGGCTGTCGTGCCTTATGAGCACGGACAAATTACCGAGACCTTGCCCGGCACGGATGAAAAACTCCCCGCCGATTTTGCCTTTCAGCATCCCAGCGACTGGATCGAAGCCTCCGCTCAAGCAGTTCGCGATGCTGTGGCCGCAGCTGGGTTGACCGGCGACGAAATCATCGGCATCGGTGTCGATTTCACCAGTTGCACCATGCTCCCCGCGCTGAGCGACGGCACGCCGCTGTGTCTCGTGCCGCAGTGGGCTGCTGAAAAATTTGCTTGGCCCAAACTGTGGAAACATCACGGCGCGAAAACGCAAACCGAGAAAATCAACGAACTGGCCCGCGCCCGCAACGAACCTTGGCTAGCTCGCTACGGCGGCATCATCGGCCTGGAGTGGTTCTTTCCCAAAATGCTCGAAACCCTCGAAGAGGCGCCCGCCGTTTACGAAGCGACCGAAGTCTGGCTCGAAGCAGGGGACTGGTATGTCTGGCAACTGGTTGATAGTCCCGCCGACAAACTGCCTCGTTCCACCTGCCAAGCGGGTTATAAGGGCATGTGGCATAGCCACGATGGTTTCCCCTCCCGTGAATTCTTTGCCGCATTGCATCCTAAACTAGAAAACGTTGTCGCCGAGAAAATGCCAGGACAATTCCTCGCGCCGGGCGAAGCGGCCGGCACCCTCTGTGCATCGATCGCAGAGAAATTCGGACTCCCCGCCGGAATCCCCGTCAGCGCCGCCACGATCGATGCACACGCCGGTGTCCCCGGCGCCGGCGCTGCTGGAGCAGGCACGTTGGTGATGGTCATGGGAACCAGCAGTTGCCACATGCTCAATGCCGATGCTGAACAAAACGTCCCCGGCGTTGCGGGGATCGTCGAAGGGGGAATCCTTCCTGGCTTTTTCGGTTACGAAACCGGACAGGCCGCTGTGGGAGACGCCTTCGATTGGCTGCGGCGCACGACCGGCCACGACAACTTTGATCAACTCACCGCTCAGGCCGCAACGATGCCGCCGGGTGCTGAGGGCGTGCTCTGTATGGATTGGTTCAACGGTTGCCGCACGCCGCTGATGGATGGGGGACTGCGCGGCGCGTTCGTCGGATTAACCATGAACCACGGGGCAGGGCACATGTACCGCGCCTTGATGGAAGGCTCCGCCTTTGGCGTGCGTTGGATCGTTGACCTGCTGCGAGAAAACGGCGTGCCGGTCACCTGCATCGTTGCCACCGGAGGACTTCCGCACCACAATCCATTGTTGGTACAAATCTACGCCGACGTCCTGGGGTTGCCGATCACAGTGCATCCCTCAAAACAAGGCCCCGCACTCGGGGCGGCGATTCTCGGCGTCTTGGCCGCCGACACCGATCGAAAACACTTTGCCACCACCGCCGACGCCATCGCCGCTATGGCCGGTCCGCGTGCGGATGATCCGAGTCGTGCGGCGAAAATTGTCGAACCAGAAGCGGATGCACAAGCAGCCTATGAAAACATCTATCAACGTTACCGCAAACTGGCCGATGTGCTCGTTGCCGAAAACCTCTAATACCCCATTGGAGTGGGTGCCACTGGCGGCTCGTCCGCCAGTGCAAACGGCACGACCTGCATCAACAATGCTGGACAAGCCAGCAGTGGCACCCGAGAATAGGGGCTCTCTGATTTCATAAGCGGGCCGATGACGGCACATTTTTGAATTCCTTTTGCTATTGATCACATTTGCAAACTACAAATTAGGACACACCGACGATGGCCGCCTATACAATTTCTAAACCGACCAAAAAACCAAAACTCAAAAAGAACCAAGTTCAATTGATCGCCAGTGGCGACTTGCGGCTTTCCGCAAACCAAAACTGCTGGGAAGCGCAAGAGCAAATGGAAGCTGCACTGACCCAAGCGGTCGAAGCGGCCGGTTATGAAATCGTTCGCGCGCATCCTTATGACGAAACCGAAAAGCACGGCTTCATCGGCTCGCAAAAACAAGGCATGCAGGTTTTTGAAAACATCGATCCGCACGCTCCGTTGATCGTGGCCGAAGCGGTTTGGCAGTACTCGCATCACGTCCTTTCGGGGTTGGCCACGCATCAAGGCCCGATTCTGACCGTTGCCAACTGGTCGGGGACCTGGCCCGGTTTGGTCGGCATGCTGAATCTTAACGGCTCGCTCACCAAAGCGGGTGTAGAGTATTCCACACTCTGGAGCGAGGATTTCACCGATAAATATTTCACGACTCGCCTCAAGAAATGGCTGACGAACGGCACGTGCAGGCACGCGACCAAACATGTCAAACCGCTCAAGCGGGTGAAAATCTCAGGCAAGGAACGCAAACTCGGCGAGTCGCTGGCCGCCCAGATGCAATCCGAAAAAGCCATCATGGGTGTCTTCGACGAAGGCTGCATGGGCATGTTCAATGCGATCATTCCCGACCATCTCCTCAACCCGACCGGCCTCTACAAAGAACGCCTCAGCCAGTCGGCGCTGTACCATGAATCGACGCAAGTCAAAGACGCCGAAGCCAAAGCAGTCCGCAAGTGGATGGAAGACAAAGGCATGACCTTCCACACCGGACCCACCCACGAAACCGATCTCACCGATGATCAAATTCACAAGCAATGCCAAATGTACATCGCTGCGGTGCGGATTGCCGATGACTTTGGCTGCGACTGCATCGGGATTCAATACCAACAGGGACTCAAAGACCTGCTCCCGGCCAGCGACTTGGTCGAAGGGACCCTCAACAACCAGGACCGCCCGCCCGTCACCAGTCGCGATGGCAAACGCGAACTGTACGCTGGCGAAGCGATCCCGCACTTCAACGAAGTTGACGAGTGCGCCGGCCTGGACAGCTTGATTACCTATCGCGTCCACAAAGCGATGGGCCAACCGGTCGAAAACACGCTGCACGACATTCGTTGGGGCGATCACGATGCTACGGGCAAAGTGGATGACTACATCTGGGTGCTGCTCATCAGCGGCGCCGCCCCGCCGGCGCATTTCATCGGTGGATGGAAAGGGGCCGACGGCCTGCGGCAAGTCCCCATGTACTTCCCCGCCGGCGGCAGCACGCTGCGAGGCATTTCCAAACCGGGTGAAATCATCTGGTCGCGGATTTATGTCGAAGACGATCGCCTGAAAATGGACCTCGGCCGCGGCGGCGTGGTGAAGCTATCCAAAAAAGAAACCGAGCGACGCTGGAACGAAACCACCCCTCAATGGCCGATCATGCACGCCGTCACCTACGGAACGTCGCGCGATCAAATGATGGCCCGTCACAAATCGAACCACATCCAAGTCGCCTACGCCAAGTCGGCCGCCGATGCCGACAAAGCATTACTCGCCAAAGCCTCAATGGCCGCCGAACTGGGAATCGAAGTCGCCCTCTGCGGCACCCGCGCCGATGGCAAGGAGTGGTAGTTCACCGACATTAGCCCCAGTTTCCATTAGCCCCCCGGCTATGCCGGGGGGCGAGCTAGCCGTGCCGATCGTCGCCCCCCGGCGGTTTCGTGCTTTTGACCAGATAAATCACCAGCACAGCGATGAGCAACGGCACGCCGATGAGCATCAAGAAAATCGCGGCGATGATCAGCAGTTCCATCGGGCCAGGTAGAAACATCAGCAACTCCCCTCTCAGATTTGTACGATAGTCCAACTCGCTTCATCGTCCCCATCAACCCCAGACAGGAACAGTCGTTACGGGGTCTTTTCCAAAATTGGCGCCGGTTTGGTTTCTTCGCTTTTGTGTGGCGTGGAAAGGGCGGCAATTAATGTCTCTAAGGAGCCTTTCTCAACAATCCAAACAGGGGTTTGCTCGGGAGCGTAGTAAACCCAACCCAATGAATTATCCCCTTGCGACCACTCCATCTGCAGCGGTCCGACTTCAAGATTCAATTGGGACTTGATGAATCCGCCTCGTAGGAATCGCTCTTCATAGACTTCACCGTTGTGTTCGCGGGTCGGTTTTCCGGGCGACAAAAACCTGCCGTGAAACGGAATCCCGTAGTGCGGGAATTCCTTGTCCGTTTCGTGTTCGAAAGGTTCACCAAATTCAAAAATTGCCAATCCTGACGGGTGCTTTACGACGACGGCGCAATCTTGGTAGTAGACCGGCGCTCCCATTTGCGATCCGTTGGAGTTTGCCTCGGCCTGTAGAAAGCGGCGAAGGTCGACCGGTTTGTGGAGCGGGTCGCCCTTTCTCTTGGTGAAGTAGTTGTCGGCAAGGGAGTGAACCGACATGTTGCGGGGGTCGAATGCCACGACCCCCGACTTTTGTTGGCGATAGGACCACGTCAGACTCATCGGCCCACATTGCACATCGAATGTCCCTTTTTGCACCTCGCTGTCTTTCAGTTTGGCAAACACGCGACCTCTTCCGGTTTGCTCTTTCGCATCGGCTTCTCGCCCCAGAAAACGCCATTCGTACGAGACGCCCACAACTCCATTGCCGGTTTTGTTGCCCCGCTCAAAGGCATCAAGAAAACGCACCCCCGCGACGCCCTGTTCCGAAACGACGACTAGCATCGCCCGATTGTAGTTCACCGGCATTTTCACCGTTTCGCCAGACGTGCTCTTGGCGACCGTCTCTTTTTGAATCGCACCCTCATCAGCCCTGATTGTCAGTGGCAGACAGCTTGTCAGGAATACTCCGAAAACAATCCAGGTCCACTGTTTTTGGCGAGGCGCTCCCATCAGTTTTCTTTCTGGACGAGAAATTTCAATTCCACGTGCACGACCGTAAATTCATTAAAAACCACTCACTGCGCATCGTCAATCCCGGTAACAATTAGTCCGATAGGTCGTTCCAAGATAAGCAAGAAGCATCGAACAACTCGCCGACATTTTGAGATAAACGGGACTGAAAAACTTTCCGTTATTCCAGCAACGATCTCGGCTAGCCAACCTGTCTCATATCCGTTAAAAGACCCGTTCCATTGTGGATCGGGCCCGCGGCAGTTGCGCCGTAGATGCCGCCGCACCTCAAAAAAATGCTTGCAACTTCTCATGGAGGAGAACTCAATGCCCGTCGGGAAATTGCGCCCTTACGGCCGTTCGCTCAGCGCCCTGTTTGCCGTTCTTTGCGGTTTCACCGTTGTGGTGGGGGGATTCAACGCCCGCGCCGCGGATCCGCCCGCTGCTAAAAAACAAACCGCTCCTCAGCGCAAGCCGGCAACAGCCCCTCAAGGCAAACCGACAACCGCTACGCGCAAACGGCCCGCGACGACCGGCAAACGGCCCGCCTCGACCGGCAAACGCCCGGCTGCGCCCCGCAAGCGAGCAGCTGCATCGCGCAGAACCGCGAAGTTACCTTCGGTCAAAGCCATCCAAGCCGCCTATCACAAGAATTTCACCAAGTTCATGCCGCTGGGTGTTGAATACCGCATGACAATCACCGATACGGAAGCCGCGATTGAA
This sequence comes from Symmachiella dynata, assembly GCF_007747995.1. Classification (NCBI taxonomy): domain Bacteria; kingdom Pseudomonadati; phylum Planctomycetota; class Planctomycetia; order Planctomycetales; family Planctomycetaceae; genus Symmachiella; species Symmachiella dynata. Next base: position 7,131,207 of record NZ_CP036276.1, on the reverse strand, counting down.
ACCGAACGGCAGCGTCTCAAGGAGAAACAAGACTTCACCAAGGCAAATCCGGGATCTATTGTGGTCAACGGGAAAGCGCTGGATGAAGCGCAATTCAAAGAGACCATGCGGTATTTAGACGCGGAAATTCAATCTCTGACACAGGGCCTGTCCGACGAGTTGGTCAAAAAACGCCTCAAAGGGTGGGTGATTCAGCGGCCGTATGTCTGGACCGATGGCCAATCACTTCACCTCCGCCGGTCAAACAATCCATCCGCATCCGATGACACATTGTTTCCCGGCGCAGTGACTCCTCCGGAGAAATTATCGGAGCTGTATAACTCGATCGTGTTGGCATCGTGGTCAAAAGACAACGACCCACCGCTGCGGTGTTGGTTCGGCGGAAACGCCCCCGGCCAGGGCCGTGTGGCGAATGTCCTCAACGACTGCATCTCCATTTCGCTCCCTCCGATGGGTATTGTTAAAGAGGAGTGGACCCACAAAAGAGATTGGCATGAATGGGATCTGTTGATGACCGCTGATCCGAGTCGTTTTAAAGTCGTCAAGCGGACTGAGGTCAAAGGCCGCGTTATGTATGTCATGGATGAAGTCGTTGAAAAAGGGGAGCGGGCGCGTGTCTGGATCGACCCCCGGCAAGGCGCTCTGCCGCTACGCATGGAATGGAGTTACGTCAGCACGGCCGATAAAGTCGTCACCCCGTTTCATCGCGACTTGCAAATCCTGGCCGTCAAAAAGGTCGCCAATGGCTTCTATCCGGCAAAGATAAGACGCCGCGATCTCATTCCCGACGCAAAAATTGCTCAAAAACAGCGGGAGGAATTCGCTGCCGGCACCTTGGCCAAAGACGCGCCTCGCCCACCGCTGGTGACGGGACGCGTCACTGCCTGGGAAGCCACAAAATTTGAACCGAAAAAAGCGATCGAACCGGCCGCTCTAGCACTCGCGTTTCCCAAGGGCGCTCTCTATATCAATGCGGTCGATGAACGGACCTACCGCGCCGGCGATTCTCAGCCATTGCCCCCGGCGCCTCAGCCCATTCAGCCTTCTCAAGTCGCGCCGCCGCTGAAAATTGCCTCATGGATCGATGGCAAGTCAAGAAACCTCGACAACTTCAAAGGCAAAGTGGTTGTTCTTATTTTCTCCCAGCCAATGGAGGATCTCAAAGAGGTTGAGGAAAACCAAGAAGCCATTACAGCCATGAAGAAACTCCAGTCCAAATTTGGACCACAGGGAGTTGTCATTTTAGAAATCTTCGAAGCCGGGTCTGATATGCAGCGTGTTCGTGATTTCCAAAAGGCTCGCGGTTGGAAATCCTTGGCCGGCATCGACGAAGCTCTGGAACCATATGCCGGAGCGACAGCTTTAACGTATCTTGCCGGCTATGATTCCGGGTTTGTCGTGATTGGCCGCGACGGCCGTGTGACTTTCAATTTCAATGCTCTTGAAGAAGAATCCGCCATGCAGTTGGTCATGGAGGCCGCCGAAGCATTGTCGATTCCTTGGCCGCTTCCCGAAGATGGGCCGGAAGTGCAAGTCAATCGCCAACAGTTGCAGATCTTCGAATACATCTTCAACAAGCAAATCGAACAAGCCGTTAAGAAGAAGTAATCACCGAAAACGAAGACAGGCCTGGATCGACATTACTCGATCCAGGCCTGCTTTTTTGGGTGAGTCCAAGTTGCAGACATGTGAGCATAGGTCACTTCTGTGCCCCTTAATTCCGACACAGGAATTGTCATGCCATCATTCCGCTCCTCTATCAGCAACAACGGCAGCGACAGTAGCGAAGCGCCGTATCGGACAAACGTGGCTGCGCGATAGCCGTGGGAAATGATCACTAGCCCCCTCACCCAGGTGGACCACGCTTCGCAGTCGTGACGCAAGAAAGTCCATCGCAGGGAGCCTGGCGAATTCCCCAGGCAAACGCAATATTGCTTCCCGCCGCACGATCGACAAACTAGGATACGCGCTCGCAGTCGTTTACCGCGCGGCATTGCGCACCTTTTCCCTTAGGTCGTTTCAAGTCCCTCTGACGCGTTCCGCTGACACTGATTTGGCAAGTTTGCGGAACTAGCGCAACTATGTTTTGAAACGGGTTCTTCGAAAGTAACCACTCATGACGGACGAAATCAATCTGACAGAATACGAATGGAATCTCCAAATTCGCAATATGACGATCGACGATTTTGATGCTCTCGTCGACATGCAACTGCAGTGTTTTCCCGGCATGAAACCGTGGGGCCGCGAACAGATTGAAAGCCAACTGCAGCTTTTTCCCGAAGGGCAATTCTGTGTCGAATGCGATGGAAAAGTGGCCGCCTCCGCGAGTTGTTTGATCCTCGAATACGACCCGGCCATGGAATGGCACAACTGGCAGGCCGTTGCGGACAATGGCTTCATCCGCAACCACAATCCTCGTGGCGACACGCTCTACGGCATCGAGATCATGGTCGATCCCGAGTACCGCGGCATGAAACTCTCGCGGCGACTCTACGACGCCCGCAAAGAAATCTGCCGTGAACGCAATCTCGAACGGATTGTCATCGCCGGCCGCATTCCCGGCTACGGGGAACATGCTGATGAAATGACCGCTCGCGAATACATCGACGCCGTCGCCGACAAATCGCTGCACGATTCTGTGCTCACAGCGCAGCTCGCCAACGGATTTACCGTCCAGGGATTGATCGCCGACTATTTCCCCTCTGACACCGAATCCCGTGGCTATGCGACGTTTCTGGAATGGCGGAATCTGGACTACCGTCCGGCGCCCAAGCGGCGATATAACCATCCCACCGAACCGGTGCGGATTTGCGCTGTGCAGTACCAGATGCGCAAAATCGATAACTTCGAGGCATTCGCGCAACAAGTCGAGTTCTTTCTCGACACCGCCTCTGACTACCGCTCTGACTTCGTACTCTTTCCCGAGCTATTTACGACGCAATTGCTTTCCTGCGTCAAACCGCAACGCCCCGGATTGGCGGCGCGGCAACTTTCGGAATTCACGCCGCAATACCTCGAGCTGTTCACCGAAATGGCGGTCAAATACAACGTGAATGTGATCGGCGGATCGCATTTCGTCGTCGAAGACGACACGCTGTACAACATCTCGTATCTCTTTCGCCGCGACGGCTCGATCGGCAAGCAGTACAAGATTCACATCACCCCCAGCGAACGGAAATGGTGGGGCGTCAGTCCCGGCGACAAGGTCGAAGTCTTCGACACCGATTGCGGCCGCATCGCGATTCAAGTCTGTTACGACATCGAATTCCCCGAGTTGACTCGTATCGCCACCGCCAAAGGGGCACGGATGGTGTTCGTCCCATTCAACACCGACTCGCGGCACGGCTATTTGCGAATTCGACACTGCGCACTGGCCCGGTGTGTGGAAAACCACATCTACGTAGCGATCGCCGGTTGTACGGGCAATCTCCCCTCCGTCGAAAACGCCGACATCCATTACGCACAGTCGGGCATTTATACGCCGGCTGATATCGAGTTCGCCCGCGACGCCGTCGCCGCGGAATGTAACCCCAACGTCGAAACCGTCATTATTCACGACCTCGATTTGGAACAATTACGCCGCCACCGCGAATCAGGCACCGTCCAAAACTGGAACGACCGCCGCCGCGATTTGTACACCGTGGTCTACAAAGAAGACGGCATGTCCCGCGAAATCTGATCACCGCGCACCGGAAAAAACCAGCCATCTCCGCTGCGGCGCAAGCTACTCTGCAAAAACCCACCCATTCTCCCCTCTCCCCCTGGGAGAGGGGCCGGGGGTGAGGGCCAAGCCAAGTTTGACCATCCCACACAAAAGGGTCGATCAGCTAACCGCAAGAGAATCAGAACCTAAACGCAGAACAATGCAACCGCCGCTATCTCAAAACCCCCGCCGCAGCCTTTGCAAACCGTTTTAAGACAGCCCCACCAGCCCCCCGCCGCAAATTGCACTTTCATTTTTCTCCCCCGCGCAGTAATACGGCGCGACATATTCCCTAAAATACGCGGTTTCTTTCGGGCCAATCGACGGCGTGACCTCTTCCATGGACAAAGGAAGTGTGCGGATGCATACGCGACGACTCGTGATAATCGTCTTGCTCGGCGGCTGTCTCTGGCTGGTGATGGCTCAGGCCGGTTTTGCGCAAGCTCCGACATTTGCTCAGGATCAACCCGAGGCGACAAAGCTGGACATTAAAGAAATGATCCAGGCCGGTGGGTACGTCGGTTACATCATCCTCGCGCTCAGCGTCGCGATGATCGCGCTGATCTTTGAACACCTGATCTCCATCCGCCATGCCACGTTGATGCCACACGGACTGGCCGAAGAAGCCCATCGCCTTGTCGGCCTGCAACAATACGCCCAAGCCGAACAGCAATGCAAACTGCAGCCCAGCTTTTTGGGCTACGTGATCTCCGCCGGTTTGGCAGAGGTCGAAATGGGTTACTCCGCCGTCGAAAAAGCGGTCGAGGATGCCAGCATGGAACAAGCCGCGCGGCTGTTTCGCAAAATCGAATACCTGTCCGTCATCGGCAACCTCGCCCCTATGCTGGGACTGCTCGGCACGGTCTGGGGCATGATCTTGGCCTTTATGGAATTCGAAGCCAAAGCCAATCCCCAGGTCTCGGAATTGGCTCCCGGAATTTACCGCGCGCTCGTGACCACACTGCTGGGACTAAGTGTCGCCGTCCCGGCGCTGGCAGCCTTCGCAATTTTCCGTAACCGTGTTGACGAACTGGTCGCTGAATCAACACTGATGGCCGAGCATGTCTTTACGAAATACAAACGCACCGTCGCGCAGCGCCGCCAGCAAAAAAAGAAGGCTGTCGAACCCGCCTCACAAACCGCCACTTCGCAACCTGCTGTGACACAACAATCGACCAAAGCCCCCACGCCGTCGCCGCCAACGACCGGTAGTAGCGAGGAGCCGACCTCGTCATGAAAGTCCCCTTGCGCCGCCGCGAACGCGGGCTGCATTTCAATATCACGCCGTTGATCGACATCGTGTTTCTGTTGATCATTTTCTTCCTGGCCGCCAGTCACCTCGCTCGCTCCGAAACCGCCCAGGCGGTCGAACTCCCCGAAGCGACGCGACAAACCGACGAAGCTGAACTGGCACAGCGGGTGGTAGTCACCATCACGGCTGAGCAGCGATTTTTTGTCGGTGGTAACGAAATGTTGTTGCCGCAACTCGAATTTATGATTCAACAAGCCAAGGTCGATGCCGGCGAAGAACCGCTGGAGGTCCAAATCCGCGCCGACCGCACCGTCCCTTACGGCACTGTCGAACCACTCATGCTCTCCTGCGTTAAAGTCGGCATTACAAAACTTAACTGGGCTGTCTTGCCGACGCGGTGAGTGGCCGGTGGCCAGAGACAGAGAGATTTAAACAACACCAACTTTTCTAAGCACTCGGCGGGTGCAACTGGCTCTGCCAGTGTTTTGTAAGTAGCACACACATTTGCATTGGCACTGGCAAAGCCAGTGGCACCCCATCGAAATATTCAGTCGTGACGAACCACTTATTTCTGGCCACCGGCCACTGACCACTCGCCACTGATTTGCACAGCAAATCCCATGAAACGCCCCCCTTATCCACCCATCGATGAACTCTCGGCGACCGGTGCGATGACGCCGATGATCGACGTCGTGTTTCTATTGCTGATATTCTTTGTCTGTGCCGCTAGCGGGCAAACCATCGAGGATCTATTGCCCACCGATATGCCCCCCTCCGGCAGCATCGAGGCGCCGGTTGTCCCGCCTGAAGAGGTGATCCCCAAGGTCAAACTGTGGATCTATCTCAGTCGCAACGCTGAACAGCAGACCGTGATCGAGTTGAATGATCGTGAATACGACAGCTTCGATCAGTTAGCGCCCGTTCTCAAAGGAGTCGCCAAACTCGATGCCGAAAGCCCGGTGATCCTGGACATTGATAAGGACGTCCCTGTGGGCGACATGATCCACGTCTACGACCTCTGCCGCGCCGCCGGTTATCAATCCATCAGCTTCGCCGCCGAGGCGCCACGGCCGAAGTAGGCGGTAGGCAGTAGGCAGTAGGCTTATTTCTGCGCATGGCAATGTGCGCGAGCCACTCAACCGCGTCCAGCGGATTATGAAATCAGTAGCTCTGCTTGCCATTCACTACGAGTGATCGTGAATACGCAATGTTCCAAATTGGCGTGTTGCACGCGACGGCGTTTCCAGGACATGCCAATGTTCGTTGCCACCCCTTGTGAGGGGATGTTGACCGGGCGGATTAGTGCGATCAGTTCCTTCTTGCCCAATTCCTGAAACGCAAAATCTCGACAACCCCGCGCTGCTTCCGTTCCCAGTCCCCGCCTCCAAAACGGACGGTGTATGAGGTAACCCACTTCGGTTTCAGCGGTCGCCTCAATCTGCTGTTGAACCAAGCCGACTTGTCCGACCGGTTCGCCGGTTGTGTTTTCGGTCACGAGCCACAGACCGTGCCCATGCTGTTCGTACCGCATGAGTTGCCGTTCGATCCACGCTTGAGCTTCGCTGCGCGTATAGCATTTCGGGTAATACCGCATCACCTCCGGGTTGGACAACATGCTTGCGACGAAATCTAGATCGTCCAACGACATTTCCCGCAGAGAGAGCCGCGGGGTTTGCAGAATGACGTTCATGCCTCACCCAATACCAACAGACGTCAAGATGTGGGGTGAACGAAGTGACTCTTGCACGACTCTTCTGGATCGCCGGCAGCAAGCTACGGGTGGCCCAACCATTGCATGCCGAGCATGATGGCGTTCAGTCCGCTGCCGATACCCAGCAGAGCGACATGATCCCCTGCTTGAACATGTTTCCGTTCAATACCGACAGCGGTGGCGGTCGGCAGGGCGGCGGCTCCGGTGTTTCCCAAGAATTCCAGAGTCGAAAAATCAATCTGGGGGCTTAGCTCCAGACGTTCGTAGAGCAGCTTTTTATGGGCTTTGCCAACTTGGTGTGTGAATGCTTTATCGACCGAATCATTGGTCCAATTCAGGGCCTGTTTGGTCCGCTCCCACGTCACGGCAGCCAGATCGATGCCGGCGTGCAGCAGGGCTTCGGCATCGGTCAGCATGCGGGGGCGACCGTCGCCGTGGGTTTCGATTTCGCTGTCCCCCATGCACAGGTGATGGCTTTCGGAATCAGCGCGGAAATCGCCTCCCAGCAGACGGTTTCCTGTCTTGCTCAACTTGCGATCACACAACACGATGGCCGCCGATCCCGATCCGATCGTCAACGACGCGAATGCCAGTTTGACGTCCTTGCGGGTCACGTCTGGATTGCGGAGTAGGGAGTCGATGGTGCCTTCGACCAAATCGCGACCGGTTTCGGTCCCCACCACGACCCCGGCACGGATCTGCCCCAGTTCGATCATGTTGGCTAGAATCATCACGCCATTCAGTATGCCCAGACAGGCGTTGCTGACGTCCAGCACCAACGCATCGCCCGGCATGCCGGCTTCGTAATGTACGCCGCAAGCGGTCGCCGGTTCCATTTGGTCGCGGCAAACGGAACCATGAATCAAACAACCAAAATGGCGGCGGTCGATCTTCGACGCTTCAATGGCGTCGTTGGCGGTTGTGGCGCTGACGTGACCGGGCGAGGTTCCTGGCGGAAAAAATCGCCGCTCGCGGATTCCGGTCATCAGTTCCAAGCGGCCGACCGACATCCCCAGCCCGTCATAGACTGGGGCGAGTTGTTCCTCGATATCCACGGAAGTCACGACATGCGGAGGCAGTGTGTAAGTCAGTGCCTCAACGCACACGTTCTGATAACGCATTCCGGGACATCCGCAGCAAGCGGCCTTCGTTTCGAGGGTTTTCTCATCCGACAAACTCGGCTGTCCGACTGTTCCCGGGTGGAGCAGTCAACGCCGGCGTCGCCGGTTATGAGAAAACGCGTTCATGCATTGACGGTCGAGGTCGGCCCTTTTTCGAGCAAGCCTACCAATTCGTCGACTTCGGACAATTCCGCTTTGCGCGTCGGATCATCCCCCGGTTGAGGATCACGGACGTCTAAGGCCCGCGCGCTGCGGACAAATCTCAGCCCGTCGAGTAACAGCTCACGCTGTTCTTTTGTCAGTTCTAAATTCAAATATTCACTCATTCGTAAAGTTCCGCCTTGTTACGGGGGACATGATTGTACTTACCGACCACCGCTGGCGTGTATTCCCATTGAAAATACACCCCTATCGTAACGGTCGAACCGAGGCATCTCAAGTATGTCACTGGTCTCGGTCAGCCAGTTTTTCGCAGTGGCGACTGGGGCAGCAGCCATAAAATCCGCGATCCGCCCGGTTCTGAGATGCCGCGATCCCTCTCCAACATCGAACGTTGAGACAATTGTTCTTTGATGACATTTTCAGCGAGGTCAGTTCTGCTAAAGTCGGAATGACGTGCATCGATCCGCCAACCCCGCTTTGCGGTGACGTCCGACGATGCCGAAAGCCCGACCGACAATCACTAACCCGCACAGCTGTGCAGATCGACCGGCCTAAAATCTTACGTCATTGGCGCCAACGGCTCGAACTGATTTTCTAGCCGAATCAGCGCTTCGTCGGGATTGAGGTTAAACAGGGCCCGCCCGCCGGTTCCCCAGCGTCCGTTTTGGTAGTGGAATAGGGCCGCTGCATCGCGAATCGTGTCGACAGCTGCGACGTCCTCCATATCGCCCCCTTCGATCGCTTCAAAGCGGATATTGACTGCTACAAATGCAGTGAGGAGCCCCGTTTGCTTATCCCGGGCAAATGTGACATTGTCCTCCCAACGGCAATCGATCCAGCGCAACCCACGGGGTTTTCCCAAGGTTACGGCAATGTCGAAGAACTTCGCTTCGAGCATTTCCCGCTGAAAACGAAACGCCTGACAGGCGCGGCGGCCTTCATTGGATTTTAACCGCCGGCGCAGTGGCACGACCGCTCCCAACATTCCCGCAACAATCAATACGCCCCCCACAAGAGAAGCAACGATGGTTAAAGCATTCCATTCCATGGCGAATTCCCCTAGATATTCGGAGCCATGACGAAATCTTAGACGCGACGACTGCCTTCTGGCAAGAACATCTTGCAAATTCGGCAGTTAGTTTTCCGAACCAATGCTGGGCGAAGGGGTTAGGCAATGGCAGCAGAATTGCGTTTTCCAGCAAGCGCGGTGGACAATTTCGACGGAGGCGGTTGACCGTAAGTGTCTGATATGTCTATGGTTATTGAACGTGAATTGCTGGAAAGTTTCACCATTTTTTCAAGATTGAGTTCGACTATGCCCCTTCTCGGCGCTCATATGTCCATTGCCGGCGGTTATTACAAAGCGGTTCGTGCCGCGGCCCAATTCGACATGGACTGTGTGCAAATCTTTACGAAGAACAATAATCAGTGGCGCGCCAAGCCGCTCACCGAAGAGGATATCCGGCTGTTTCGCGAAGCCCTCGAAGAGACCGGCGTCACCCACCCGGTCGCGCATGACAGTTATCTGATCAATCTGGCCAGTCCCGACGACGCGCTGTGGAAGAAGTCACTCGATGCCTTTGTGATCGAACTACAACGCGCCGAGGCGTTGGGTTTGATCGGTGTGGTCATGCACCCGGGGAGCTTTGTGAAATCGAGCGAAGAGGAGGGGCTTGAAAAAATTGTGCAGGCTCTCGACGAAGCCCACCGACAAACCGAGGGATTTCAGACGCAAGTCCTATTAGAAACGACCGCTGGGCAAGGGACCAATCTGGGGCATCGCTTTGAGCAGTTGGCCTATATTTTTGACCATGTCGAACAAAGTGAGCGACTGGGAGTGTGCGTCGATACCTGCCATATCTTTGCCGCCGGCTATGCCATCACCGAGCCGAAAGACTACAAAAAAACGATGAAGGAATTTGACCGCTTGATAGGCACGGACCGCATTCGAGCGTTTCATCTGAACGACAGCAAAAAAGAGTTCGGCAGCCGTGTTGACCGGCACGAGAAAATCGGCGAAGGCTTTTTGGGCTTGGAACCGTTTCGCAATCTGCTCAACGACCGTCGTTTCGCCAAGGTACCGATGTACATGGAGACCCCCAAAGGGGACGAGGACGGAACCCCGTTGGATGAGATCAACCTTGCGACGCTAAGAAGCCTGGTCAAAAAACGCAAACGGACCAAACGCAGCTAACCGTTGGTGCCGAACGCCCGGCCGGAGAGTGATAGCGGTCGTGTCGATTATGTGCCCGCTCAGACAATGCGAGAAAGTCGAACGCGTCACACTCTGGGTGGGGGTTATAGCGGTGGTATTTGATGGGTGAGTTGGCAACCCGAAAAGCGACGGGTGGCGGCTTGCCCCCGTCGGTGGGCAAGCTATGTTTTTGACACACTCCGTGTCATTTTCAAAAAATATGCCTGCAAACGAGTCTTGCGATGATCGCCCCCACCCCGAATCGTGCCATCGATGGCTTTTTGGACCGCATGGATCAGTTGCACTCCGCCCCGCAAGTGGCGCAGAAGATCCTGCTACTCACCCGCGACTCCGACTTTGACGTCCGCACCGTCGCCCAGTGCATCGAGAGCGACCCGGCGTTGTCGGCGAAGATCCTTCGCGTGGCCAATTCGTCGCGGTACGGCTTACGGCACAAAGTCACCAGCGTGCGTCAAGCAGTGGCCTTCATCGGGCAGCGGTCGTTGCGATTGATTGCCTTAACCTTTGGATTGGTGGAGAGCATGACCCGCGGCGCGCGGGGCAAACAATATTCAGAATTCTGGCGCCGCTCGCTCACGATCGCGACGGTGGCGGCCGAATTGGCGAAACTGAAAAAAGAACTCAACGCCGACGAAGCCTATTCCGCCGGGCTGCTGGCCGACATGGGCGAATTGATTTTTGCACAACTGGAACCGGAACGATTTTTTAATATTGTCGACCAACACCCACACGGCCTTGAACTACTCAAAGCCGAACGCGAAGAGTTTGGATTTGCGCATCCGGAACTGGGCGCACGTCTGTTGCAGCGTTGGGAGTTGCCCGAAGAATTGATCGAAGCGGTCGCCTTGCATCACGTCGAGGGGGAAGAGACGGAACTGTTAACCGTTGCCGTACACGCCGGTGATTTGATGGCACATGCCTTGTGGACGCCGGATAACAAATACGTCGCTGCTTCACAGGAATTGCTGGCTGCCGAGTTCGGAATCGATCTCGATGCGTACATCGCGCTGGCTGTGACCTGCCAACGCGAGATCGATGAAAATGCCAAGATGTTCGGCATCTCCTTGGAAGGGACCATCGACTGCGAATTGCTGTTGGAAGAAGCCCGCCGCACCCACAACGAAGCCTCACTCGAAGCCGCCCTGGACCTCGATAGTCTTACGTCAGCAATTGAAGACACGTCGGTGTAGGTAAGAGGCGTGAGGCGTGAGGAGACAGGCTTGAGGTGACAAGTTGTGCGCGGGTCTCCCGACCCCGCACCCATCACGTTGTGCGCGGGTCTCCGACCCCGCACAGTCCCGACCGCAGGTCTCCCAACCCAGGCACGTCCCCCTACCTCAAGCCTCACCCCTCAAGCCTATTTAAGATGCATGACAACCATCTTCTCCTCGGTCATTTCGCGGATGGCATACTTGGGGCCTTCTTTACCGGTGCCGCTGTGCTTGAGGCCGCCGTAGGGCATTAAATCAGCGCGCCATTGTGAACCCCAGTTGATATGCAGATTGCCGCTGTCGACTTCCTGGGCGAAGCGCATGGCGCGGTCGATGTCTTGTGTGAAGATCCCGGCTGAGAGACCGAATTCGGTGTGATTGGCCAGTGAAATCGCTTCGTTGATATCATCAAAAACGGTCAAGGCGACTGCTGGTCCGAACAACTCTTCGCAACTGATTCGCATCTCGGGGGCGACGTCCGCCAGAATAGCCGGTTCACAGACGGATCCGTTCCGCTCGCCGCCGGTGACAAGCCGCGCACCGCTTTCGACAGCTTGCCGAATCCATTTCTCGACCCGCTCCGCATCTGCCTCGCGCACCAAGGGGCCGACATTAGTTCCTGCTTGGAGTTGATCGCCGGCCGACAGTGCTTCGACGCTCGGCTGGAGTGCATCGAGAAAGTCGCCATGGATTTTGCTGGACGTGAGAATGCGCTGCGCGGAGATACAGGTCTGGCCAGCGTTGGCGTAGCCGTTGGATGTGATGGCTTTGACGGCGGTTTCGATGTCGGCATCGTCCATGATGATCACCGGCGAGTTACTGCCCAGTTCCATGGTGACTTTTTTCATGCCCGCCATGCGGCAGATGTTTTCTCCGACCGGAAAACTGCCGGTGAAGCTGATCTTGCGCACGCGCGAATCTTCGCAGATCGCCTGGCCCAATTCGCTGCCCGGCCCGGTGATGCAGGCGATCGCTTCGGGAGGCAGACCCGCTTCGAGCATGATCTCGGTCAGTTTGAGTGCTGATAATGGTGTGTCGGAAGCGGGTTTAATCAATACCGCATTCCCGCCGGCGATGGCAGGCCCGATTTTGTGGCAGACGAGATTGCAGGGAAAATTGAACGGCGTAATGGCGGCGACGATTCCGCAAGGGACCCGCAATGTGAAACCGAGTTTTCCGGCGGCGCCCGGCGCGGCATCGAGCGGCACCATCTCTCCGGTAATACGTCGGGCTTCCTCGGCGGAGACTTCGATGACTTCCCGCGCCCGCGAAGCTTCCAGGTTTCCTTCGGCCAGGATTTTCCCTTCTTCGGTGCTGATCAGTCGGCCTAGTTCTTCTTCGCGACGTTCCATGATGGCGGCGGCCTTGCGGAGGATCTGGCAGCGGTCCCAAGCGGACATCTTCTTCATGATCCGCGCCCCTTCGGCCAGCGTAGCCAATGCCGCATCGACATCGGCGGCTGTGCCGCGGGGAACCGTATCGATCACTTCGCCGTTGAATGGGTTGACGACATCGATCGTGTCGGATTTGTCTTGCCATTGCCCGCTAAAAAACATCTGCATGGGAGCGTCTCCCCGAATGAGGTGTGTTGGGTTTGCTGATAGATTGCACCGGCTGTTAGCTTATCGCTGAGGTGGTGCGGGGGAAAGTCGAAGGGGAATTCTGGAATGTCCCCTCACCAAATTGAGAGCTGCGGGGTCGTCGCGTTCGCATCGATTGACCTGCGCCGTTCCAGTCGCCAAACTGGAAGCAAGCCACAAACCTATTTCACTCCAGGCGTTGATTGAAGGTGTCATCGGTATGCGTATTTTTTCTCTGATTTCCACCGCGACAATTTGCTGGGTCCTTTCCGTAGCACTCCCAAGTGCCCAGGCTGAGAATTGGCCCCAATGGCGCGGTCCCAAACTGGACAATATCTCCCACGAAACCGATTTGCCCATCTCGTGGAGCAGTACAGAAAACGTCGCCTGGAAAATTCCAATGCCTGGACCGGGCGGGGCGTCGCCGGTTGTGTGGGACGACCGAATTTTTGTCACGGCCGCTGCCGGCGATGATTTGTTGCTGATGTGCATCAACACCGATGGCAAAGAGTTGTGGCGCAAAGTCGTCGGTCAAGGGAACAAGACCGCCCGTACTGACGAAGGGAACTCCGCATCCCCCTCGCCTTGCACCGATGGCAAGCATGTCTGGTCCTACATGGGCAATGGCGCGATCGGTTGCTACGACTTCGACGGCAACGAGATTTGGAATTTCAACATGCAGGACCGTTATGGTCGCTTCGATATTCAATTCGGGATGACGTCGACGCCGGTGTTGGATGGCGATCGGTTGTATTTTCAATTGATCCACGGCGATGGCGACGCAGCGACTCAGGAAGCGCTGGTGGTCTGTTTGGATAAGCTCACCGGCAAAGAAATCTGGAAGCAGCCCCGGCCGAGTGAGGCGGTTGCGGAAAACGAACATGCCTATGCCTCGCCGACGATCTACCGCGACGATGAACGGGAATTTTTGCTGACCCATGGCGCCGATTTGATCGTGGCCCACGATTTGGACACGGGCAAGGAGATTTGGCGCAGCGGCGGCTTGAATCCGCCGGACCGTTACGACCGCACGTTGCGGCTGGTGGCTTCGCCGACGACGGCTGAGGGAATCATCGTCGCTCCGTCCGCCAAGCGTAGCCCGCTACTAGCTCTGCGTCCCGATGGCACGGGAGACATCACCGATTCCAAGACGTATCGTTTGTGGCAGCACGAGAAGACGCCTGATGTGCCAACGCCGGTGGTCTATGACGGGATTGTTTATTTGTGCATGGAAAACGGAAACTTGACGACGCTGGATGCCAAGACGGGCGAGACGTTTTACAAGCAAAAGCGGACACACCGGCAACGCCACCGAGCCTCGCCGATCTACGCCGACGGTCACATCTACCTGACCGCTCGCGACGGTCGCATTACGGTCGTCAAAGCAGGGCCGGAATTTGAAGTGGTGTCCGTGAACGAAATGAAAGATTCCCTAGCCGCCTCGCCAGCGATTTCCAACGGCACGATTTATTTGCGAACGTTCGATAATTTGTGGGCGATTCGGAAGGAATAGCTGTGTGGGAGACTGCCGGTTCGAGGGATCCCTAAGTCGCGGGCCAATCAAGTTGTCTGTTACGATTCGTAATACAAACTCTCTAGTGCTTGCGGAGTCGATTTGATGGCCGATCCCACGGGTTTTCGCGACACGTCCACGTTGTCTTTAGTTCTCAAATGCTTTCTGGGCCTCTACTGTGCCTTCTCGTTGGTTGGACTTTGGTCCGATTGGCTAGAAGTTCAGATGATACAAAGAATGGTTGATGGAGCAATCGTTGCCGAGGGAGAAGCCGATGCAAACGATGAGCGCCAATTGATGATTTTTGGCGCAGCGATTGTCGTGTACTTGATGACAGCGATCCTGTTTTTACGTTGGACCTATGTTTCCAGTCGGAACGCACGGTCGTTGGTGGATGATAAACTCGAATACTCTCCCGGTTGGGCGGTCGGCTGGTTTTTTGTGCCGATAGCCAATTTTTGGAAGCCGTATCAGGTGATGATCGAAATCTTCAAGGCCTCGAATCCCAATATGGATGACGACTGGGAGGAGGCTTCCTCACCAGCGGCCACATCGCGCTGGTGGACGATGTGGGTGATTGCAATCATTATCGGGAGAGTGTCATCGCGTATGTCGATGCGGGCAAAAACGCTTGATGATTTCCTGGCATCAAGCCAAGTCTCGCTTGTCGTCGATGTGGTCAGCTTGATCTTGGGGATCGCCGCAATTTCGCTCGTAACGACCTTACAGACATGGCAAACCGAGAAATATGAGCGTATTTCGGCAGCCACAGTCTAGCGACCAGTCATTCATCGATTCTCGACGAGAATCGAATTGGAAATAGCTCTGAGGCTATCCCGTTCCTACTCCACCGGCACCGCTACCTGAATCTCCTCGCCGACGACCCGTACCTCGAAACATTTTTGTCCGATGGCTGATTTGGGGTTGTCCAGCCAGGTCCCTTCTTTGACGCAGAATCGCCAGGCATGCCAGGGGCAATAGACGGCGCCGTTTTCGACGTTGCCGGACGCTAGGGAGGCGCCCATGTGCGAACAAATGTCGTCGATGGCTGAGTATTCGCCGTCCAGCAAAAAGACGGCCACCATGCGGCCTTCGATGGGGAATGATCGGCCTTCCCCCTCGGGGATCTCTCCCACCCGTGCGACCGTGTAAAACTCCGCCATGTAAACCGTTCCCCAAATACGGATATGAAACCAACTGATTCCATCATAACGGCTGGCGGCAATTCGCCAAGTACCACTCCGTTCAAGATGCGGCGGGAATACCTGGCTGATGGATGCCTGTTGAGTGAGCGCATAAAAAAACCGCCGGTGGTCTTTTCAGGCCACCGGCGGAGTCAATTTTTACACGGTTACTAGGAAGTGCCGTTGATTAAAGCGGCACGCCGAGCAACTCTTCCTCTTCTTCCTGAATAATGATCCGCGGTGTGACCATCAGCATCAGGCTTTCGGTTTCACGTCCGACACCACTGTTCTTGAACAAGCGACTGATATAAGGAATCTTGTTCAAGATCGGGACACCGGCCATGTTCCGTCCTTCCCGGAGCCGCTTAATGCCGCCCAAGAGAACAGTACCACCGTCCGGCACACTCACCGTTGTGACGACCTGGACGATTTCGACGACCGGTTGTTGAACCGTAATCGATCCACCCGCCGCCGCACCGGATGTTCCCGCAGTACCCGTCGTACCGGCTGTTCCACCGGAACCACCAATACCGCCGGTTCCACCGCCGACACCACCGGCACCGCCGAGTCCGCCAGCTGCTCCACCGCCGAGGCCACCGGCACCGCCGAGACCACCGCCGACGCCACCACCGGCACCACCGACTCCACCGCCACCGATTCCGCCACCAGTGACTCCACCGGCTCCGCCGCCGACTCCACCGGCTGTACCGCCAGCACCACCGGCAATACCACCTCCACCGGAGACGAATGAGAAGGTGAAGACGTCAGTCACGTTCGAGAACTGAGGAATCACTGTGAGTCGCACATAACGACGGTCGGCGGAAATCACCGCTTGGACCTGCATCTGCACACCGTCAGCGATCGTCTGAATGACCGGCTGGAAGCCGACCGAGAAGAATCCGACGACCGGAATCAAACTCGTGACGAACGGACGTTGCACTTGGCTAGTCACAGTGGCCGTTTGGCCGTTGAACAATGTGACTTTCGGGGCAAACATAATATTGCTCCGCTCGTCACCCGTTGCGGCATTGATGAAGAAGAAGGTTTCAATGTCGCTCAGAATCGCGATACCCATGTTGATACCGGCTTCAGCTTGGAAGTTTCCAAAGTCCGGGACACCGATGTCGAACGAACCTTGACGGAAGGGAACGTCTAAGTCAGGTGAGAAGGCACCACCGTTGGCGTTACTGTAACCCACGATCGAGCCGTACTTGGGATAGTTGTCCAAGTCGGGCAACTGTCGCAGCGGAGGATCACTAAAGAATCCTGTGCTGCCTGCCGTTCCTGTCGTCCCTGTGGTTCCCGTGGTACCAGTCGTTCCAGTCGTCCCCGTGGTACCAGTCGTACCCGTGGTCCCCGTCGTTCCACCCGTCGTTCCACTTTGCAGTGTCACGTTGGGATAGGTTCCGTTGGGAGGAGTCGTTGCACCCCAGCCACCAACAGGTGGGTTCGGTCCACCGACGTTGTCCTGCACGTCGAAGTCGAAGTCGATACCGATCCGTTCGAAGAACCGGTCCGACACGGCGACAAACCGGACTTCAATGGTAACTTGCAAGTCTTGCAGACGACGCAACTGGTCCAGCAACTCGGCGATTTCTTCGTGAACCTGTTGGGTTTGGCGAATGACCAAACTCAGGGTCGTTTCGAATTCGCTAATCGTTCCCGGGCCGCCGATTTCTTCCCAAGTGTCGGGGGAAACCGTCGTCGTGATCAAGTCGATTAAAGAGTCAAAGTCCGCACCCGATCCACCACCAAGTTGGGGGCTACGTGCGCCCGGCAATCCAGGAATCCCGCCAAAGGGCGCCTGTCCACCGGCTGCAGGGACATCGAAGAATTTCTGACCACCGCTCACATTCATTGGGCTTGAGCCATCGTAGTCTAACCCGGCGTTGAAGGCGGGATTACTCGTGCTGGCTGCAGGGCCCATCATCGTGGAAGGCGTTCCGAAATTCGGAATCGGGACAACCAAGTCCGCTACGCTGTAGGTGACCGCCATCACTTCGCCTTGGCGGCGAATGTCGCTGGTGATCTGCAGCACTTCGTTCTTGATCATGTAACCCAAGTGGCGGTGTTCCAGCAACAAATTCAAGGCACTCTTGAGTTGGATGCCGTCGACGTTGATCGTCACCGGGGTATTGGTCGTCACGCCTTCGTCTTCCAGACCTTCGTCATCGATCCACAAGTTCACGTCGGCCAAGCTGCCGAGATGGTTGAGGACGTTGGCCAGAGGCTCGTTGTCGAAGTGCAGTGAGACGGGACGTTCCAGGTTACGTTCGATCCGCTCTTCCGCTTCGGTCCGTCGGCGGTTGTCGCCGGCGTATTTTTTGCGACGAGCGGTCATTTCAAACCATTCCTTAGGTGCCGGCATTGCATAGTCGCCGGTAAAGGGAATGGAGGCTTCGTCGACTTCGTGCAACGCATTCAAGAAACCCTCTTCCTTGAGTGCACGAGTATTCTCGCTACGTGTGATGTTTCGCAAGAATCTCGACTTTAAGATCATCACCTCAGCTTCGGGCGACTCAGGGCTGAGTGCTTTGGCTTGTTTGGCGATGACTTCCGCTTCGGCGTAACGTTGTTCCTTAACCAACTGATTGAACTCGTCCACCTTGTCGGCGAAGTCTTGTTCGATGCGGATAGCAATTTCCACATCACGCTTGATGTCGTCGCGGACTTCCGCATTGTGGTTTTGTTGAGCGATCACCGGAGCGTGTTGCACCTGATACGATTTGATGCTTTCACGTTTCCGATTGATGCGGCGAATCATCGGTTGCAGCATATCACGCGGCAAATCCGAATTCTCAACCTTGGTCAAAGTTTCACCCAACAGTTGCAACGCTTTTTCGGGTTCGGACGTTTTCAGGCGTTCGGCCCGGAAGCCAGCGTTCATCACATCATTACGAAGTTTCGAATAGGCGACTTTGCGTTCGTTGTCGACCGTGGGCAGCAACGAACCACCATTGTCACCAGTTTGCGGGGTGGCCAACTCGCCCTCTTCGGCGAGGTATTGGACTTGCCGCAATTTGTTGTCGCGTCGCGGACGCAATTCCTGCAGGTAGTCCTGCAGTTGTTGTGCACGTCGCGGGCTCAGGCGGTCACCGGTATGGTGAGCCTGCAGGAAGTACTGATAAGCCTGGTTACGGTTACCGCTACGCAGTTCGCTTTCGCCGGCATTGAACAAATCCAATCCCGATTTTTCCGACTGCGTGAGCGACGGGCTGTTGTCGCTCTCTTCGTCGAAGATCACGGCTGCCGGTGTACTGATTGCGGCTTCGGCTTTGGCAATCCATTTCAGAACCTGTGAAGGATCATCATCAAACGGATCGTAAGCAACGTCCAGTTTTTGGGCTTCCATCGCTTTAGCGCGGGCCGCGTCATACCGACCTTTGTCGGCGAGATTGCGGGCCTCGTTCAGCAATTGGGTGGCCAATGCCTTGTCGTCCGTCGTGCTTTCCTCGACCTGAAACGCAATTTCTGCGTCGTCAGCGTTCTCCACTTGACCCTTGTCCCGGTCGCCACTGGCGGCTTGGATTTCGGTATCACGTTGAGCATAGCGTTGGGCTTGTTTGCCGGAGTTGGTGAAATAGTCGATGTCCGCCAAGACTTTCTCGGGGCTGTCGTCCATGACTCCAAACTTGACCCCCAGTTGGGCGGCCATCTTTGCCTTTTCTTGGGCGCTGTCGACGTCTTTCGCCTTCAGGTCCAGTCTGGCTTGGTTCAGCAATTTCAAGGCTTGCCGCTTATCGGCGTTTAGATCGGTTTTCACCGGATCAGCAGCCGGTTCGGCAAACGGATTGGCCGGTTCTTCGTCGAAGAGGTTATCGTTTGCCGCGATGTTGGACATCCGTTCTTGCCGGGCGATGTCCGCGAGGACCAGCCGGGGTTGATCGTCGAACACATCATAAGCGACGGGAATCTCTCGTGCTTGCACCGCTTTTTGGCGGGCGGCTTCAATGTCGCCGGCTGCCAGGTCCTTGCGGGCCTGTTTGATCAAGCTCACGGCTTGAGCTTTGGGCGAATTGGCCTGTTGAGCCGTTTCGAACGGGGTTGCTGATTTCTCAGCGGCCGAAGGAAATTGGCTGCCGGTCGAACGTTGGTAACGTCCACCTTGGACGAATTTGTTGGCTTCAGCGTTTTCCGCTTCGGCAATGTTCATACGGACCGACTTGGGCCGTTTTTCCAACAGATCGTAAGCGACATCCATGCTTTCGGCTTGGTCGACCTTTTTATAGGCCGCTTCAAAGTTTCCAGCGGCGATGTCCCGTTCGGCAGCTGCCAGCAGGCGTTGTGCCTGAATTTTAATGGCATCCGGCTTTCCGGTGGCGACCAACGCTTTTTCTTCCATGCTGTTGAGCACTTCGATAAAGGCGGTGGGTGACATTTCGCCGTCAGCGTATTGAACTTTGCCTTTGCGTTCGAGTTGTTGTGCGCTTAAGGCGTGGCGATACGCTTCGTTGAGGCGTTTCGATTCGGCCGCTTCACGCGCTTTTTGCATCAACGAATCGGCTTTGATACGCCATTCGTCATGCGGAGCTTCAGCCGGTTGGCTGCCGGCGACTTGGACGATGTCCCCGGGAACTCCGGTGGGGAATCGACGCGTCGCATGTTCTGTTCCGCCAGCTTGACGGATTTCAAAATCATTCGTGCTTTGTGCGCGAGTCACCGTATTGGTGTCATCGAAGACACTTTCATTGGCTTTGCGCTTGTAAGCCGCAATGTCTTCCAACAGCCGTTGCGGGCTGTCTTCCAACAGTCCAAAGCGGACTTTGATGTTGGCGGCTTGCAGTGCCGTTTTTTCGGCGGCGGCAACATTACCGCGTTCGAATTCATGGCGGGCATTGGCCAACCATTTCTTGACGGCTGCCTTGCGATCAGCTGATCCAAGACCTTGCGCCGCGACGGCGAACGGATTGGACGGTTCGGGCGATTGGCCACGAGCCGTGATCCGGCGAGCCGTTCTCCCACGAGGCAGTGCTTTCAGTTTGCGTTCGGCGCGTGACAAATATTGTTCGAGTTGCGCCCGTTCTTCCTTGGCGAGATTTCCGGGAGCGTATGTCGCAGCTCGGAAAGACCGAACCGCATCTTCATAACGTCCCTTGGCGTACAATTCTTTGCCGAGTCGCAACAAAGCTCGTGACGACCGCTCGCGAGAAGCGGCTGTCGAATCGTTCTTCTGTGATGCAGAACGCTTCGAGTTTGTCTCAGCGGCAAAACCTTGATGCCCACACCACAACGATGCAGTGATGAGGCTACCACAGGCGAATAATCCTAGTGCCTTACCCAACGTACCTACCTCCTTAAAGGTCCTAACAGCTTCCATGACCTAAATTAACCAAACGTGGGAGTGAACTCGCCGCCTGAGCCCGACACCATTGCAATGTCGCGCGCCGTGCGGCGAAATCACTCGAATGCGATAGTTCTCTAGCCAGACGTTGATCCCGGGCAGGGAGTGGATCCGGAGACGAACGTATCGCCGCCGGGGCCGCAGCCCGATCACGCCTGTGCTAACAAACGAGTGTGTGAATTGTGGAGAGAGTGTAGAAGTGCGGGCTAAATACCGGAAACCCGACATACCGGTCAAGACCGGTCAGATGAAATTTGAAGTGTTTCTCGTGCTTTTCGAAAGACCGGTTCAAGTTGAAAACAACTCCGGCAATTTCTGCCGAACCGACCGTTTCTATCTGTCGTTGTTATTGCAGTAATGCCGTATCGCCAAAGTCGTATTTCGGTTCGATCACGGCTGTCTTTTTGAGTTCGTCAACAAGTTTGGCCGCCGCCTCTTGGTATTGGCTTTGGCGCAATTCCAATTTGATTTTTTCATGCACGTCCTCGAACGGCACATAACCCGGATCGATCCGTTCAACGACCTGAACAATATGATAACTGTCATCTGATTTGATCACGTCACTGACCGTGCCAGGGCGGATTTGAAACAGAATGGCTTCCAGGTTTTCATCTACAAGACTGCCCATCTCGGTCCAGTCCCACATACCGCCGTTCAGCGCAGTCGGTCCGTCGGAGTGCTCTTCAGCCAGTTCTGAAAAATCAGCACCGTTGATGAGCAACTGTTCGATCTTCGCGATGTCCTGCCGCGCGACTGGTTCGCCACCACGTTCCTTGAAGCCGATTTTGATCTGCCGCCATTTGACTTTGCCTTCGACCGCATATTCTTCTTTGTGTTCTTGATAGTAGTCAAACAATTCACGGCGGCTGAACTTCGGTGGTGTCCCGGCATTTTGCGAGACGTACAACTGAGCCATTTGGTTTTCATAGAAAGCCTGTTGCATCCGCTGCATCGTCACGCCTTCTTTGGCCATGGCCACCTCCAGTTCACCGCGACTGGTGATGCCCAATTCCTTCTTCTTCTTTTCCAAGCTGTCTTCGAAGGCTTGTTTCATGCCTTGGTCCAAAAGCTCTTTTTGTTCCTCCGTCAGGCTCTTCAGCAATGCCGACGACAACAGCTTGCTCTGGACGTGCATGGGAAGACTGCGACGGAGAAATTCAGCGCGAGCAGCACGCAGTTCTGGTTGTGCTTCTTCAATTTGAGCAGCGGTCATACGTTGTTTCGTTTTTGCGACGCGTCTCTCGAATTCCAGCAAGACGTCCTCGGCAAAGATCGGTTCGCCGTTGACCAATACCAGAGTTCCCGTCGCAGTGCCGAGATCGCGGTCTGCATTCGTCGATGCGGGACCAATTCGGGAATTGGTGACGCGCGTCACACCCTTTTCATTGAGCTGCAAGTCATCATACGCGGGAATCTCGTCCGCCACATTGGCCAACGGCTTTTCGTCGCGCGCTGCCAATTGCGGGGCTGACTTAGAAGTGTCCCTGGTCGGCCGATTGTCAAATGACAAACGGGGCGGCGGTTCGGGGGCAACCGGATTGTCGACCTTGGCAATCTTGTTGCAACCCGTGGTGATGACCAACGCAGCCACGAGGGTGAGTGTTTGTTTCATTATTGCGAAACCAGTGCTGGGGCGAGCCGAAACATCGGCGCAGCCGCAAATGGGAAATGTCAGTGAGAAATGGTGTGAACACGCATCGTAATTGAGATAACACGATGCGATTCGGAAATGAGGGGAGGATGGAAAATCAGCGGCGGATTATAGAGGCGATTCTCCGAAACGGTCAATTCGGATATCGCTCTCTGCGACTGATAATGCGCTGCGATCGAAAAAAGATCGAATCTCAAAAATGATCGGACCGCTAGCGACTGTCATCTCTTAATTGGTGACGCTCATCTTAAATTTGCATGCAGACGGATCTTCATCGCCGACCTTCGTAGCTTATGTACCACGAGATGCCCTCAATGGGGCAGAGACGTAAGGGTGGCTGGGGACGGACAAAGTCCGCCCCCAGTTTATAAGACACAGGAATGCCAAACGCCCTGGGAACGAGCGAATGCTCGTCCTCAACCACCCAGAACCTGTGCTTTATCGTTACTCAGTGCCGTAGGCTTTGTCCTAGGGACTGAGCTGAATAGATGTCGCGCAACACGAACAAGGTCCGCGTAGAGACGCGATGTTTAACTGTTCTCGCGGCGAACGCGACTATCGTGGTCTTCGATCAACGGCGACGATTCTCCGTCGGCGATTTCCTGCAGATATTCTCCGTACGTATTCTTTTTCAGCGGCTCGGCTAACGCGCGGAGTTGATCAGCATCAATGAACCCCATACGAAACGCGATTTCTTCCGGGCAAGAGATTTTTAAACCTTGCCGTTGCTCGACCGCTTCGATGAATGAGGCCGCTTGCAGCAGCGATGCGGGGGTTCCCGTATCCAACCAGGCACTACCGCGTCCTAAGAGTTCAATCCGCAGCTCGCCATCGTTCAAATAGCGGCGGTTCACATCCGTGATTTCGAGCTCGCCACGAGCAGAGGGCTTCAGGTTTTTGGCGATTTCGATCACACGATTGTCATAGAAGTACAGACCTGTGACCGCGTAATTCGATTTGGGATGGGCTGGTTTTTCTTCAATATCGATCGCCCGGCCTTCGGCGTCGAAATTGACGACACCGTAGCGCTGTGGGTCCCGGACATAATAGGCGAATACGGTCGCACCGGCTGAGGATTTCCCTGCATTCTCCAATGCGAATTGCAGGTCGTGTCCGTAAAAAATATTGTCGCCCAGAATCAGGCAAACCGGGTCGTCGCCAATGAATTCCTCGCCCAGGATAAACGCCTGCGCAAGGCCGGCCGGAGTCGGCTGTACGACAAAACTGAGCCGCATGCCCCATTGCGAGCCATCCCCCAACAGCGTTTGAAAGAGCGGCAGATCCTCGGGCGTGCTGATAATCAACACATCGCGAATTCCCGCTAGCATCAAGGTGCTCAGCGGATAATAGACCATCGGTTTGTCGTAGACCGGTAGCAGTTGTTTATTGATGACACGTGTGACCGGGTGCAACCGGGTTCCCGCACCACCGGCGAGAACGATTCCTTTTAAAGGCATGGCCCATTCCTTTTGAGATGATTTGCGGAGGTTCCGCGTTGTTTAACTGGTAGGATCTTCGCCGTTGGAGATGAATAGAATCCGAATGTTCGACGGCCAACTCTATCAACCGTGATTTGACGTGTAAACCAGCCTGGTTTTTGTGAACAAAAGATGAATCTCGCCATTTCAAACAGTTGTTGCCAAGACCGCCGCAGTTTTGAGACACCGTTTTGACGTAACAACTGAGTAGCAAAGTCGTATTGCCCAATTTGGCGGGGATGAGTACCCTTCGCCACGCAATGACGGGATGCCAATGTTCGTGCAGTCAGCACAGAGCGAAATGCCTCGCGCCATTGACTAAAAAACCCGAGACCCCCAATCCACGCCGCCGAGGCGGTATTGATACGGGAAAGCATGCGATAGTGTTAGACACCCAGAGCTGCCACGAAATCGAGTCAAGTTCGCAAACGTCCCTGGTCTGCGCCGGGCCGCCGGTGACGATCGTCCTGGCCGCTTACAACGGCCAAGATTACATCCGCGAACAAATCGAAAGCCTGCAACAACAAACCTATACCAATTGGACTTTGCTGGTTCGGGACGATAGTTCCAGCGACCGCACCGTCGACATTGTCCGAGAGTTAGCGAACAACGACCATCGTATTACGCTACTCAACGACGCGCAGGGCTGGCTGGGAACCACACAGAATTTCGGCACATTGCTGGAAGCGGCTTATGACGCCGGCGCCCCCTATGTCCTCTTCGCCGATCAGGATGACGTTTGGCATCCCGAAAAAATCGCACGACAGATGGAACTGATTCTCTGCGCGGAAGACGAAGATGGTCGCGATGTCCCGCAACTGGTCCATTCCGACTTGGCGGTCGTGGATGAAGACCTGCGGTTAATTCACGACTCTTTTATGGGCTACGAAGGCTTGGCCCATTCGCCCCATCAACCCCTCAAGACGTTGCTGGTGCAAAATTTTGTCACCGGTTGTACGGCATTGGTCAATCGCGCATTGTTGGAACTGGCCGTGCCGATTCCTACCGATGCGGCGCTGCACGACTGGTGGCTGGCTTTGTGCGCTGCGACAACCGGCCGGATTCATTATTTACCGACTGCGACAGTCCGCTACCGACAGCACAGCAAAAATTGCGTCGGAGCACGGAGCACGCATGTGCACATCGGCCGACTGTTATCGAATTTGCCTGCGTATGTGGGACGGCAGACTGCCAACTTGACGGCTGGGATTGGCCAAGCCCGCACGTTGTTGCGGCGGTTGGAATCAACCACGAACGCCGACGACGATCGGGCGCAACTCGTGCGGCTATTTTGCCAGAAATTTGAAAGCCGCCAAGGGAAGTTCCAAAGGATTTCCCGCGTCATGAAACTTGGGATCCGCCGCCAATCGCGATTGAAGCAACTCTCCTTATTGCTCCAATTACCACTGGTCCCCGTCTTGCCGCAATGACCGCTGCACCACTGTAGTTCACGGTAAGCCGTTCAGTTTGCGGACCACCCATTCGGTCGTGACCAATGCGCAGAACAGTAGCAATAGCAACGGGTGTTGCCAGAGTGCGACTTCATCCCGATCACCGTGCGCGGCCTCAGCAGCATTGAGCAATTGCGGCAACTCGGACAAGTCATCGGGGCCGATCAACCGTCCGCCGCTGACGGTGGCAAGTTGTGATAACAGCTCCGCGTTGGCGCTTAGGTCGGTCAGTTCCTTCGTTGGCGGTTGCGAGACAAACAACGTCGCCACGAATTCTGCCGCACCCAAATCTGCTCCGTCGACTTTCAGGCGGGCCGTGTATTCCCCCGGCGGCAAGTCGACCGCCTCTCCTTCATACGCCAAGGGGCGACCGGGCGACGGGGTTAAGGGAAGTGTTTGCAAGATACGCGATTCCCCCGCGGCGACTAGTTCGGCTGTCGCTGTCAATTGCGGATAGCGTTCGAGAAATACACGATTGAATCGAGCACGCACGACTGCTGTTTCTCCTTGGGCAATATCGCTTCGCTCAAAACCAAATTTCACACTGTCCGTTCCACCCAGGCTTTGCTGACGTGCGCCCCAGCGGGCCAACTGGCCCCAAAAACGGTGGTGATACCGGTCTCCCGCGCGGTGCCGCCATCGCCATGTGCTGTCGATGCCCAACCACAAAACCTGCCCCAGGCCGTAGGTTTGTCGTGCCAGAATTGCGCGATTCTTTGAGGTTCCCGGTGGAGCGTCGGCGGGGGGAACCATGGTCGCCAAAACGCTTGCGCCTGGTTTAGCGGTACCGGTCATGCCCCAAACATGTCCGGGAAAATTACGCCAGATTTCACGATTGGCTTGGGGATCGGCGGCGAACTGCAGCATCGGTTCGCGTTCCCCTTCGGGGGTGAGCGCGAGATGAAAGCCGCGTTCGCTAGGCGACGATTGTGCAGACTTTTTAGCGAATTGCTCGATCCGCAAATCAGAAACCGGCAACAGGCGCTGCAAGGCGGGAGGAAGTTCACCGTCCGTCGCATGGTTTTTCCCTGCTAAGAGCACGAGTGTGCCGCGGCCGGCGTCGACGTAACGGTCCAAGCTTTCCCAGTCAGCGGGTGTCAGATGTGTTTGCGAGACATCGCCCACAATCACCACATCAGTTTCGGCCAGTGCGGATTTGTCCCAGGCAGCGGGATCGTCCGGCCAGTCCAATTGACGGGGGAAGAATGATGCATCCAAGACGTTGAGAAACGGCTGTTCAAAGATCACCTGCGCGACATCAACGCGGCTGTCGCGCAGAAAGGCGTTATCGATAAACCGAAATTCCCAGCGAGCTTCCTCCTCGATCAATAGCACGCGGATTGTGTCATCGACGACCGTAAGCGCGAATTCGGCCGAGTTATTGTCGTCGCGAAGTTCTTCCGGTTGTGCAGCGACGGAGAGGCTGAACGAAGACCGCCCCGCTGAATCGGCCGGCCAGTCAAATGCGACGGTTGTCGTGTCCGCTTCGACGTTGACCATTTTTCGCATTGCAGCACCGGATGCTGGTTGCAGGATGACTTCGAGGGCGCGGCCTGCAAAACCGGTCGTGGCGAGGGTTGCCGTCAGTCGCGGGGTGTCGCCTAAAAAGACGGACGTGGGAAAATCGAGATCGGTAACGGTGATGTCGACCGGTTTGCGGGGGCTGCCAATGAGCACCGGGAACAGCGGAATGTTTTCGCGGCCGAGCGCGCGGGCCGTTGCGATGGGATCGTGCGTTGAAGTATCGCGGCCGTCGGTAAGGAGTACGATTCCCGCTGTCGATGGCTGCTCAACAGAAGAAGTCCCGGCTGCGATTCCCGCCTGCAAATTTGTCACACCGACGTTCAAGCCCAACTCCTGTTCGTTGAGGTCCATGAGCGACAACGCATCCCCGTCGACGGCTACAGCCTTGTCGGCGAACAAATGGATTTGCACATCACCAATCCGTTGTAACTTGGCGAGTAACGGCGTGGTCGTTGACGTCAGTATCCGCTGAACAATTTCGCGGCGTTGCAGAGCGCCGATTTCATCCAGGAGTTGATGCAGGCTATCGCGGCGCGTTTGTGCGAGTTGCACTGCCGCTTCGCCGTCGCCGGATGCGACCCATTTCGGTTCTTGCTCATTTTCCAAAGCCTGCAGCCATTGGTCTATACGGTCGCGGTTGTGGTCATTGCCGATGGTTCCCAAGGCCCGCGCCCAGCGCAGTTTTTCCGCGTCGCTCGCCTGGGGATCGGGTGTCTGCATGCTTTGCGAGACATCGATGGCAATCAATATCCGCCGTTCAGCAGCGCGCTCGCGCACGACGGCCAGTACCGGTTGCAACAGCGCGAAGAACAGCAAGGCGATGGCGGACAGCCGTAAGGCTAACAGCGAATTCCCGATCCGCGCCGCCACCAAACGGCGTTCGTAACGGTAAAGAAAAATCACGCCGGCGGCCGCGAGTGCGGCTAGGCTCAACCACAGCCACCACAGACCCCGGCCCTGAAAAATGATGTTCGACGCTTCCACGCGTGACCTGTCGAGAACAAAGAGGATCGTTGGGTAAAACGCGTACAGTGACTCGATGAATGCAAATCCCCCGGCTTGGTCGAAACCAAACCGGGGGCATACGGGTTCGTCAGTTGTCGTTTTTCACGGCGGCTTAGAGGCTCGCTAACAGCGGGATTTCGAAGCCGGTCGTGTTGGCGTCTTTCAGCAAGGAATTGGCCGCTTCGGCATGATCGCCGGTGTGACGTTCCTTGGCACCGTCGAAGGTCAACCAGGGACCAACGGTGTATTTGTTGTCCTCGGCGGACAGTCCCACGTCTTTGCTCATGATGTCGTGCAGAGCCGTGAAGTGCTCGTAGGCATCGGTATTTTCACCGAACTTACCCGCTTTGCTGTTGAACGGAACGTCCACACCCAAGCGATACGAGTTGTTCATGATGTGGCCCAGCACGCAGCCGTAGTGGGCATCCAGGGCGTTGCCGTTGGCCATGTCCGGGTTTCCTTCGCGGACGGCGGCAATGAAGGCGCCCCAGTTGCCGCCGGGCGTGACATCACCATCCGCGACAGTCAGCACTTCGCCTTGGGTATCGCCTTTGGCAAAGTACTTCCAGTAGTCGCCCCCTTCGCGATGTTTCGCTTGCGGGTTGGGGAGAATCTTTCCGCCATCCTCGAAGTAGTACTCGTTGAGGACCTGCTTTTTGTAATTCTTATAGTTCACGTTCCGGACATTGAAGTAGACGTACTGTCCGTTGGGATATTCGGCGACGGCGAACATCGTGTTGGGGGTTTCGCCTTGGTCGTTCCATTGGAACCGGCCGCCCATGCCCATCACGCGAACGGGGTGCGTTTGATCTTCGTCGAGTGCCCAGCGGGCGACGTCCAATTGGTGCGTCCCCTGGTTGTTCATGTCACCGTTGCCGGTTTCCCAGAACCAGTGCCAGTTGTAGTGCACGAAATTGGGGTGATATTGGTCAATCTGTGCCGGGCCTTTCCACAGATCCCAATTCAAGTTCGATGGCGGTGTGGTCGGACTCTTCTGTCCAATGCCATTCCGCGGCTTACAGCAATATCCGTAGGAGATTTTCAGTTTGCCGAATTTGCCGTCCTGGATTTCTTTGACCAGTCCGGCAAGCTGTGCGTTGCTGCGACGCTGCGTGCCGTGTTGCACGACGACGCCGTATTTTTTCTGGGCTTCGACAGCGACCCGGCCTTCAGCAATGTCGTGGCTCATCGGTTTTTCAACGTAGACATGTTTGCCGTGTTGCGCCGCCCAAATCGTGATCAGCGAGTGCCAATGGTTGGGGGTGGCAACGGAGATGGCGTCGACGTTTTTATCTTCCAAGGCTTCCCGGACATCAGCGGCGCCTTTGACGTTGGTGACACCTTTTTCAGCAAGCGCTTTCAGCGTGCGATCCAAGACGTCTTGATCGGGGTCGATGACGTAAGCGACTTCGACGTTCTTTTGTCCCAGCCAACCTTGCAGGTGGCTTTTGCCGCGACCATTCAAACCGGCGACGGCGATTCGCACCCGATCATTGGCTCCATTGACCTTACCGGACGCTTGCGTGCCGGTCAGCAACAGCGAAGCGCCCGCTGCGGCGGTCGAAGTCTGTAAAAAACGTCGGCGAGTGATGATCGACATCGGAAATCCTCTGTGATTCAAAAAGAAGAATATGCGGGGGGTAGGTCACGTTATTTGGTGGACTTCATTGTAAACCGACCGAATAGGTTCTCGCAAGTTGAGCCCATTTTTCCGGCCATTGTGCAACGAGCGGTTGACTCAGCGTAGAGCAACGTGGTCGCGAAGAGACTCCGCTACAATTGTCACAAACCAACCCTCTGCGGTTGTATTCGGCACTACGATCACGATTTGAAAAACGATTGCTCATTCGCTGTGGAAACCGAAGTTTTTGTGCGAAAAATATTGGACCTGAATTCCAATACCTTGACCGATTGCCGTACGAAATCCGTATGATAATGGTTCCTTGCCACTTTTTAACGTTAATTGCCGGGAGCTCTTCATGTCGTTTCGCTGTATGGCAACTCTGTGCGTGTTGTTGCTGGGTGTTTCCTGCGATTTGCCAGCCGTCCCACCGAACGTTGTGCTTGTCATGTGCGACGATCTGGGTTGGGGGGATACCGGTTTTAACGGAAATACGGTGATCAAGACTCCGCACCTGGATGCGATGGCGCGGGCCGGTTTGAAGCTGAATCGATTTTATTCCGCAGCGCCGGTCTGTAGCCCCACACGGGGATCGGTGCTGACCGGGCGGCATCCGTACCGTTATGGAATCTTGACTGCCAACAGTGGTCACATGACACCACAGGAATTGACGTTGGCGGAACTGCTACGCGAACAGGGATACACCACCGGACATTTCGGCAAATGGCATTTGGGGACCATGACCAAAACGATTCGCGATTCCAATCGCGGAGGGCCGAAACATGTGGCACATTTTTCACCGCCACAGAACAACGGATTTGATCGTTGCTTCAGTACCGAGGCCAAAGTCCCCACGTTTGACCCGATGCTCAAACCGCACGGCAAGGCATCTGGCAAAGGCTGGAACTACCTGCAGGATCGCGCCGCTGCCGTTCCCTATGGGACGCGGTATTGGAATCAACGCGGCGAGGTCGTGACCGAGAATCTTGAAGGAGACGATGCGCGGGTCATTATGGATCGCGCGGTGCCGTTTATCACTCAAGCTGCCGAACAACAGAAACCGTTCTTCGTCGTCGTCTGGTTTCACACCCCGCACCTGCCAGTCGTTGCCGGTCCGGACCATGCCAAGTTGTATGCCGAGTACGATGACTTTCCACGGAACTATTACGGCTGCATCACGGCGATGGATGAACAAGTCGGGCGGTTGCGGCAGACTCTGCGGGATTTGAACGTGGCAGACAATACGTTGGTGACGTTTTGTTCCGACAACGGCCCGGAGGGTCAAGCGAAAACATCCCCCGGTTCGGCCGGTCCGTATCGCGGCCGCAAACGCGATTTGTACGAAGGGGGCGTCCGTGTGCCGGGGCTGATCGAATGGCCCGCAAAGATCGCCGCTGGCAGGGTGAGCGATTATCCAGCGGTCACCAGCGACTACCTGCCAACGATTTTGGAATTGCTCGGCGTACAAATCCCCACCGAGCGCGCGATCGACGGCGCAAGCCTGTTGCCGCTGATCGAAAAAAACGTCACCGAGCGACCCAGACCCATCGGTTTTCAACACCACGATGCATTGGCCTGGACGGACAATCGCTACAAGCTCATCAACAACACTCGAAAACGCAAGCGCGACTCGAACGGCAAACCACTCCGGCCACCGGTATTTGAATTGTACGACATCCTGGCCGATCCGGAGGAAGTCCACAACATCGCCGCTGAACATCCGGAAATCGTGGAGCGGATGCAAGCGGAGTTGCTGGCGTGGCAGGCATCGTGCAAACCGGTCGACAGTCGGCAGTAGAAGTGATACGGGAAGGTTGGTGGCGAGTTGGCGTGGAGGAATGTTGCTGGTTTAGCGGTCTCTCGAATTTTACGGTGGTCGGAGACCTTCGGTCATGAGGGTGCAGGGTCGGGAGATCCGCGCACAACATGTTTACGGCGGGGTGAGTGGTCGACAACCCACAAAATTGACTCCCGTTTTATGGGGGTTCTCGCTGCCGAGGCATTAGCCGTCAAGCTCCAACACGCAGAAAAGAAAGACTCACGCAAAGCCGCAAAGGCCGCTAAGGAGTGAACGGGAGAAATGAATGTATGAATGGCGGCTGTGTGGCGGGGGGGCATCGTTTTAAAAAATGTTCTGTCAGTTACGGCGCGATCTACGCAAACCGATGCTAACCACATCGACATCGCAAATCTCTTTGCGAGCTTTGCGGCTTTGCGTGAGGCTTTTTTATTAACAACGGCGGTTTCGAATCCACGTTCTGCGGGAGACCTGCGGTCGGCTGGGTGCGGGGTCAGGAGACCCGCGCACAACCAGTCTTTATCGGGAGGCCCGCGCACAACGCGTGATGCGGAGCGGTGAAGGGAGTGGCCAGGGAGGGGTGGGTGAAACGATTGGCGTGCCCAACACATTTGACATACAATCCAACCGCCGCAAGCCTGTCCCCTCAAGCCCCAAGCCGACTTTGCCAAAGGAAGCGCCATGGCAGACACAGCGACTCAATTGCCGAAGACGAAACGCCGCGCGCGCTGGCCATATTTTCTGGCCGCAGCAGCGGTGTTGGCGGTGATCAGCATCAAGTGGCTGGTGCCGATCGGCATGGAGCAACGGGCGCTTGCGGTGATTCGTGCGGAGTGTCCGAGAGTAGGGATCCAAATTCCATCAACAACTCCGCCCGCGCCACCACCCGGGGCATCCGCGCTCTCTCTCTTAACACATTCAACGTGGATGTTATCTGCAAGGAAATCTACGAATCTGGATGCCGATTATGTTGGTCCGGATTTTCTTAGAGAGTGGACGGGTCACGAATTTCTGCGGGTACGAATGATCGAGGGCTCGGCCGAAGATTTGCGTCCGGCGGCCGATCAGTTGCATTGGCTGCAAGACGTTGTCGATGTCGATTTGTTCGGCCTGGAGGACGAGGACGCCGCCTACATCGGGCAATTACCAAGGGTCAAGTCGTTGAACCTCCGCTCGCCATTTATCACAGATGCGGGTCTATCGAGGTTTGGTGAAATTACAAATTTGCGCAGGCTGATCCTGCCTCACGCCTACATCAATGGTCGCGGATTCAAGGCCTTCTCGTCTATGGAACAGTTGGAAGAATTGGACCTGACGAACACGCAGTTGAACGACGAAGGGCTAGGTTACGTTTGCAAGTTGAACGGACTCAAATCATTGCAATTTGTGGGCACACGCGTGACGGACGACGGTCTAGTCCACTTGAAGAATCTGCCGCGACTGGAATCGCTCATGCTCTTGGGGTTGCCCATTACAGACAACGGCTTAAAACATCTGTCGGATCTGAAGCAACTCAAAACGTTGAGCTTGTTGGAAACCAAGGTCACCGATGCCGGACTGCCCTATCTACTTACTCTCGACAACTTGGAAGACCTCGACCTGTCCGAAACCGCAGTGACGCTCGACGGCGTGCGGCAGTTACAGGTCCTCCACAACCTGTGCCGCCTACGACTGGGAGGCTTTGGGATGACCAATGCCCAACGCGACGAACTGCAACAAGCCTTGCCGGGCTGCGAAGTGACGCGTTATTGATTGGCGCCACACAGTGAATTCTTGCCAAGGGCAAAACATGGCAGGCATAGCGACTCAACTGCCGAAGACGAAACGCCGTGCGCGCTGGCCGTATTTGCTAGTTGTTGTCGCACTGTTGGCGGTGATCAGCGTGAAGTGGCTGGTGCCGATTGCGATGGAGCAGCGGGCGATCGCGGTGATTCGTGCGGAGTGTCCTCTGGTCAGCATCACAAATCCCGGGGGCACATCTCCACTATTGTTGCCCCCACCCCCACCGAAATCCACGAAAGACTCTCTCGAACTTTTAACCTCGTTTCATCAAACGACAACGTTAGGTACCGGGACTTTCGCAAATACGGAGTACATAGGCCCAGCAATTTTTCAGGAATGGACCGACCACGAATTGCTAAGGATCGAATTGATCGCCGGAGATGCCGAGAATTTACGGCCCGCCGCAGATAAATTGCACTGGCTGCAGCATGTCCGCAACGTTTGTTTCTACGATGCCAGCGATGAGGACATGAACTACATCCGGCAGTTCACGAATCTTGAATCGTTAACCCTGCTGAATCCCAGCATTACCGATGCGGGGCTGTCCCGCTTTGGTACGCTATCGAATCTACGGCGATTGAAAATACGCCAAGCTGAATTTCAAGGGAGTGGGTTGGCATCATTATCGAAGCTGAAGCAGCTGGAAGAATTGGAAATCACGCTCACGCCACTCACAGACCAGGGACTGAAATATATCGGTCAATCGAGCGGACTCAAATCGTTGCTGTTGATCGGAACCTCGGTGACCGGTGAGGGATTGAAACACTTGCAGGATATGAAAAACCTAGAAACGTTGAGCTTGGTGGGGACCGATATCACTGACGCGGGGCTCAAACATCTGCTCCCGCTGGCCAATTTGGAAGACCTTAATCTGTCGGAAACAGCAGTGACGTTCGACGGCGTGCGGCAGCTATACGTCCTCCACAATCTGCGCCGCCTGCGATTGGGAGGATTGGAACTTAGCGAAGCCCAACGCGACGAGCTCCAGCGAACCCTGCCGGGCTGCGAAGTGACGCGTTATTGATTGGCGCCGCCCAAACACCTACCATATCGCTCCGCTGTCACAAAGCGGTGGCCTAATTTGATGGTTAGGTGATCGCTGTTTCCCTTTGTATTTCGTGCCGTTCGCTGCTTTCGTGGTTCGTCTTTTCTGAGCAAACCTAAAATCGGCGACCGGCGCAATCATTCTGGATTTAAGTCGCATGGAACGCACAATTCGCCAATACGTCGATAAAGACTTAGAGGGTGTACTCTCCTCTTGGGAGGCAGCGACGCGGTTGGCGCATCCGTTTTTGACCGAGGAGTTCCTCGCCCAAGAACGGCACAACATTCCTAACATGTATCTACCGAACGCCGACACTTGGGTCGTTGAACAGGACGGCACCGTGATCGGATTCATCGCCCTGATCGGCAACGAAGTCGGCGCGATTTTCGTACAACCCGACTTCCACAGCACCGGCGCCGGCCGCGCCTTGATGGACCAAGCACGGGACTTACACAGTGTCCTCGAGGTCGAAGTCTTCCGCGCGAACGCCATCGGTCGTAAATTCTACGACAACTACGGCTTCCAACCCTTGAGCGAATCGGTACACGAACCCACGGGGCAGGAATTGTTACGGTTGAAGTACACAGCAGAACGGGCAGCTTGATCCGCCGTGATTAATAGCTTGGCGGGCCGCTAATTTTGTTCCATGTCGGAATTGATATCTTTAATCGCCTGTGCCGCGGCTTTGCGGACCGACTCGTCTTCGTCCGCATCATCGGCAATTTTTTGAAGATGGGGCAGGGCTGCTTTGGCATGTGCTCCCCTTTTGCCTAGGGCTTCACAAAAAGAGACTCGAAGTTCCGGCCCAAACGATTTGTATTTCTCCTTGGTGAGGTGGTCAATATGGTATTGGACTCGGTCCTTAATCGTTGATTCGATATCCTCTGGATCGGATTCGTTTGACCGACTGCCATAGGAATTCTCCTCCGATGAATCTTCATCGTTATCGTCAACACCCCAGGCTAGCCATTTTTCAGCTTCGCGCACTTTGATCAGGTTCATGTTGTCCAAACCGACAACAAAGAATCGCGTAGTTTTTCCTGTCTGCTCCGAACGCACACCATCAATAAATGCTTTCAATTCCGGCATGACTTGCTTTTGCATGTTCACATCCGGCAGTGGCTTGAGTTTCTCAATGCGTGTTTCGACTGTGGATTTGACACTCTGAAGTTTATTCAACAGGACTGTGCGCATATCCGTAGCGGCTTTTTCATCGCTAAACGTAAGAGCGGCTTCGTATCGAGCATTCGGTGAAAAGGTGCCGGACACGACAGCGTTTTCCGCACGTTTTAGCAGCCCGGTCATTTCATCGCCCAAGTACATAGCAGACACTCTACGTAGGAAGTCACGAATTTGATCGTCGGCGATAGCGACAAATACGATGTCGTGTGTCATATCAGCGGTGTTAAGCGTTGTGGCTAATGGTGAATCGGGTGACGCGTCTTGTTTTAGAACTTGCTGTATCACTTGTTCCGTTGGACCAGCGAATAGGATTGTATTTTCGTCTGGGAAATGAAGAAACAACTGACGTCCCAGCGGGCTATTGGGGTCAAGATTAAAATAAGATTGGCCATTAAACTGCAATTTGTTGATTTTGCTTTCTTGCCCCTTTGATTTTGTGAATTGCTCCACTAAACCTTCACCCGCATGCGGCGATTTGAGCTGCAGGACAACAGATACCGACGATCTTGAGATGTCCGGCCCGTCAGCCGGTTCGATGCTCGCGAAAACCTGAGCAATGTTTGACGGGTTCAGCCCGCTCTCTGATAAGTTGGGAAGAAGAGCCTGAAGCATGGGAAGGTACATTTTGACTTCAGTGTTGTTTTCCCAGACAGGTGACTGCATGGCTTGGTGCACGTTGATGGCAACGCCTAATGTGGCGTTTGGCAGCACGTATTTCAAATTGGCGGGTGACGAGAAACCGCGGGGATGGGATTTTTCATAATCCACTCGTGCTAGGAATCTCTTGCGGTCAGATTCTACAGCCGCGAGTTTTAACTTTGTAAAAGCCGCCATGGCATCTAGGCCGTCGATGCCATCAGTATTTGAACTTTGGATGTCGACTCGGCTGCCATTCTGGTCGGACTGAAGTCCGCTCAGTAATTTTTGGATCGCGAGTACTTCTTTTCTCAACTCCGCTGAAACGGGCGGATTATTTTCCCCCAGCGCAGTGGATACGACGGACAGACAATTCTGCGTCCATCCAGTAAAGGATGTATTCGCAGCGGTGGCAATTTCCGAATCAACGAATTGGCATGAGGCTTGTAATTCTAAATCTGGTGAAAGTGATCCGGCGAGAGACGCTTCTTGCAGTCCTTCAGGCAAGTTCCCTAGAAATTTCCCTGAAGTCATTCTCCCATAGATGTTAATAAAGGTGTTAATAATGTCCCTTTGCTTGTCGTCTATCGCCAACAGAAATGTTGCGTCGGGACCAAGATCAAGATCTGGAAGCTTCTCTGTAATTGGTGAAGTGACATCGGAATTCTCTGCGATGAATGCCTGCAGTATTTTTTCGTTGTTCACAACAACGGCGGTCCGTTTATCCGGGAAGTGAACGAACATCGCCTCTGAAAGATACTTTTTTGGATGAACGAAATAATAAGATGCGGCACCAATTGCTTTTTTCTGAATTGAATCGGGATCACCCGCAAGTCCCCAAAATTGTTCGATGGTTTCAATATCAGCATGAGCTTCTTTGAAGTGCGCAACCAATGCGACCGGAATTTTAGTCGTGGCATCTTCTGGTCTAAACCCCACACTCAAGACGATACGGTTGATATTCTCTGGCCGGATGTCTCCTCCAAAATCACCAGACTTCAGATCCATTTGCGCGTAGCTGAAAGCCTCTAAGAATGAATCAGACCATTTCAAGTGTTGGGGATGATCCTCCCACACCGGTGACTCGTGTATCTGCCGTACATTGATCACCGCGGCAAATATCGCGTCTGGTAGAACGTATCTGGTATCCACGCCAACTTGCTGTATGGAATCGTCCTTGTCGCTACCGCCACCGCCACCACACCCGATGAGGGGCGAAATCACTACCAACAGACTCGCAGTCAGATAAAATGAACGCATTGAATCTCTCTTCTGTCAATTGTCAATCACATGATCGGCTTTGAATGCAACCGTTTCCGGGCGCTAGGCCCGAAGTTGTCAATCGCCTGTAAGCGATACTGTCGCCGTTCACGATAGATCGCCAGATTCCGATTTACAAGAAAATTCACCTTCCAATAGCTTGGTGCATTTGAAATCGTCGGCTAGATTCGCGACAACCGAATCGGGAAGAATCCACTTTCTCCGTCGCAAAAATTGTCCGTCCACCCGAAATGTCCGCCAATGTCCCTGAAAATCACCAATCTCCGTCTCCCTGTCGAGGCTCCTGAAGAATCGCTCCGTAGTGCGGCGGCGGAATTGTTGGGGGTGGGCGATGAGGAGATTCGCCAGTGGCGGATTTTGCGGAAAAGCTTGGATGCGCGGTCGCGAAATCGGATGGAGTTTGTGTATTCGACCGTCGTGGACTTGGCGGACGAAACGGCGCTGTTGGCGCGGCAAAGCGGCGGGGAAGCGGTGACGCAGTTCAGCGATCCGGTCTTCGTCGAGCCATCGTCGGGGCCGGAACCGTTGCCGCAGCGGCCGGTGGTCGTGGGGTCGGGGCCGGCTGGATTGTTGGCCGGGTATTATTTGGCACAGCGGGGTTATTGCCCGATCATTTTAGAACGGGGCCAAGCGGTCAAACCGCGCGTGAAAGCGATTCGCGATTTCGATTCCGGGGGCGCGTTTGATCGCGAGAACAATTACCTGTTCGGCGAAGGGGGAGCGGGGACGTTCAGCGATGGGAAACTGACCTGTCGCATGAGCGGGCCGGATGTCGATTGGGTGTTGGAGCAACTTGTGGAGTGCGGCGGCAAGCCGTCGATCCGCTACGAACACCGCCCCCACCTGGGAAGCAACCGGCTGCCGATGTTGGTGCGCAACTTTCGCCGCAAGATCGAAGCCCTGGGAGGTGAATATCGTTTCGGTTGCCAGATGGAGGGGCTGGACATCAACGACGGTGTTGTTCGCGGCCTGCAAACTTCGAGCGGCTATTTACCGACGCGGGCGGTCGTGTTGGGCATCGGGCATAGCGCGCGGGATAGCTATCACATGTTGCACGAACTGGGCGTGCCAATGCGTGCCAAGGCGTTTCAATTGGGACTGCGAATCGAACAACCGCAGGACCAAATCAATCGCCGCAAATACGGCAAGGAATCATACTACGACCTGCTCGGTGCTGCCGATTACAATCTCGTCGCCCGCGGCCAAAAGGATCTGTTTACGTTCTGCATGTGCGCGGGTGGCTCGATTATTCCCAGCGTGTCGGAACCGGAGATGTTCTGTACCAACGGCATGAGCAATTCTCGGCACGACACACCCTTCGCCAACAGCGGACTGGTCGTCACGCTTGAGCCTGAGGAAATGGGGAGCAACCATCCACTGGCCGGCGTCGAAGTGCAGCGTAAGTACGAAGCAATCGCCTATGAGATTGGCCGTCGCGATTATCTCTGCCCGGTGCAAACCGCGGAGGATTTTTTAGCCGACCGTCGCCCACACGGCCGCCCGCCGGTCTGTTCCTACCAGCGCGGCTCTGTCTCGGCCAACCTGTCGGAAGTCCTCCCCCCGGTGATCCTCAAAGCCGTCCGCAGCGGGCTAAAAGTGATGGACAAAAAATGGCGCGGCCAGTTCCTGGAAAACGCCGTGCTGGTCGGCCCCGAAATGCGCGGTAGCTCTCCCGTGCGTATCGACCGAGATCGCGAGAGTTACCAAACCCCAGGCATCGCCGGCCTCTATCCCGCCGGCGAGGGAGCAGGGTATGCCGGTGGAATCATCAGCGCCGCTGTCGATGGTTTGCGGTGTGCGAAGGCCATCGTGTCGCAGTTTGCGGTCTTGGAGAAGTGATTTTTTGTCTGTATGCTAGGAATCACGGTAATTGTGGCTTCTTGTTGGCTGCGCCGTCTCTGGTTGCCTTCTCAATCGCGGAAACCAGAAACAAAAATGATTCTTCGCAATGGATGAGCCCGCGATGAAACGGATCGCTAGTGGTTGCCTTGTCGCGATTTGTGTTTACGAGGTTCTAGCCATTTCGGTCGCAATACATGTTCACCGTAGTAACCAAGCACGCGCGGACTCGGCGGTTGATAACGCACTGCGACTGGCTAACATTCCCAGAACGGATTCCGTCGAACTTGTTGAGCACATTGACACGTATACAAAAGGAATTGCCATTCCTCCAGGTGGCGCCGACGGAACCCGTGAAGTGGTATTGAGAATCCCAGTGGAGGAAGCGAAGAGAATTCTTTCGAGTGCGCCTCCTGATGGATATGGTCGATGGCTGAAGCAGAAGCCTCAAGGCCTTCGCCGATGGAAATCACTTGAGAAGTGGTTTTTGCCACTGCGTAACCATAAGGGTGAACCTCATTTCGCTCTGATCATCCGCGGGCCGCTCAGCCCAGAGGGAAAAATCTCCAATTGTGACCTCATTGTCGTTGATGTCCAACGTGGCCTCTTTGGTTATTATCGGCGGGACATGTAGCAAAGCGTCTTCGATCGCTAATGCGACAATTCATGTTCCGCTTGAGCAATCAGAGCGTCCTCTTCTTCCGGGGCTTGGGCGACGAGGTGATGCCGGCTGTAGAGGAAGAAATACACAATCCCCACGAACACAAAGATCGCCACCCCCCACACACCGGGGCGGGCCGCTTTGTCATCGAAGGTGGCCAGCAGTGCGATCAGCGACAGCACCAATCCCACCACGGCTCCGGGAATACCCAACGGGCTGCGATAGGGACGCGGCATGTTCGGACGGGTGATGCGGAGTTTAATAAAACTGAGCATGACCATCGCGTAAGAAATCACGGCGCCGAAGACCGCCATGCTCAGCAGCGACTTGCCGACCAAACTGTCGTCGCCGGCGAATTGAATCACTACGGCGCAAGCAAAACCTATCCCGGCCCCCAGTATGATGGCGACATACGGAGTATGGTTTTTCCCGGTGAGTGACATCCACCGTGGAAAATAGCCGGCGCGGGACAGGGCAAACAACACGCGCCCGTAGGCGTAGATGATGCCGTGAAAACTGGCGATCAGACCGGTTAGGGATACGAGCGTCAAAAGCCGCATCCCGGCACCAATTCCGAAGACTTCGCTCAACCCGTCCGCCAAAGGAGCTTCCGATTCCGAAAATTCCTGCGGATTGGAAATGACTCCGGTATTAAGAACCAGCGTGCACATTGACAGGATGAGCAACGTCAACATCCCCCAAATCAATGCTTTGGGCATGTCGTTGACGGCATCGTGGGCTTCCTCCGCAGCGAGTGGGAGTTGTTCGATCGCTAAGTAGAACCACATGGCCGCAGGTAATGCCGCAAAAATATGCCAAGTCCCCGAAGGCAGCCACGAAGATGCTTTTGTCTCGTGGGGAGTGAATCTTTGCAAATTCTCCCAACTGAATGCACCGGACGACACAGCGCTGATATAAAACATAATCAAAACTGCCGCAGCGATACCGGTGATCAACAAGCCGATTTTCAACGTCAATTCCACGCCACGAATATTAACGGCCACGAAGACCGCATAAAACAAAAACCACCAGAAAAAGGTGATCCCATCCGGCGGCGTGCTGTCGCCGAACACGAGTTTGTTGACGTACCCGCCGATACCGACAACGATCACAGCTGGTGTGATCACGTATTCGATCGTGTCAGTCAGGCCACAAATAAATCCGCCCGTTGGACCAAAGGCATTGCGGGTGAATGAGAAAAATCCCCCTGCATGCGGCAGCGCAGCAGAGAGTTCGGCAATCGTGAACACGATGCAAACATACATGGCGGCCATCAAAACCGTAGCAATCGCCAGTGCTTTAAACCCTTGCGCCAAACCAAATTGCCAGCCGTAATAATCGCCGGAAATAACCGCTCCCACCCCCAAGGCCCACAACAAAATCCACCCCGCCGATTTGCGCAGCTTGCGGTTTTGCAGATACTCGTCGCCGACTTGATCGTAACTGACAACGCCCGGTTTCTTGGTGTCCATGCAACTTCCTTCGTGTTTTGTATCGTTGACGCATTGTGGCAAGTCACCGCAAATGCGTCCAGCAACTTTAGGCGTGAGGCGTGAGGGGACAGGCATGAGGGCTGGGCGAGCGAAGCTTTTTTTCTGGCCACCGGCCACTGGCCACTCTCAACCACCTACTCATCTCCACTCCACTGTCCGGCCATGAACAATATGGCGACCGGTGTGAGTTGCATAAGAAAGCGGTGGCTGGAGCCGCCGATGTGTTCTTCGACCGGCGTGGGAGCGATCATTCCGACGACCAATAGGGCTGCCAATGCGCCTAGTAAGTCGCCCAGCAATAACAGCTGCTCCGGGCGGAGTGCGCGGCGCGGTTGTGTCGTTCCAGCGATGA
Organism: Symmachiella dynata; assembly: GCF_007747995.1. NCBI lineage: Bacteria > Pseudomonadati > Planctomycetota > Planctomycetia > Planctomycetales > Planctomycetaceae > Symmachiella > Symmachiella dynata. The sequence goes on along the minus strand of NZ_CP036276.1, from coordinate 7,089,415 downwards.
GCAATCCCCACCACTGCAGGCCCATGGTGGTCACCTGCAGGAACATGGCGCCGAGCATGTGTGGCACGGACCACGACAGCGTGCCGAGTCCCGCGACGAGCGTCGCCAAGTTCACTCGCCCGCTATAATTCATCTCCGTCGTCGTCGGCAGTCGCCCACGGTAGAGGAACCATGGGGCAGCTATGAGTAACGTTGTGACGGCATAGAGACCCGTCCAGCCCAGCGCGGTTTTTAGGGCAGCGAGTTTTTGATTCTCCGGTCCCCAGGCCATTACCGCGACCAACAGATACAACAGGCCACCATCGATGAGCGCCAGCGCGATTCCTTCGTCCTTGGTGAAAAGTGTCATTGCCGCGGCCACGGCGGCCAGAATCAATGGGCGCGGTTCACTGATCTTTTCTTGTCGCCGTGTACGTAACCAACTCCACAGATAGAGCAGGCTGACGCCGTGATAGCAGGCGATGGGGGCATCGGCTTGAGCGGAGAGGAACCCGTAATCGTTGAATGCCAGAATGGGCACGGTGGCTAAGACCAATGTCCATAGCCAGGCGGTAGCGACCCGCAGATGACGTTGCAGTACCCCAGCAAATGTGAGCACCATGCCGAGAGACATCAGCGGAAAGAGCAACTTAGCCCAGCGGTCGTCAGCGCGTCCCAACAAGGCATAGATGTGTTGTTCGGCCAACGGAATCAGCAGTGGATAGCGGGGGTGATATTGGACGAAATCGGGGTGCAACAGGTCAGCGCTTTGCAGTTGGGCGTCCTCGTACAACACGATCGATTTCAATCCAAAGATCGCCCGTTCATCCCACAACCGCTGCGGCGTTAATAATGTTTGGCCCATTAGCGAAACAAACAACAACACAACAATCGTCGCGGCGAAACGGACCCAGGCGGATTGGTCGTCGTTACCGAGCGGAGCAGGGCGGGGGGTGCGGCTGAGTCCCCAAGCGACGATTCCAGCCAGGCAACCCAAGACTCCCCAACCGATGCTCGTCGATCGCGCCAACGGACCGCCGGCAAGTCCCCACAGGAATTGCACGTAGCTCGTCCCGGCAATTCCCAGCACGATACCCAACCCGATCAATTCCGCCCGGCTCGTCAGCCATCCGGCCTGTGAAGACGGTCTCCAAATGCGGCGGCCGAGAATCAACGTGGCGAGTGCGGCGCCGAAGAGCCATTGGCCGATCAGGCCCAAGAGTAACAAACCCCAACCAATCACGGCGTCCCCTCCGTTGGATAGGGACGCAAAATAACCTGAATCTTGGGCCGCTTAGTGGTGATTTGTCCCTGACCCAGAAACTTGAGCCATTCCGGATCTTCTCGAACCCGGGCAGGATCGACAAACGCGTCGCCTTCAAAGTATTCGAGCACGTAGTCTGGTTGCAATTCGTCGAGGTATTGGGGCGGCAAGTCCGCACGCGTATAAGCAGCCAATTGGCGTTTCCCTTGAGCCAGCGGAATTACGAATTCACTGTCGGGATGCATCGGGTGATACAACCGCCGCGGCAACAGGTAATAGGACAGGAAGAACAATTTTTGGTCGCTGAGTACTAGAATTTTTGCATCCGGGGGTGTCGCCTCTTCGAGGTAGCGAATCACCAGATAGTTGGTATCGCTGAGGTTCGGCAACGACGTCTGTCCAGAATGCAGCCCATAGCTCTGCCAATCGCGCATCCGCTGCACGATGCTTTCCCCAAATTGCGACATGGCAATGATCAACCATGCTGCCACAAATCCTCGAATCAGCCACGTTTGACGTGAGTCGCGCGGCTTCTCACTTGCCGAGGTTGCCGCTTGAAAACCGCGTCCGGCGGCGGACAAAAATGGGGCCAGCCGATGCAGTTGAAAGAGTGCCAACAAAGCCGCAATCACTGCCAGGGGCGCCGCCCAGCGCAATGATCCCCACAGGGCTTCGGTGAAAGCTTTGGTAGCGGCAAACTCATCCGGCCCGCCTGTCACTCTCTCGGCCGCAGCCTGCTGCCGCACTTCCAACGGTGTGTACCATGCATCAAACGACAACCAAGCCGCTCCGCACAGCAAGACAGCCAGGAAGATTTTCAAACCACGTAGCATGCGATGGTCGTTGGCAAAAGAGACAAAAGGGAAAGGCACAACAATCCGCCCATCTTCGACGAGGATCAGCGTCTGTCAAGTTTGCCTGAGGGCATGGTGGCGAAATGCAACGTGACATACAGCACAAAATGCCCAAAATCGACCAATCAATTTGGAGTGCCGGAAGGACATGACCCTGAAGGGGTTTGTTACCATAGCCTAGGGTAAGCGGCAAAGCCGCGCCACCCTAGGAAAAGATTTGCGGAATTTTACCAATTCTGGAAAAGCATCCATTCCCGGCAATTCGCCAATGTTGTCACGACGCAGGGGCGTCTATAATGAGACGGCAGGTAACCGGGGGCGGCGTCCTGAAATCGGGGCAGCTCGCGCGAACATCTCAATGATTGGATTCAACGGCCGAGGGCAGTAGCGACCTTATGTCCATTCCCAGTTTCAGCGTCAAAAACCCGGTTTTGGTCAATATGATCATGATCGTGGTTTTGGTGGCGGGCGGGATCTTCTCGATCACTTTGACTCGGGAAATGTTTCCCGAATCCCGGCCCAACAAGCTCTTAATCAGTACCCTGCATCCCGGCGTGCAGCCCGAAGAGATCGAGCGGGCGATCACGATCAAGGTCGAAGAGGCGGTCCGCGATATCGACGGAGTCGAAAAGGTCGAATCGACGGTCTCAGAAAGCTTGTCGATGACGTCGGTCACGCTCTACAGCCAAGTCAAAGACGTCGATCGAGTGCTGCAGGAGGTCAAGGTCGAGGTCGATGCGATCCAAGACCTGCCGGACGATGCCGAAAAAACAGTTGTCCGCAAAATGGAACCCAAACTGCCGGTGATCAGTGTTGCCATTTTTGGCGACGGCGGCGAAAAAATCCTCAAACGCGAAGCCCGCAAAATTCGGGATGACTTGTTGTTGCTGCCCGGTGTCAGCGATGTAGAAGTTTCCGGAACGCGGGACGACGAAATCAGCGTCGAAATCCGCCCCGAGCGATTGCGGCAATACGACATCACCTTCGATGAAGTTGCTGATGCGATTCGCCAAACCAATCGCGATGTTTCCGGCGGCGAATTGGAAAGCAATCGCACGTTGATGACGCTGCGCACGCTTGGCGAAGAACGGGAAGGGGAGGATCTGCTCGACATCGTCGTGCGAAGTACACCCGACGGCCGCAAGATCTTGCTGTCGGATGTTGCCGTGGTGATCGATGAATTCATCGAGTCGGATCTGGAGTGCTATTTCAACGGCAAACCGTCGGCCAGCTGCATCGTATTTAAAACGGCCGACCAGGATGCGATCCAAATCGCGCGGATGGTCAAAGCCTATGTCGCCGGCAAGGAACGCGATCCGGATTTTGATCCTTATGGATTCCGCAAAGCCTATAACGAGGTTTGGTATTGGAAACCGCTGGCCTTGGTGGGTTCGTCGTTGGAATGGTTTATGGACAGGGCGATGGGTCGTCCCGATTTGCAGGAGGTGTACGAAACCAGTGCCTCGGAGCCGATTGATGGCAACTTCCAACTCGGCCTGCATAGCGACTTGGCTCGATTCGTCGAGGGGCGATTGGACCTGATGACCCGCAACGGCAAGTCCGGGTTGTTTTTGGTCCTACTCTCGCTCGTGTTGTTTTTGAATTGGCGTGTGGCGTTTTGGGCGGCAATCGGCTTGCCCATTTCGTTCATGGGCACATTCATCATGATGTGGGCGTTTGGCGAGACATTGAACCTGATCAGTATGATGGGGCTGATTGTTGTCTTGGGAATTATCGTCGACGATGCGATTGTGATCGGCGAGAATATTTATCGGCATGTCGAAGAGGGCATGCCGCCCCGCCAAGCGGCGATCGTCGGAGCCGAAGAGGTCATGTGGCCGGTCACGGTCGCCATTCTGACCACGATCGGCGCGTTTGCACCGCTACTGTTTATCACGGGGCAAATCGGCGATTTTATGGGTGTGCTGCCGATGGTGGTCTTGTGTGCCCTGAGCGTTTCATTGTGCGAAGCATTGGTGATTCTTCCGGCGCACTTGTCCCATATTCCGCCGCACCGCAGCGATGCGGAAAAAGACGATCAACAACAGGTGGGCAGGATTCGCAGATTTTTTCACTGGCTCGGCGCCGTGCAAGAAAAAACGATCATGCGGGCGATCAACGCAACCTATGAACGGTTGCTGCGGTTCACACTGCGTTGGCGTTACGTCACGCTAACCGTCGCGCTCGCTCTCGTCATCGCCTCGTTCGGCCTGATCGCCGGCGGCATTGTCGAGATCGTCATGGTGCAAGAAATGGATAGCGAGACGATCATTGCCGGTGTAGAGATGCCGGTCGGAACGCCGGCCGCTACGACCAAAAAACGGCTCAACGAATTGACGCAATATGCCGTCTCGTTGCCGGAGGTCGTCAATGTGCAATCCTTCGTGGCGCTGCAAATTGACTTCACCGGCGCCGGTGCGGTGGGGGACTTCAGCCAACCGCATTTGGCACAGTTGATTATCGAACTGCAACCGGCCGAACTGCGCAACCGCTCCAGTGACCAGATTCTGGACGAATTGCGCGGTGTCTCGGAAAAACTTTCAGGCGTGAATTCCGTCACTTGGGAAGCGATGAGCGGCGGGCCCGGCGGCAAGGATATCGAACTCCGTATCGCCGGCGATGATTTTGAGGAGTTGAAAGTCGTCTCTGGAAAACTCAAAGCGCAGTTGGCGACCTATAAAGGGGTTTACGGATTAGACGACAACCATGACCGGGGCAAACGTGAAGTCCGCGTCGAAATGCGCGATGCGGGACGGCCGACTGGAATTCAGGAAACGTTGTTGGGCAGTCATGTCCGCAGCGCGTTTTACGGGCGCGAGGTGCGGCGGATTACGCGGGATCGGGAAGACGTCAAAATTATGGTCCGCTATCCCAAGTCCTTTCGCTATAACATCTACAATTTAGAATCGATGTGGATTCCCACCCCGGCAACGACCGGCAACCGGGGGTGGGTTCCGGTCAACGAAGTGGCGCGGCTCACCGAAGGGGAGAGTTTCACATCGATTCATCGCAGCCAGCAGACACGCTCGATTACGGTAATCGGGCAAATCAACGACGAACAGGGCAATTCACGAGATATTATGGCGGATGTGCGTCGGTGGTTTTCGACTGAGTTGCGCAAAGAACATCCTCAGGTCCGGCTGGAAGAATTGGGAAAAGGGGAAGAATTCCGCAAAGCGATGGGCAGTCTGTGGATCGGCGGGCTTGTGTCGTTGTTGTTGATTTACATGATGCTCGCCGGGCTATTTCGGGCTTATTTGCAACCGATTGTCGTGATGGCGGCCATTCCCTTTGGCGTGTTGGGCGCGATCATCGGACACTGGGTGACGGGCAATCCGCTCACCATTTTGAGCTTTATCGGCTGCGTGGCCCTGACCGGAATTGTGGTCAACGACTCGCTGGTTCTGGTCGATTTCATCAATCGCCGTGTGAAACTGGGCATGACACCGTTTGAGGCAAATGTCGCCGGCGCGAAATTGCGGCTCCGTGCCATCCTGCTGACCACATTGACCACGGTGGCTGGATTGATGCCTTTGATGTTCGAAACCAGTTTCCAGGCCAAATTCCTGATTCCCTTGGCCGTGACGCTCACATTTGGGCTGGCATTTGCCACCGGTTTGACGTTAGTCATCGTGCCGTCGTTGAATATGGTCTACATGGACTTCACGCAAATCGTCGGTCGCCGCAAACCGGATGATCCTGAGGAGAATGACGAGCAACAAACCAGGGAGCTGGCGACCGCATCGCTCGACAGGGAGCTTTAAAACCTGGACTTTTCCGTGCGACTGGTGGAATTGCAAATCGCTAGGTAATCTCGTAAGTTGTTAGGATCTTCGGCCCGGCGGGAATCGCCGCCGACGCTGATAACTTGGTCATACGGAGACGAGCAAAATGGACGACCCTCAATTCTTGATCATGGCGGCGGTTTTCCTCATCGGAGGGCTGCTCTTTTTGGTCGTCGCTTTCGTAGGGATCAAATATTTCAATATCTGGCTACGGGCCTTCGTCACGCGGACCGGCATCGGCATCTTGCAACTGATCGGCATGTCGCTGCAAAAAGTCAACGCGATGGTGATCGTCGAGTCCAAGATTATGGCGGTGCAATCAGGACTGCCCCCGATCGATACGCGGGCACTTTCTGCCCACTATTTGGCTCAAGGCAACGTCCGCCGCGTCATTCAGTCGTTAATTGTGGCCCACCGTGCCAAAATCGATTTGGACTGGGATACGGCCGCCGCCATCGACTTGGCCGGCCGGAACGTTTTGGATGCCGTGCAAACCTCCGTCGACCCCAAGGTGATTGATTGCCCCGACCCCCGTCGCGGCTCGGGCCGGACAACTCTCGATGGTGTCGCTAAAGATGGGATTCAACTCAAAGCCCGCGCACGCGTCACCGTGCGGACCAATCTCGCACAACTCGTCGGCGGGGCCACGGAAGAAACCGTCATCGCCCGTGTGGGTGAAGGGATCGTCTCAGCGATCGGCTCGTCTGATAGCCATAAAGACGTGTTGGCCAACCCCATGCTGATTGCCAAAGCAGTATTGGATCGCAGTTTGGACTCCCAAACCGCCTACGAGATCGTGTCGATTGATATCGCCGACGTCGACGTGGGTGAAAACGTCGGTGCCCGGTTGCAGGCGGATCAGGCCGAGGCGGATGTCCGCGTCGCCCGTGCTCGTGCCGAAGAACGTCGCGCCCAAGCCGTAGCCACCGAGCAAGAGATGAAAGCGCTCACCCAGGAAAACCGCGCCAAGGTCGTTTTGGCCGAAGCGGATGTTCCCAAGGCGATCGCAACGGCCTACCGTTCCGGAAACCTGCGAACGAAGAAGGCGATTGCCAGCAACGGCCAATAACCTCCGGCGATCGAGTCAACCATTCATTTAGCGACGGCGTTGGGTGCCACTGGCGGCTCGTCCGCCAGTGTCGTACCGGGTTGGGGTGTCCCTGTTCAGCGGCGTCGGTCTCTGTTTGCACTGGCGGACGAGCCGCCTGTGGCACCCCAAATCGGGATGAACGAATCCTTTTTGCAGCGCTGAATTGCTTGGCGTGTTGCGATTTGCCATGCCGTTACAATAGCTCGCCGGTCCATTCAGGCAATTCGTCCAGATACTCGGCGCAACAGCCGTTTAGCCAGATGTAATCATCTTTGATTTTCTTGACCTCCACGATTCGCGCCGTTACGACTCCATAAATTAATCCGCCCAGTAGCAGGATGATTCCAAGCGGGATCATGGCCACCGCATATTCTGACTCATCGACCAGCGCAATACCTGTGACCAGCAGGGCAATTCCCAACAGGGACAACGCCCAACTGATTAAGATGGCCCGCTGTCGCCGTGCAAACCATTCCTCGCTCAACCCAACGTAAATGGTCGCCGTCTTGCGCACGATGAGTGCGGCAATCACGTAGACGATCATGTTGCAAACCACAATCAACGCATACCACCCCGGATGATGCCACGACAGTTTACGTTTGAGGTAGCGGGTAGATGGCTGATTGCTTTTGACGCACCGATTTGGCATTTCAGCGGTTTTGTGCATGACGAGAGTTTTCTTACCCTCACGCCACATGCTGCCGGTCGGTGTGCCAAAATCCTCCCCGCAATTTGGACAACTCATGCTGCCAACCGGAGAAGCCACACCGCACATCGGGCACAACAAAAGGTCGACGACCGCATCGCGTTGCGATTGCTCACGCGTTGTTTCAATAGACGACTCTTCAACCACTTCTTGCGAGGCGATGCCGATCGCGCGACGACACATCGGGCACCGTCCATCCGCCGAAAGATTCACACGCGTCTGGCAGTGAGGACATTCGGTATTCATGGTTTGAGTTTCTGATTCGCCAAAGTCAGTGAACGAAATCTTTGTTTCAAAACCTCGATTCAATCAAATCGCAACACGAATTCGCAGAAATAGATTTTTCTATTTGCAAGCTTTGCGTCTTGGCGTGAGGTATTTTCATGTAGCCGATTGGTTGTCCTTAACGATTGATGTCACACACCCGACAGTCGCTTAGGCATCAATCGTATACGGTTTGCGTTGCTCGCGGCTGAGCATCGAAGTCGCTTCGGCGTCGCCGACGAAGTCCTCTTTTTGGGGATCCCAGGTCAATTCACGGTCCAGGATCATCGCAATATTGGCCAGATGGCACGCACTGACCGAGCGGTGGTGTGTGTAGACGTCGGAGATCGGCAGTTCGCGGCTTTTGATGCAGTCGAAGAAGTTCTGCATGTGCCCCGCGATTCGCATGTTGCGGTACAGTTTTTCGACTTCGCCGTTGAGCCAGTCGGTTTCCTCTTTGCTCGCGGCAATTTCATCGACTGGTTTCCCAGTGAGTCCGCCGCGATTCACGCGGATTTTTCCCTTGTCGCCGGTGATGACCAATTCGTTGCCACCACTGGTCAGTTGGATTTGATGTCCGCCCTCGAAGTCCATCAGGCAGTCAAAACTTTTGGCGACGTTGTAACAGTCCTTCTGTTTATTGAATGTTCCTTTTCCAGAAATCTTGGTCGGGCCGGTCTCATCCAATCCCAAGGCCCACAGGGCGATGTCGGTGTGATGTACGCCCCAGTCGGTGACCTGCCCGCCGGAGTATTCCTGCCACCACCGAAAATTGTGATGCGTCCGCTCTGCCATGTACCCGGTTTCCGGGGCTTGGCCTTGCCACATTTCCCAATCCAAATTCGCCGGCGGTTTGGTCACCTGAAACGGCCCCCCGCTCGATGCTTCGCCAACCGAAGACAGCGCGTGCAGCTTGTCGCCCAAACGACCGCTACGGGCAATCGCGACCGCTTTGAGAAAGCGTTGCTCATTTTCACTGCGTTGTTGCGTACCGACCTGGAAGACCTTACCGGTCTCTTTGACGACGCGGCAGATTTGTTTGCCTTCGTCGATCGTGAGCGTCAGTGGTTTTTCGCAATAGACATCCTTACCGGCACGCATGGCGTCGATGGAGATTTTTACGTGCCAATGATCGGGAGTGCCGACCGTCACCGCATCAATGTCTTTGCGATCCAACAGTTTGCGGTAATCAGTATAGGTCGCGCAGTTCCCGTCGATCCCCGCGGCGAACCTCTCCGCATGCTGGCTATCGACATCGCAACACGCAACCATGTTTCCCAATCCAGCCGCTCTCCGTCCGTTTCCCGATCCCCGTCCACCCACGCCAATCGCAGCCACATTGATGCGTTCGTTTGGACCGTCGGCGGCAAAAACAGCGCTGGTCCAAAGATAAGGAGCCGCGATGCCTGCAGCGGCAACTCCTGTAGAACTTTTTAAGAAGTCACGGCGGGATGTCGAATGGTGGCGCACAATCGGTACTCCTGAATTGACGGAACGGCCAATCCCACAATGGGGGTCATGGCAGAAATAGCGGCGGAGTCCAGCAAACATCGGTCACTCACGAGCGACGCTTTCCGGCATTCTCTAAAACTAGTTTCAAACCCCTCTGGCGCATCTCGCTGACACCCCAATATCAACATGTCAAACAAGCGCAACCGGGTTTTGAAACAGACTCTAGCGTACCCGGGTCTGCGATTGCGGTCCAGCGTCTACTGGAAAACACCCGGTTTGGGATCTTTTATTGTTTATGTAGTCGATCTTCGCATGCGGGACGTTTACACTGGCAGTTTCATTTTCACGACATTGATGTCACATCTGCGGCCCGGTTAGGAAAACTGAATGAACGTCGATCAATTGGAAACCTGCTTGAGGAACTGCAGTTGCTTTTCGTTACTCTCCGACGAAGAACTGGCCGCCATCCGCGACCAAGCGGATATCCGGCACTATAAACTCGGGCAGGTTGTTTTTCGGCAAGGAGACGTGGGCGACCGGATGTACGTCGTCTACTCTGGAAAAGTCCGTGTGCTCCACGAAGAGAACGGCGACGAACTCCCCTTAAATACGCTGTTCGACGGCGATCACTTTGGCGAAATGTCATTGGTCAGCAACGCGCCGCGCAACGCCACAATTCGTTCCGCGGCCGACAGCACGCTGATCAGCATCCCGGCCGAAGCTGTGCAAAGTCTCCTGGAGAAAAACGGCGAACTGCGGCAATATTTTGACCGATATGCGGATCGGTTGCAGCTGTGGAATTTCGTCAAAGTGGTGGGACAACTCGGCACGCAACTCAAACCGCCGCAACTGCGAGAACTGGTGGATCAGTTTCAATCGCAAGACTTTCCCGCAGAAGAGTCGATCCTCACCGCTGGGGAAGTTCCCGAACATTTCTATTTGATTCAATCGGGCCGTGTGAACGTCGTCAAAGAAGGGGAAGTCCAGACAACGTTGACGTCGGGAGATACCTTCGGCGGCAGCGCGTTGGTCGAGCGGCCGCCGGTGGGCAGCTATTTCACATTTCAATCAGACGGACCGGTCTCGATGCTAACGTTGGCCGCTGCCGACTTTTGCCGACTGCTGGACGATGTGCCGCAGGTACGGACCTACTTCGAAGAGCGCGCCGCACATACCCGCGCGGATGACGCGGCCGAACACTTTGACACGGTGACCACTCAGGTGCGGGATGCAGCGATCGCCAAGGAAAATGCTGCGACATCCACCACCGAATCGGAGGACATCGTCGAACCAACCGCCCCGCCCGCAGCGATGGTCCCGGTCACAGCGACGGAGATGCCCGCTGACGAGGAGGTTGCGACCGGTGAACATGTCCCGACTCCGCCCTCAACAGGCCTGGGCGGATTTTGGCGGCGGTACCAGTTTCCGTATATCCCCCAACACGAGGAGGTTGATTGCGGAGCCGCCTCGCTGGCCATGATCACAGCGCATCACGGACGTCCCGTCGGCGTCAGCCGGTTGCGCGACTTGGCCGGTGTGAGCACCATGGGGGCGTCGCTAACACAATTGATCCATGCCGCCCACGAAGTCGGCTACGAAACACGAAGTTTGAAGCTCACCGCGGATCGGCTGCCGAAACTGCAATTGCCGGCCGTCCTCTTTTGGCAGGGCTACCACTACGTGGTGCTGTACGCATTGAATGAGAAATATGCGTACATTGCCGACCCCGCGATGGGCAAGTACCGGGTCACGCTGGAAGAGCTGGAAACGCAATTCAGCGGCTTCGCGCTGGAGGTGACTCCCACGGCAGCCGCGGAGCGAATTCGCACCAAGCCCAAAGCTGCGCGGCGGTTAACCAACTTAATGAAGAGCAACTTGAAGACGCTGGGTGTGATCCTGGCGATATCATTGTTATTGCAAATCGTTGGTCTGGCTGCGCCGTTATTCACGAAATACATCATCGATTCGGTACTGATGCCCTCCGATGCCGGTCCCCCAGACGGCACCGCGCCTCCTGGAAGTCTGCTGTCACTAAATTGGCTGGCAGCGGGGTTGGTAATAGTTTCCGTATTTGGGATCGGCATGACGATGTTGCGGGGCCTAGTCGCCGTCCGCTTGAGCCAAAAACTCGACCGCACCATGTTGCACGAGTTTTACGAACATTTGCTGCAGCTACCCACGCGGTTTTTCAAGCTGCGGCGGACGGGCGATATCGTGGCCCGCTTTGGCGATAACGAAAATGTGCGCGAGCTATTCACCGCCGGCACCATGACGGTTGTGCTCGATTCGTTGATGGTGGTTGTTTATTTCGTGGTGATGTTCATGCTCAATGCCCGTTTGGCGGCCGTGGTCTTAGCATTCGTCCCCGTCTTCGTGGCCTTCACTTTAATCGTCAGCCCGATCATGAAGTTAATGCATCGCCGGTTGATGGAAGACGGGGCCGCCCATGAATCCAACCTCATCGAAAGCATCGGTGGGATCGACATGGTCAAAGCCATGGCTGTCGAAGAGCCGATGCAGAAAAAATGGGAGCTCCTGTTTGAGAAATACTTGAAATCGCAGTATCGCAGCGAAAAACTAGGAGAAACTTTCGGCGCAATCGACGGCGCCATTGGTGTGTTCAGTAACGTGGCGCTGCTGTGGTATGGACTGACATTGGTCCAGCGCAATGAATTGACTTTGGGCGATTTCATGGCCTTCAACATGCTGGCCGGACAAGTTATCGGACCGCTCTCGAGTGTCATCGGACTGTGGGATCAACTGCAACAAGCTCGCGTCTCCTTGGAGCGGTTGAGCGACGTACTCGACAACGACCCCGAACCGCAGCCGCCGCCGGAAGAACGCGTCTATCCCAAAGTCATTCGGGGTCGCGTCAAATTCGACCGCGTCTTTTTCCACTACGGCACCAAAGGGGCGCCGTATGTATTGCGAAACCTGTCCTTCGAAGCAGCGCCGGGACAACGCATCGCCATCGTCGGGCGCAGCGGCTCGGGCAAAACAACCCTGGCCCGCTTGCTCTTGGGGCTGTATCAACCGACCGAAGGGACGATCACCATCGATGATTGGAACCTGGAACGGATCGACTTGGGCACATTGAGAAAGCAGATCGGGTTCGTGCTGCAAGAAAACCTGCTGTTCAGCGGCACGATTCTGGAAAACATTGCCTTAGGCGATGACAACCCAGACCGGCAGCAAGTGGAGGAAGCAGCCACGTTGGCCGGGGCGCACGATTTTATCCGCGCGATGCCGCTGGGCTACGACATGGTCGTTGGCGAGTTCGGCTTAACGCTTTCCGGCGGGCAACGTCAGCGGATCAGCATCGCGCGGGCCTTGTATCGCAATCCGCGAATTGTGGTGATGGACGAAGCGACCAGCGCGCTGGACAGTTTGAGCGAACGCGAGATCCAAAAAAACCTCGACGCGATTTTGGCCGACCGCACCTCGTTCATCATCGCGCACAAAATCGCCACCGTCCGCGACGCCGACCAAATCCTCGTACTGCACGACGGGGCGATCGTTGAAACGGGAACGCACGACGAACTGATCGCCAAACGCGGCACCTATTACTACTTGGCAGCGCAGCAACTCAATTTGTAATTTGCTCCGGTGAGATTACGGGCTGTTTCAACGACCACACGCAAATCCCAAACCGACCGCTTGCGGTCGTTCCCGACGTCGCATACGAACACAGACACCAATGTCATCCGCATACACCTAGGCATTCGCTAGGCATTTCTCCAGGAATGCCATAGCAATGTCCCCTAAAGTGAGTAAACTTTGCGGTGTGCCACACCAGCACCGTGCTCGTAATCGAGACCGTTTCTTCTCAACAGGGGGCTGAGCGATGAAGACGTATCTTTGTGCGATGTTTCGTCAACAGGTTTGGGTGTTGTTGCTCGCGGTGCTCGTTTCAGTGAGCATCACCGGTTGCGGCGGCGCTGACGAGGACGCGACGACGACACCGGCGACTGAGAGTTCGTCCAACAACCAGGCTCCGCTGCCAGCCAAAGCCGATGCGTCAAGCGACGCAGAACCTTCCCCACCGGCAGGAGAGCCTTTTGAACCGTTGGAACTTCTCAGCACCATGGTCCTGCAGGAATATAGTCTTGGCGCGTTCACCTTTGCGCCGGATAGTACAACGTTTGTGACCGGTGGCGGAGAGCCTAAGGTTTGGAGAATTGGTGACGAAGAGCCGCTACATATCTTTGAGGGTCTGTACCCGCTCACCGGCACAATCGTCGAGGCCGACACATTGGCGATTTCTGCCAACGGCAAGTTGTTGGCGATCGGCGGCGGTGACGGACTGGTGCACCTATTTGATTTTGAAAACAACGAATTATTGCACTCGATCGAGGCGAATGAGGCCGGGATTGTTTCGGTCGCCTTTTCGCAGGATGGGAAGAGACTGGTCTCCTCCGGCTACGATGGGCTCGTCAAGACCTGGGATACGGAAACAGCTGAACCGCTGGCGGTGATCAATACGGAATCACAAAAAGCGGTCCGGTCCGACATCACACCGGACGGCAAAACCGTACTCTCGGCGGGGGATGAAGTCTTCTTGTGGAATGCCGAATCGGGTGATCAGCTCGGCGCGTTGGGACTGTCGGAGCCGCGGGCCGTTTTTGTCCGCGAAGCCAAATTCACAGCAGATGGCAAGCAGGTCGTGACGGCCGACTTAACCGTCGATTTTGAAAACGCCGCCCTGGTGTGGGCGGTCGACACGCGCAAAATCATCGCCACGTTGAAACATGAATTCGGCGTCGGAGCGGTCAGCTTTTCTCCTGATGGAAAATTGTTGGCGACCGGTGATATGGACACCCAAGCGCAGATTTGGGACATTGCCGCTCAAAAATCACTGCAGACAATTATCGAAGAAGGAAACACCGTCGACGAGGTCGCTTGGTCGCCCGACGGTAAGTTGCTAGCGATCGTCAGCGACGGAACGATTCGCTTCTACGGTCGCCCCGGCACGATCAAAACATCCGCCGCCAAACCACAGGATTCATCCACCGAACCACCGCTCGAAGCGGACACAGTCGGGGTACCGACAGACGAGCCTGAGACTCCCGCCCCGCCGACGGTGAAACTGCCCGAGGCGGCCACGATGGAGCAACTTGTGGCCATGCTCGACTTAAAGAAATTTCCCCGCATCGAAGGGGGAGACTATCAAACGACAGAGAAAAACAACATCGGCTACCTCGCCCCGCTGACGATTCCTGAGGCCCGAGAATTCTATCGCGAAAAACTCTCCGCAGCGGGTTGGCAAGAACGCGAACAGTCTGTCGCAGCGCTCGACACGGATCAATCCTGGCTGCGGATTTACGAAAAAGAGGGGTATCTCCTGCGGCTGTACTTCAACACATTGGGCGATTCGGTGGAGGGGCAAAAAACATCCGTCGAGTTCCTGCACATGGGCAACATCGACACCCGCAAGCTCCCCGCCCCGGCGGGAGGCGAAGCTACGTTTGAAACACCCGAGTTCACCTCCTACACCACCGACATCGACCCGGACGAGGCCCTCGAAAATTGTCGCCGCCAGATCACGGCACTGGGTTGGAAGGAAGAGAGCGTCCAGAAATCAAATTTCGGCGCTGCGATCACGTTCGTTCAAAACGCCATCACACTCACCGCCCGCATCCAACCGGGAACCGGAGGCCAAACACTGGTGATGTACGACGTCGCAGCGCATGCCAAATGAAGCAATTGCCTGCAGTTGGGAACATTCGATTACGACAGCGCTAGATGATATTGCTCACAGTCCAGCAATCGGGTGCCACTGCTGGCTTGTCCAGCAGTGCGCGGGGGATGACGTCCGCCGGCATGGTAAAACTCGCCCGTCTACCGCATTGTCGGCGTCACCGTTTTCGACTGTCAGTGCCGTTACACACGAGTGCCTTGCCAATCGCCCCAGCGGAAGCGGATGAACAACAGAATCGCGCGGATGGTGACGTCGACATTCATGCCGACCCAGGCACCGATCAGTCCCCCGTGCAGGACGATGCCGCACAAATACCCCAGCGGCACGCGGATGAACAGCACGCCGATGATTGTAAAGATCAACGGATACCGCGTCTCCCCTGCGCCGTGCAGCGCCAAGACGTAGACGATCGACAATACCAACGGCACTTGGAACAGCGCCATAAACTGAAATGCGGGTATGCCGATGGCGCGGACGGCGACATCTTTGGTCATCAACGTATAAATCCACTCCGCCCCGAAGTAGTAAAACGCCATCAACCCGGCTGCCAGCAGACTGCATTGCAGGACCGCCATTTGCCCCGCTCGTCGCGCGCGCTGGGCATCACCCGCGCCGAGTGCCTGTCCGATCATCGTTGCTGCCGCATGTCCCCAAGCAACCGCCGGCAGATACGTGAGCGCCTCGACGCGAATACCAATGATATGCGCCGCATAAAATGGTTTGCTAAATCCTTCGAGGCTGAGCCGTGAAATGATCATCAGGAACAACAGATTTCCCGCCCACATGATGATCCCCTCCGAGGCAGCCGGCAGACCGATCCGCATGATGCGGGTGACTTCCAAGCCTTTGAGGTGAATTTCGTGGCGGTGCAGTTGTAACCCGCTGTTGCCGCGAAACAACACCCAGATCATCAACAAGCCCCCGCTTGTGCGGGCCACGACCGTTCCGATCACAATGCCATCGACGCCCAGCGTTGGAATCGGACCGAGGCCGTAAACCAATGTGGCCGAGACAATAACGTTCAGCACATTCACGATGCCCAGAATTTTCATCGGTGTCCGCATATTACCCGCCCCGCGGAGTGCAGCGGAGCCGACCAGCGTGATGCTGGCAAAGATCAACCCCAGACCGTCAAGCCGTAGGTAGCGGACCACGATGTCATAGGTCTCGCCCTCCATCTGTTGCAGCATTGCAAACGCCGGTGCCGCAAAAAAAACAAACACGAAGACCAACAGTCCCATGCAGGCCGCCATGGCCATCGAGCGGTTGGCAATGCGATTGGCCGCGTCGTGTTCACCCGCCCCCCAATGCCGCGCAACCAGCGCCGTGGTACCGGTGCCCACAAACGAAATGATCAACGACGCCAACCACCCTACATAAGCCGCCGACCCGACCGCCGTGGTGGCATTGGTGCTCATACTGGCGAGATAGGTATCAACCATCCCCACGCTGAAACTAAGCAACTGCTCAACCAGCACCGGCAGCGCCAGCACCATCACCGCTCTACCCACCGGCCCCGTCAAAACGGGACTCCGCTCACGTTCCCCCTTGGGTTCATCCATCCTGCAGTTCGTGTCCCATGGTTTTTAATTGTCGGCGGATGGTGTGGGTAATGTAGCGTGCAGCGTCTCGGTTGTACGTGAAAATTAAAAAACGTCCATGTGTTTTAGGGCGATCGGCAATGACAACTTGCCAAATACGAACTGGCCAAATAGTTATTGCAGGTATTACCACGTGTACGCTGTTGATTAGGCCCGAACGAGTCCTCTTTTGAAAATAAGTCACCCCAAGAACATGATATCGAGCGGTCAGATGATTCCCCGCCAATTCTAGCGATCTTGCTTGCGTCATTTGAAGGACACCCGTGCCCAGAAAGCCTAATCCGTACATTAAAACAAAAAGGGGATCGTCAAAATATCGAGGCCAAAAATCGAAGTCGATAAAGTGCATCAATACAACACACCCTAAAAAAACGAGACCGATGACAAAAAACAAACGTCCCAAATAGAAGCTGTCGCTACCTCTGGGACTATCTGCCACCCGAAATCTCAAGAAATTATCACTCTGTTCCTCAATCACCACCTCCGCCGGACAAGGCAGATCGAAATCCTCCGCCTCGCTAATCGCGATGTCCGCGCCGCACAAAGGGCATTCGTAAGGCGCGACTACGTCAATATTCGCAACGACATCTATAATCTCCGCACAGGTACGACATTGAATGGGAAAGATCTCATCCATTGTGCAGGTTATGTCCCATGGTGATCAGTTGTCGGCGGAGGAGGTGGGTGACGTAGCGAGCGATGCGGGGATTTGGTGATTCTGCCCATTGGTAGCTGCCCCGCCATCGTATTGTGACATCGGTGCAGTATACAAAAATGCGAAATGGCCATAGCCGAGATCGCTTGCTTCGCATTCTCACGAATGTCATGTCGCCGATAGGACATTGCCACTTAACCGGAAGGAAGAATCCTCGCTCTCGCACGAAGCACTCCCCGTGTGACAATTCGATGGTCGTCGATCCAAAAAGAATAAAAGACGCCAGAAAAAACGCGATGAGAGTGCAAATCGCGGCTTGGGTCAATAATTGGAACACCCCCGGAAGATGGCCGGAACGCACCCAAGCGATTCCAATTTCCGATAACAGATCAAGAATTGGGAATCCCACACAAACTGTCATTGCAAACGCATGACTATTCGACCCTCGTAAACTTGACCGCAGCCGAAACCGCAAACGCTCAGGCGTTTGCTCCTCAACCACCACCTCCGCCGGGCAAGGCAGTTCAAAGTCTACCGCCTCGGCGATCACGATAGCCGCGCCACACATCGGACAATTGTAGGCGGCGACCGGGTCACTGTCCGCAGCGACGTCGATAATTTCTGTGCAGCTACCACATTTGATTGGAAAAGTCTCAGCCATCCTGTAGTTCGTGTCCTATGGTGATCAGATGTCGGCGGAGGAGGTGGGTAACGTAGCGGGCTAGGTCGGGATTTGGGGTGAGAATCGAACGTCGTGTATGAAATTTTGATCCAACCGCGAGGATAACTTGCCAGACACGAAGAGGCTTAAAATTAGCGTGAGGGGGCACAGTGTAGACGCTATCGATTAAGGTCGAACGCGTCCTCCTTCGGAAAAAATCCAGCCCAAAAACATAATATCGAATGGTGACATTTTCACCTGCCAATTCTAGTGATCTAGCTGCAGTCAATTGAAGGGTACCTCCTCCCAGCGAGATTATCCCGTAGAATAATTGATCAATTATGTTGTTGTGAATCAATGGAAATGGATAATCAAAATCAATACTCAGTACCAATACGACATAGCCTATTAAAACGAGTCCGATGCCCATAAATAAGAGCGCTAAATAGTAACCATCGCTTCCCCGGGGACTTTCGACCACGCGCAGCCGCAAACGCTCAGGCGTCTGTTCCTCGATGACCACCGCAGCCGGGCAAGGCAGGTCGAAGTCTTCCGCCTCGGCGATCTCGATAGCCGCACCGCACATCGGACAATCGTAGTGGGCGGTTACGTCCATGTCCGCAGCAACGTCCAGGATTTCCGTGCAGCTATGACATTGAATAGGAAAGGTCTTAGCCATCCTGTAGTTCGTGCCCCATGGTGATCAGTTGTCGGCGAATCAGGTGGGTAACGTAGCGGGCCGAGTCGAAATCAGTCCCTCCTTTAATCGACAAATATCGATAAGTTTTTTTACGTCCCCACAGAATCATTCGATTTCGCGAGTCATGGTTCATTTCTTGAACCGTACAAATGCTTCTGAACGAATAAATGCTTTGAATTTTATTGAGTTTTACTGTCCGTGTTCGACAATATCCCCATAAGCGCATTTTAATATCCAAGCATTTTCTATCGAAATCGAGTGTCGTGCGACCGAACGCAATAAGAAGCCCGATATACAGACATATGACCGAACACATCACGAAATAAGCAACAACACCTAGACATAGTACAAAGCCGAAAATGGATGGTCTTTGCGAACACGACTGTACCATCATCCAAATGATAACAATCGGCGATAGTGAAAATTGAAACCACGCTATTTTTTGAAATAGCCCTGGTGCCGGGATGACGCAAGGATAACACAACCGCAATCGCTCCGGCGTCTGAACCTCAACCCGGACGTGCTCATTGACCGGCAAATCAAAATCGCACGTCAACTCCCCACCACACATCGGACAACGGCCCGGTCCCGTTTCACCGATGGGAACCGCTACGTCGACGATCTCACCGCACGCCAAGCACATATAGGGAATCGTTCGCATCAGGTGTCGTCCCATTTCGAGCCAGTTGGGTTACCCTCCCCAATGTTCAAACGCGAAACGACCAACGAAATTTACCGATATATTCAGTCGGTCCATCTGTCTTTACGTTGCCATCCGACTGAGGATCCCAGGACCGGACGACAACCACCGAGACCGTAGTGAGCACAAAAGCCCGGTTCACCGGGCGCCCCGCGCAGCGGTATTAGCCCCGTCGTTTACGGCGGGGTGGGGGGAGATAACCCGCCGAATCGACCCCCGTTCTACGGGGGTTCTCGCTGCTGAGGCTTTAGCCGTCAAACTCCATAACGCAGACAAAAAGACTCACGCTAAGTCGCAAAGACCGCAATGGAGTGACCAGGAGAAACGGATTCAGAAAGGGAGGCTGTGTGGTGTGGGTAGCATTTTTGTAAGCAAATTGCTTGGGCAGGTACGGCGCGATCTACGCAAACCGATGCTAACCACATCAACATCGCAAATCTCTTTGCGAGCTTTGCGGCTTTGCGTGAGGCTTTTTTACTAACAACGGCGGTTTCGAATCCACGTTCTGCGGGAGACCTGCGGTCGGGCGAGTGCGGGGTCGGAGACCCGCGCACAACATCTCCTCGCGAAAGCACAACATCGTCTACGGGAACTCGACACCCATTTCTCGCAATTGGCGTCGTACCAGTTGCGTGACGTAGCGGGCGGTTGGTTTGTCGTGGATCAGGGTGAGCGGGATCATGTGGTCGGCTGATTTGACGACGCTGGCAGCGATGTTATTGCTGTGCGACCGGCCTGATTTGTTCTGGATGCGGGAATCGGAGGGCGCGCCGGTCATGAGTTTCACTTCGGTGATTTGGTCGGTCGCCATCTCTTTGGATTTTCCGATTAGCCCCAAATGATAGCGGACTTTGATCCGCTGCGATGTAATATCGGCCGTAATGCGGCCACGCAGTGCGAAGAGGCCCACGCTGATCGGCACCAGTCCGCCCATCACAAACGGAATGAGGAACAACGTTCTTATCAGATCGAATTTTTCAAAATTGACCAAATTCGCCAAGCTGGTTGCCAGAAAAATACCACCAAACAAAAACGCCATGCCGGCCACGATCCAGGACAGCGTTGCGTGCGAACAAATCGGGAGATGAAACTTTAAATGATCTCCGCGTTGTTCATCGATGATCACGTCGGTTGGTTGAACAAGTTCGGCTGTGTCGATCTCCGCATTCTCTTTGGCCTCGGTCATTTCCCCTTCAGCGTCGATGTTCGCGCTGGAAACCATGGTGCCGCAAGCAGAACAAGTCACCGCTCCGGTCACGGGATCGGGTTGGGCCTCCTGGAGACCTTCACCGCATTGAGAACAGAATTTGGCAGCACCGGTCGGCGGTGTCCCAGCAGGGTGCAAAAACTCGTTGATGCGGTCGACGAACCAGTTCTTCTCCTCCCGTTCCAACGATGTGCCAAACTTAGCTGTGCGGTTATCGCCGACGATTTCGATGCGATACACCGGACGGTTGTTTTGTCGGTAAGCCTCAATCAATTCGGCCCGCGAGGTCTTCTTTAGCTCCGTTTCATCGACCCGCTTGCGGCCAAATAAAACGCGTTGGATTACGATCCGTCCCGGATCGAGCATCACGAACAGTCTTTGGAATCTGGCTTTGACCCACCAATACGCAAGGCCAAGTCCGATGATCCAAAACAGACTGAGAAAGGCGGCAAGACCTAGCGGGGGCATGTCACCCGGTTTGTCACCCAGCCCCGACGATATCATCACCGTCGTAAACACCGCCATAAAGCCGTTCCAGACCAACGCAAAAAAACCGATGCCCCCCGCTCGGCCGCCAGGTATGTAAAACACGCGGCGGTCGGGCGAGGCTTCGATGATTTGAATCACACTTTTTGACGGCAACGGCGGCAGAGAAATCCGCCCAGCTTCTGCACCGGAGACGCTGTTTTCAATAGGAGCAGCGGTTGCCAATTCCGGCATGTCTGCCCCGCAAAACGGACATTCGGCCCGTCCCGTGCTTTCCCACAAATCGTCATCAATCTCGGCACGGCATTGGGGGCAGGTGATGTTCGGCATAGCTTACTGTCAGGTCCGGTGTTTCGGTGAAAATCGTCTTTCTGATGCGGCAACGCAAAATTGCCGCCGGCGGTTCATACAAATTCCACTGGGCTCGCCCAAATTCACAATCAGGGCGTGAAGTCACTCTCAGGCGTCAGCGACAGACAAAATTCCGCAATGAGTTGCGCGGCATTTTCTAGGTCGTCCAGCGAAATCACCTCCACCGGGCTGTGCATATACCGATTGGGAATCGCCACAATGGCGGTGGCCATGCCCCCTTGGTTGATTTGCATGGCGTTGGCGTCGTTCCCCGCGGGGCGGGAGATACCGGCGATTTGCGCAGGAATTTTACTCGTGGCGGATGTCGATTTCAGTTGTTCGTGCATCACCGGATTGACGTTCGGGCCGCGATACACCACCGGGCCGCTGCCCATTTTGATGTCGCCGTATTTTTGCTTATCGACGGTCGGGCAATCGGTGGCGTGCGTGACGTCGACAGCAATTCCTAATTGCGGCTCAATCGAATAGGCACTCGTTTTGGCACCACGCAGACCAATTTCTTCTTGAACGGTGGAAACAGCGAAGACCGCTGCCTGCGGATTCCCGGCGGCCACCTGCTTGAGTGCATTCATCACCACCCAGGCACCGACCTTGTTGTCCATGCCGGGAGCGGTCGCCAAGCCGTTTTGCAATTCCCGGAATCCCAATTCAAACGTCACCGGGTCACCGATTGCGATCAATTCCTCCGCCTGGGCTTTGTCCTTGGCACCGATGTCGATCCATAGGTCCGAC
Source organism: Symmachiella dynata (assembly GCF_007747995.1). Classification (NCBI taxonomy): domain Bacteria; kingdom Pseudomonadati; phylum Planctomycetota; class Planctomycetia; order Planctomycetales; family Planctomycetaceae; genus Symmachiella; species Symmachiella dynata. The sequence continues at coordinate 7,067,209 of NZ_CP036276.1, read as the reverse complement.
ATCTCAGGGACTTGTTTGCGTTCATCGGGGGTGAGTAGATGAATCGCTTTGCGGGCGATAACCCCGGGGACCGCTCCCGCTGCATTGTGGATCAGCATGTTTTGGCCGATCAGCATCTGCACATCCCAGCCGCCAATCGGGTCGACCCAGACATAACCTTCGTCGTCAATATGCTTGACCATCAGGCCGATTTGATCGCAATGCCCGGCGAGCATGATCCGCGGCGAACCGGTCGGATTGACAGCGGCGATGACGTTTCCATGCCAGTCGGTGGTCACCTCAGCCGCGAATTTGTCGGCAAATTCTCGGACCACGGCTTGCACCGGTTGCTCATACCCCGAAGGGCTGGGGGCGGACAGTAACGCTTTGAGAAACTCCAAGGCGGGTTGATCCATAGTGTCCATCATTCCTTTTGTGTTTTTCAGTGAAATTCGGATGGGGGAAATGAGTCGAAACGTTGCCAATTGTTGCCGCACGATGGCGGGTTGGTTTTGGGGCGTGCGGGTATCATCGCAAATTCGTCGTCGCGCGGAAACGCCTTGTGGGAATCATGATGAGTTTTTCGTGAATCAGACCGTAAGCCGCTAGATATCATTTGACGTATTGTGGGGGATGCACTACAGTTGGGTGTTGGATTTGTTGAGCGGTTCTTTGAGGACATCCCCTGGTTGTCCCCTCTTATTGACGAGCCGATTCAAAGACGAGCAGCCTGCCGCCCGCAAGTCCCTCAAGCTCACTTACAATCAGTCGACGCGACATCAAGGACACGAGAAACGCGATTGGCTTCTTTCTGCGATGCAAATGGCTTTGCCGTTTGAGCGGGCTTTCATTAAGACCGCGCTGACGCAAGTTCTCCGCGTTGCCGAAAACCGGACTCGGGCCGCCGGTTGCTTCATGCAATTGGAGTCCGCCGACTCGTCTTCCGGAAACTTGAGAGACGAAATCGCACAGCGACTTTTCATCAAGGAGGAAACAGACATGCGATTACATACGCCAGCGGCTGAGATACAAATGCCGCTCGACGAACGCGTCCGCCAACAGGTGCTGCAACACACCAATGGGATGATTCAAGGTCTGCAGGTTGATCTGCTGGCCGATCATCTCGTGCTCACGGGACGGACGTCCAGCTACTATGCCAAACAACTGGCATCGCACGCAGCCATGAACACCATCGACGAAGTTTTGGAGTTGACCAACGACATCCGGGTCGGCTGAAAGCCCACCCGTTTTTTTTGTGTCATCGGCCCCGCAACCGCTGCGCCGCACCAAATCACGCCGCTGAATCTTCATCGGACTCCGTCGGAACCTCGTTTTTTACAGACGAAGAGCGTTTGCCGATCTCCGTTCTTTCCTCCTCGCGATTCCACAATCGTACGATATTGCTGCGGTGCCGATAGATGATCAGCAACGGCGCCGCAACGCTAAAACCCAGCAAGCTCCACGTCTGGGACGGATACGGATAAAGCACCACTAGTTGCGTGATCGCAAATGCGCTGACTGCAAGCATCGAACTGAGCGCCACCAGTCGCCATGCGGCGAATGTGATTAGAAACGTTGCCACAGCTACCGGCGTTCCCCATCCTCCCAGTACGATCACGACCCCCAAGGCAGTTGCCACACCTTTGCCGCCGCGAAACTGCAAATACACCGGCAACATATGCCCCACAATGGCCGCCACTCCTGCCAGCACACGCAGATGAAGCATCGCCGGACTGTCGCTAGGCAACAACCACATGGGCAACAGCCATACTGGCAACAATCCCTTGAGCAGGTCCAGGCACAGCACCAGAATTCCCCACTCGTTCCCCATGGTGCGGAGCACATTCGTCGCCCCCGGATTTCCACTGCCATGCTCGCGTATATCGATCCCCTTACACCATTTGGGAATCAAATAGCCAAACGGAATCGCACCGACGAGATAAGAAATGATCGCCACAATCAAGGCAGCGGTGGCATCATTCATGAATAGAAATCCCTTTGGAACACCGAAGAACCCCGGCAAACAGCGGCCGCTCAAGACAACAAGGCAGCATGAACCGGTGACGGTATCAGAATCCGATAAAAGATTCGATGGACAGAGACCTGAGGCATGAGGTGACAGGCGTGAGAAAAGCGTGAGGCAGTCATGATCTGCTGGGCAGGACGCTTTCCTACCGTCTACGGTCTACCGCCCACAACCTCACCCCTCAAGCCTGTCGCCTCAAGCCTCAGGCCTCACCCCTCACAACCGATTCTTCTGCGAGTGCCGTGCAATCCAGCGGGACTTGTTGCGGATTCGTCGTACGAGGCGCTTTTCAGCCGGGTCGAGTCGCCGTGAACCGCCGAAATAGCCATGCAAAAACCGCACCTGCTCGCGGATTCGCATGTGCCGGGCGGAATAGTCTAACTGCGCTAAATCTTTGATGATCCAACGCTGCGACAGGTGGGCCGACGCCCGTGCGCGGCCCAAGTCGATGACCCGCACGTCAAAATCATCTTCGCCTTGGCGGATCAACAAGTGTCCCAAGTAAAAATCTTGGTGATGCAATCCCGAGACATGCATCCGCCGTGCGATCTCAGCCACGCGGTCCACGACCGGCGTCAAATCAGCCGTCGCCGGTTGTTGTGCCAACCATTCCGGCAGCTTCGTGTACCCATCGATCGCTTCGGTCACCAGAAACGAATACCGCCCCACTTCACCTAGTGCCACCGGTGTCATGGTCGGAATTTTAGCTGTGTGGAATTCGAGCAGAGCATCCCATTCGTTGCGGGCGCCCAGTATCGGCCAAGTCAGCCGCAACAAGGGTTTGAAGTATTCTTTGAGCGGCGAGGGCAAATGGCGTTTGATGTAAAATCCACGGGAATGCTCCCCATCTTGCAGCGTGATCCGCGTTGTGGTCCGTTCCGCCAACAGGTTTTTGGCAATCGTGCCGCCGGTGAGATTCATCAATGCATCGAACGTGTCGAGTTGGTTGCTGCGGAGGATCTGCGCGAAGTCGCGATTCACGCGCAACTTTCCGCTTTGCCAATCCTCAAACGCGAGACTTGTCACGCAACACCTCGTAGAACAACTCCGAAACTTGCCGCGCATTGTTTTCGACCGTCATCGTGGCTGTCCTGGCCCGACTGGCAGTCGCCATCAATTCGCGCTGGGCGTCCGTTTTCGAAAAATGGTGGTCCAGTCGTTCTGCCAATTCGCCTACTGCCCAGCTATCGGGCAACAGGTAGCCGGTGGCTTCTTCGTCAATCATGTCCGCACCGCCGGCGGTGGCAGTCGTAATCGCGGGAACTCCACAGGCCATCGATTCGACGACCACATTGGGAAACGGTTCATACGTCGTCGGGAGAACCATCAGATCCCCCGCTGCATAAAACCGCTCAATTTTGTCTTGTCGTCCGGCGAAGGTGACGCGGTTCGCGACGCCCAATTGTTTGGCCAGTCTCGCAAACTTGTGTTGCGGCCCCCGTCCCAATACCAGAAGTTGAATCTCTTGATTGCGAGCTGAGCGAAGCGACTCCAAGATGGTCCGCAGTCCCTTGCCCGCAAAATCCATGGAAGCAAACGTAATCAGCGGATCGTGTTCCCCAATCCCCCATTCGCGACGGACCTCTGCGGAAAACTGTTGAGCGCGGGGATGAAAGTGATCAATGTCGACGCCGTTATAAATCGTGCGGATTTTCTCCGGCGGCACGTCGTAATACCGCTGCAACAACGCGCCGTCGACGGAGGAAATCGTCACAATCCGCCGCGTTTGTGGTGACTGGCAGATCGTTCGTTCCAACTCGATGAGCGTCCGGTGCCGCGGATTGAGTTGCTGCAGTAACCGATGCGCCCGATTGCGATAGTGCACGTTCAACCAGTGCGATTGCAGTCGTTCGGTCACCCGAAACAGGTCGACGCCCAGACTGCGACCCAATCCATAGACAATATCGAAATTCTGCCCGGCAATCACCTTGCCGCAGTTCTCGGCAAACGAGCGATTGCGGGCCGAGGAAGTCGAGGATTGCACGCGAACGGGAAAAAACGGCAACTCGTCGCTCAGCGCGTCGTCGATGCCTTCGCCGACAAACGAAACATCATGCCCCAGCTTGAGCAACTGCCGTGATAGATTCACACAGTACCGCTCCGCTCCACCGCGTTGCAGGGAGTAATAGCGCCGCGCAATCGCGATCTTCAACGGCTGCCGGTCAAGGGCAGGGGGGGCGGCTTTCGGTGTTTTGACCTGTTGTACGGTACTGATAGCCATGAGGTCCGAACTAGAAGAATGTTTGTAGTGCGACGCAGCTTATCGTTTCGCCGGCCAATCATTACCAGGGGTGCCACTGGCTCTGCCAGTGCCTGGTAACACTTCCGATCTTTTGAACTCGCACTGGCAAAGCCAGTGACACACAACCCTAAAATTTAACTGTGACAAAGCACTAAGCCACGGACCGACGTGCGGTTTCGTGCAACTGTCTCGTCACCGCACTGAACACGCGATCCACGCCCAATTCCTGCATGCAACGATGATGCCCGAGCGGACAGACCCGTTTTTGACAAGGTCCGCAATCGACATGCAGCTGCAAATGGACCGCCTTGGGGTAAAAGGTTTCGCTCCAAGCGATGTGCGTTGGCCCAAAAATCGTGACAACCGGGACATTGAACGGAGCGGCAAAATGCCGTGGACCGGAATCGGTCGTGACCAATAAATCGGCTTGACGGATGGCCGCTTTAGTCAATCGCAGGCTGGGCGATTCGCCGGCGAGGCTGACCACGTGCGGATGTCCGGCAAGGCGAACAATCTCGCGGGCTTGCGCTTGCTCGGCCGGTCCACACAACACCAGGACTTGTTTATGAAATTTATCGGCAATCAATCGACCCAACTCGGCGAACGAGGACGTCGGCCAATGCTTCGCGGCTCCGAAGGCGCCTCCGGAATTCAAACAGACGAGTCCCCGCGTTTCCTCCGGCGACCCAATACGGGCCAGAATCCGTTGAAACCGCAGTTCATCTTCAGAGCTGGTGGCCAACTCCATCTGCCGTCGCTCAGCGGTTCCGCCGGTGGATTTCGCACCGACATACGCTGCCAAGCGCCAATACTCGTCGATCACCGGATGCGGAGTTCGTCGAGATTTTGGTTTCAAAGCATCCGTCAGCAACCAGCGCCGCGCATCGCGAGCAAAACCGACGCGACGTTCAATCCGCCCCGCCCAAGCGATCATGGCTGTTCGAAATGAGTTGGTGAACAACAATGCTAAATCGATGTCTTCGTAGCGCAATTGGCGGCTGAGTGACCATCCACGCTGCGCTGGATTGGCGCCACGCGGGTCGTAAAACAATTCACGATCAATCAACCCCGTCCCGTCGAGTACGTCGGAAAGATACGGCCGCATGATGCCGATGATCTCCGCGCGGGGGTATCGATTGCGCACGGCGCGCAGTGCGGGAGTCGCCATCACGAGGTCGCCGACCCAGTTCGGGCAAAACATTGCAATTTTCATCCTGCTTTTCGCTCCGGCGCATGAGCTTGAGAAACAGCGGGTCTCTTCAAAATCGTCTGGCCCCGCAACCGTTCAACGATCTGTGTCGTGGAGACACCGGGAATGACCGACAATGGCTTTACGTCGCCGCCATAGGATTCCACAAGTTCCCAACCCACGATCTCATCGCGGCGATACGTCCCCCCCTTGACCAACAAATCAGGTCGGAGGCGATCCAGCAGGGCGTGCGGTGTTTCTTCGTCAAAGACCAGCACATAGTCCACCGCGTCCAAAGCGGCCAACATAGTGGCTCGCTCCTGTTGCGGAAACAACGGGCGATCCGGAGCCTTGTCCAAGCGGCGGATGCTCGCGTCGCTGTTGACGGCGACGATCAGGCAATCCCCTTCATCGGCGGCTTGTTGCAGATAATGCACATGTCCCACATGCAACAAATCAAAGCAGCCGTTGGTGAGCACGATTTTTTGTTTCAATTGTCGCCGCGCGGAAACGTGCTGAGCAAGTTCGTCGAGATCGCAGACTTTTTGGTAGGTCTTACGCGGACCAGTCAGTAGGTCCCCCAACATTTGGTCGCGCGTGATGGGAACCACCCCGATCTGCTCGACCTCCAAACCGCCGGCGATATTCGCCAAACGGGCGGTGTCCGCCAACGAGACCCCATCGGCCATGGCGACACCAATCGTCGCCAGCACCATGTCTCCCGCGCCGGTAATGTCGTAAACCTCACGTCTGCGCGTCGGCAGCAATTCCGCGTCCCCATTCGCTTGGACCACAGCGATGCCGTCGCTATCAAGTGTCACAAACGCATTCTTCAGGTCCAGTTCTTCGCACAATTGCCGTCCCGCGGCAAAAGCATCATCACTGGATTGCACATTGATGCCGGTCGCCCGCGTGGTTTCTAAACGATTCGGCGTGACGGCCGTCGCACCGTGATACAGCGAATAGTCCTCGCCCGGTCGCGGATCGACAATCACCGGGACGCCGACTTGACGAGCGTGGGTAATGATCTGTTGCACGATTTCCGGAGTACACACGCCTTTGGCATAATCGGAGATCAACACGACTTGGTGTTTTTCAATCAACGGCAGGACGGTCTGCAGCAAGGTCTCCGAGCGTTGGGCGTCCAGCGCCGTGCGCTGTTCACGATCCACGCGGAGCATTTGGTGCGGATGCCGATGTTGCGCGCGTCCGATGAAGCGTTCCTTGACGGTCGTGGGACGCGTGTCGTCGACGAGCACCGCATCACAATTCACATCCAAGGCTTCTAGTTCACTGCGGAGTTCGCGTCCGTCGAGGTCATCACCGGTGACACCTGCGAGCGAAACGCCGGCTTCTAATCCCCGCAATAACTGCGCGACGTTCGCAGCACCGCCCAAACGGGTTTCACTGCGATCGGCTTGCAGCAGTATAACGGGCGCTTCCTGGCTAACCCGTTCGGCGTCGCCCCAGATGTAACGGTCGAGTATTAAGTCGCCCAACACCAACACCTGTGGGCGGCCAAGGTTTTGCAGAACCTGGATTAAATCATTGGACATCGTCGGTCGCAATCCATTGCGAAAGAGTCTACAGATCAAGTTTTTATAGTCCTTGCCCCAGCGACAATTGTTTCGCTCCCTGTGGAGAGAGCAGACAACCGCGGCCGGAAAGGGAAACGCACCGCGAGGCAGAGCACTTCTGTGACTCGGTGATCTCCATCGCTAGCGAGGGGCGGGAATGATCGTCAGCAAGGCGTTTTGAGTCAATGCCGATTCGCGGCGATGGCGTTTTAAGATAACCCGCAGCGGCAACATTTCTCACCACAAAAAATATCCACCGCCACGATTTTGCGTCCCGACAGCCGATTCGTTAATCTGGGGGAAGAAAAACCGGAAATCGAGAGTCGTTTGGCCGAGGCGGACGGAAGTAGTGAGATCATGACCGACGAAGTTGTTGTCGAAACCGGTGCGAGGCTACATTTTGGGCTGTTAGCGCATTCGCCCCAAATCTCGCGGCAATTCGGCGGCGCCGGGGTGATGGTCTCAGGAATCGGTTATCGCCTGCGCGGAACCGTCGCCGAAGCTGACGAGGTAATTGGAGACGAAATTGCTGCCGATCGCGTGCGCCGATTCGTCGGCGCCTACCGGGAATCCATTCCAAACGGCAAGCAGCCTCCCCCTTGCCGCATCAACCTGGAGCAAGTGATTCCGCCACATGCGGGGCTCGGTTCGGGAACGCAACTCGGTTTGGCCACCGCCCGCGTGCTAGCGGTGCTGGCTGGTGAATCAGCGACTCCTGCGATTCCGTTGGCCGAACGTGTCGGGCGGGGTTTGCGGTCGGGACTGGGCATCCACGGTTTTGAGCGGGGAGGGTTCCTCATCGACGGCGGCAAACGGAGCAAGGACGCCGTTGCCCCACTGGTGGGACACGCCGAGTTTCCAAGCGAATGGCGATTTGTGCTGGTGACCCCCAAAGAATTCAGCGGGCTCTCCGGATCAGCGGAATTGAAGGCCTTTGCCGAGATGGCCCCGATGCCGACGGACATGACCGATACGCTTTGCCGGATTTTATTATTGCAAATGATGCCGGCTGTGATCGAAGCCGATTTCGACGCCTGTAGTGCGGCCATTTACGAATTCGGTCGGATGGTCGGTGAATATTTTGCCCCGACACAAGGGGGAGTCTTCGCCTCACCGGCGATGCAACAATTGGCACCGGTCATTCGGGAACGGGGCTATACGGGAATCGGCCAAACATCCTGGGGCCCAACGCTCTTTGTACTCTGTCGCGATCAATCACACGCGGACGTGCTATGCGGCGAATTGCGCAGCGACCCGAATTGCCAAAACTGCGACATCCGCTGTGTCAAACCGATGAATCACGGTGCGACGATAAAATAGAACGGTTGGCCACGCGGTTTCACGCCACCGGTGTCTATTCCCGTCACCCATGCATAATCACAGCTGAAAAATAGGGTGCCACTGGCTTTGCCAGTGCGAAGGTGTTACTTGGCATGGATAACCGTGCACGACGGCAAGCCGTCGGTTTGGGGATTTGTCTGCCGCCTTCCTCGAATCTGTGTTTGATCCGTGTTTCATCTGTGGCTAAAAATATCGTCATTTGAGTTGCCGGACGGCATCTCAATTACATATTGACCCTGCGGAATGTTTCTGCCACATTACGCCCCGCTTTCGCTCGACGAGGGACTTCGTCTGGCGAAAATGATCTCACTGGAAATGAGTTTAGGAGGGCACGCCATGGAAGGCGGCAGACTATGGCAGCCGTTTTGGCGCGGAAAACGTGTGCTGGTGACCGGCCATACGGGCTTTAAGGGAGCTTGGCTCTGTCTATTGCTCAAAGAGCTAGGCGCCGAGGTCGTCGGTTTTGCCCGCGACATCCCCACACAACCAGCGCTGTTTGAGCTCGCCCATCTTGACGATGACCTACGCTCGATTCGCGGCGATGTCCGCAACTTCGAACACCTGCGCACCACGGTTCGCGATGCACAGCCGGAGATCGTGATTCACATGGCGGCGCAGAGTTTGGTGCGACGCTCCTATCACGAACCGCTCGAAACCTATGCTACCAACGTCATGGGAACGGCTCACGTGCTGGAAGCCGTGCGACAGACATCTGGTGTCCGCGTCGCGATTGTCGTCACGAGTGACAAATGCTACCAAAATCATGACGCGATCCATGGCTTCGTCGAAGCAGACCCCATGGGAGGCAGCGATCCCTACAGCAGTAGTAAGGGGTGCGCCGAGTTGATCACCGCCGCTTACCGCGACTCCTTTTTCTCATCCACGGCGAAAGCTGAGACAGCCATCGCAACGGTCCGCAGCGGCAATGTCATTGGCGGCGGCGACTGGGCTGAAGACCGTCTGGTTCCTGATTTGATGCGGGCCTTCGCAGCGGATCAACCCGCCGCAATCCGCAATCCCCTGTTCGTGCGGCCCTGGCAACACGTTTTGGAACCGCTCAAGGGCTATTTAATGTTGGCCGAAAAGCTGTGGGACGCCCCCGGCGATTTTTCCGAGGCTTGGAATTTCGGTCCCCGCGATGAAGATGCACAACCGGTTTCGGTGATTGCCGATCGACTGGCCGAATTGTGGGAGGGAGACGCCTCCTGGGAATTGGCCGTCGGCGAGCAACCGTGCGAAGCTCATTCACTCAAACTGAATTGTGAAAAGGCGCGGGAGGAACTGGGATGGTGGCCCCGCACGACACTCGACACCGCTTTACAATGGACGGTTCAATGGTACCAAGCGTTTCAGAACGGACTCGACGCACGCGCGGTGACGCAACAGCAAATTTGCCAATTTCTCGGCACGAAGATACCGTTGAATACACAGGTGCCCACTGCCGGTTTTGCCAAAGCCGGTTAAACGTCACGTTCGCCGACCTGGGAATGATGCCGTTGGCGAATTCCTATGTCCCCATGGATCGGCAGCGCGCGGTGGAACCGTTCCATCCGCTGCACGTCCAAGTCTGTCCCGAATGTCGACTCGTGCAATTGGAGCACTTGGAATCGCCGCAAACGTTGTTTGGGGAATATGCGTACGTCTCTTCCTATTCCCGCAGTTGGTTAAGGCATTGCCAACAGTACGCGGAACGAATGGCAACCCAACTCCAACTCGACAACGCCTCGCAGGTTGTGGAAATTGGCAGCAACGATGGTTGTTTGCTGAGCTGTTTTCAAAAACAGGGCATCGCGGTTCACGGCGTCGATCCAGCGGCAAACGTGGCCAAGGTCGCCGTCGCCGCCGGGATTCCCACAGATGCAACGTTCTTCGGAAAACCGTATGCCGAGCATTTGTCGGCGCGGGGATTAAACGCCGACTTATTGATCGCCAACAACGTGTTGGCTCACGTGCCGGACATCAACGACTTTGTTGCCGGCCTCAAATTGTTATTGAAACCCGACGGTTTGATCACGGTCGAGTTTCCGCATTTGTTGCGGCTGATCGAGTCCATTCAGTTCGACACGATTTACCACGAGCACGTTTCCTACCTATCGTTGGCCGTCGTGCAGGGGATCTTTGCAGCTCACAATCTGACTGTCACCGATGTCGAGCAATTGCCGACGCACGGCGGGTCATTGCGGGTCTTCGCGCGGCATGCCGAGGCGAATCCTGAAATAGCGACCGCTGTTGAAGAACTGATTGAGATAGAACGGGGCCGCGGTTTGGAGCGGCTCGAGACGTATCGCGACTTCAACCGCCAGTTGCGCGTGGCGAAATTGTCGTTGTTACAGTTTTTGCTGGATGCGAAGTTGAAAGGAGCGCGCGTCGCCGGTTATGGCGCACCGGCCAAGGCGACGACTCTGTTGAATTATTGCGGCGTGGATGTCGAATTCATCGACTTCACCGTCGACCGCAATCCGCGCAAACAACAACACTTTATTCCCGGCACGCAGATTCCGATTTTGCATCCAGATGCGATCAACATGCATCGCCCCGATTATGTGGTGATCTTTCCCTGGAATCTTCGCGACGAGATCACGCAGCAACTGGCCGAAATCCGCCGCTGGGGCGGACAATTCGTGGTGCCGATTCCGGAAGTCGAGGTGCTGCCATAAATCTAATCGAGACACCTTTGGCCGGCGCATTTGTCATTCAGCCGGATTTGCGGCGCGATGAGCGCGGATTTTTCGCGCGGACGTTTTGTCGTGAGACGCTCCGCGAACATGGTATTGATGTCGACATCGTGCAATGCAACCTGTCACAAAATCGCCGTCGCGGTACTTTGCGTGGCATGCACTATCAAGTGCCGCCGCACGCCGAACAAAAATTAGTCTGCTGCCTCCGTGGCGCAGCCTATGACGTGATCGTCGACCTCCGCGCCGACTCGCAAACCTACGGCTGTTGGCATGCCGTGGAATTGACCGCTGCCAATCGTCGCACGCTGTTTATCCCCCGTGGAATGGCGCACGGATTTCAAACACTGACCGCCGACACGGAATTGTTTTACCAAATGGGGCACCCGTATTCGCCCCAACACGCTCGCGGATTTTGCCACGACGACCCGGCAATCGGCATCGAATGGCCGCTGCCAGTTCGTTGCATTTCAGAGCGTGACCAAAGTTTTGGACCGGTCCTTGACCGACAGATTCAGTACGAGACCACTGCAGCGACCCACGCTGTGGCGGAAACGATGGAGCGTTCTTATGACGGATGAAAAAATTGTGTTTGTGACCGGCGGAACAGGTTTTATCGGCCGGCATGCCGTACACGCCTTGTTGCGCAATGGTTACGAAGTGCATGTCGCTTCGCGGACCTACACCGGCCCCTTCGCGCCGTCGCCGCGGATGCGGATCCATGAATGCGATCTGTTTGACAGCGACTACGTCTGCCGTATGTTACAGATGATCCAACCGACGCACCTGTTGCATTTGGCGTGGGAAACAACGCATGGCCGGTTTTGGAATTCGCCAAGTAATGCGCAATGGATCGAGGCCAGCCTAGGATTGTTGCGCGGCTTTTCAGCTTGCGGCGGGCAGCGGGCTGTCTTCGCCGGCAGTTGTGCCGAATATGGTGAATCCGCCGAAATCTGCGACGAGATCACGACCCCGTTACGTCCCACGAGTCTGTACGGAGTGTCTAAAAACGCCTTGCAGCAAGTGGTCGCCGAGTACTCGCGCACGACTGGCTTAAGTTCCGCCTGGGGCCGTTTGTTTAACGTTTACGGTCCGGGAGAATCGGATCAGCGTTTTGTCTCCTCAACCGTGAAAACTTTGCTCGCCGACAAATCAGCAATTTGCCGGCATGGCTCGCATGTCCGCGATTATTTGCACGTGCATGACGCCGGAGACGCGCTCACCACATTGTTGGAGAGCAACGTAACCGGCCCGGTGAATATCGCCTCAGGCCGACCGGTCACTTTGGAAGAGATCGCAACCCGACTCGTGGCAACCGTGGGCCGCGGCAATGCCACCATCGAAAACGGCGAACCCTCCATCGACAACCCGCCGGAAATTTCCGCCGTGACCGAGCGGCTGTCAACAGAAGTCGCTTGGGCACCGTCGATTACCCTCGACGAAGGTCTGCGGTCGGTCGTGCATGAATTACAGCAACACCGACAATCACGCGCCGCCTAGTGAGATGACTAAGAGCCCGCCCGAAAAAGGGTGCCACTGGCGTCGCCAATGTTTTGCGACGGAAGGGTGGCTGGGGACGAACGCCAGTTCGCCCCCAGGTCGTTTGACATCCCTTTGTCACCGCGTTCCCAAACTCCGGTTTAAAAACGCCCCTTCCCGCTGCTTTGCTTCGCCCTGCGCCATGTCTACGGTAGTGGTGACCTAACAGGAATCCGTCGTCTCAAAAGGCAAACGCGCGCATTGGCCCGCCCAATCTCGCAACCGTTTCGAGCATGAAATGTATCTCGATAATGGGGTTTGTCGATTTCTAATGAGCGTTTATACTCCGCCACTCGACCCCTTATCTTTCGCGGGCCTGCCGTAGTGCGCGGCGGGAATGGATTGACCGCGTTGATCGACTGAACACCTGCTCCGGCGGGTGTCTAAAGCATAAGGTATGGATGCCTGGATGCTGAGTGTCCCGTTTGTGATTGCAATTATGGCTGCGATATTTCTCACGCCCGGCGTGCGATTTGTCGCTGCGCGTACCGGAGCCATGGATCGCCCCGATGGCCAACGCAAACGCCAAAAATATCCCGTCCCCACGCTCGGGGGAGTGGCAGTCTGCGTCGCCATTCTCTTAGCTGCTTGCGTCGCCGCTTTGACCGAAGTTCCCGTCGGGGGCTTGGTTCCTGTGCTACTCTCCTCGCTGATCATCTGTCTGGTCGGCGCATACGACGATGTCTTCAATCTCAAACCACGCTGGAAGTTTGTCGGACAAATCATCGCCGTGCTACCGATCGTCATGGCCGGTGATGCGGTTGATCGCATTTGGGTGTTCGGCACGGTGTGGGATCTAGGCATGTTCGGAAAAATGCTAACCGTGCTGTGGCTGGTTTCCGGAATCAACGCCATCAACTTTTTAGACGGTATGGACGGGTTGGGATCATTGACCGGTGTCGGATTGTCAGTTGCCGCCGCTGCGATCGCCGTGATCACCGACCGCACCGAAATCGCGCTGTTGGCGTTGATTCACGCCGGAGCATTGATTGGTTTCATGGTTTATAACCTGCCGCCGGCCCGCGTCTATTTAGGAGATTCCGGCAGCATGCTGATCGGGATGACCGTGTCGTATTTAGCAATCCAAGCGCCGCGCGCACCGGGTGATGCACTGCATCTCGGTGTCGCAGTGGCATTATTGACGGTCCCAATTTTGGACACATCCTTGGCCATCCTCCGCCGTGCTTTGATCGGACAGGATGTTTGGCACGGCGATCGACGACACATGCATCACAGTTTGCTGGGCCATGGCATGTCCCGCTGGGCGGTGCTGCGATTTCTAGCGGGCCTGTTTTGCGTGACGGGTCTGACCTGTTTCATTTCAGTCGCCATCGGTGTTCCCGCCTTAGCCTGGTTGGCGTTTTGCGGCGTACCGGCTTATTTGTTCGCCGGGCATTATTGTTGCCGGCTGGAATGGGAATTGGCAAAAAGCTGGATGCGGCGTGTGCGTGTTATAAAAAACAGATCGAGTGCAGCCAAAAATCAATGAATTGGGGTGTCACTGGCACGGCCAGTGTTTATCAAAAGGGTGACCGATGATCTCACGTATTCTGGCGGTCGTGTTGCCGTTGTTCCTAATTGCCGGGTGCAATACCCCGAAGCCGCTGCAAACCAGCGACCTCCCCGCCGAATTCCGCAACGCCGGTCTGCCCGGTGTGGAGAAAATGCAGCAGCGGATCCTCGAACAAACTCCGCCCGGCACACCCATTGAAAAAGCCGAGAAGGTGATGTCGGACAACGGTTTCAAAATCGAAAAAAAGTCGGATGAAACCGGCGCGTACCTCGATTGCGACTTGGGCCCCGGCGGCGAGTATTTCGGAACGAAGCGCTGGCGCGTGAAAATCCGGCATACCAACGGCATCGTCGACGACGTCGCCGTATCAGCAGGCGCCAACAGGCCCTAGCCGCTCAACGCCCGCGGGCAAATACCCCAAAGGGGTAAGACATCCTAGCCTAGGGTAAGCGGCGCAGCCGCGCCACCCTAGGAACCCGGTCCCCCCACGCACAAACCCTGAAAGGGTTTCTCAACGCATCGCATGCCCCGTAATGTGATCCCACCACGATTGAACAACCCCTACAGGGTTGCCGCACATCATCGCCCCGCGCACCTAGGGTGCGCTCACTACGTTCGCGACCCTAGGCTAAGATGACGAACGCCTTCGGCGTAGGCTTTCGTATGCAGGGCGTACACGTTTGCATGTTCGTGGTGCGTTTGCCATGACTGGATCCCCACTGGGTCCTCACGTCCGCCGACACCCGGTCCTGGCCCTGCTGGCACCCCCATTAATATCAACGTCCGCAAATTATCAACGCCCACCAAAAAACAACGCCCACCAAATATCAACGCCCGCGGGCACATACCCCAAAGGGGTAAGACATCCTAGCCTAGGGTAAGCGGCGCAGCCGCGCCACCCTAGGAACCCAGGCCCGCCCCCGCACAAACCCTGAAAGGGTTTCTCAACGCATCGCATGCCCCATAATGCGATCCCACCACGATTGAACAACCCCTTCAGGGTTGCCGCACATCATCGCCCCACGCACCTACGGTGCGCTCACTACGTTCGCGACCCTAGGCTATGATGACGAACGCCTTCGGCGTAGACTTTCGTATGCAGGGCGTACACGTTTGCATGTTCGTGGTGCGTTTGCCATGACTGGATCCCCACTGAATCCTCACCTCCGCCGACACCCGGTCCTGGCCCTGCGACCAGCATACCCAATGAACGTCGACGCACACCTATCACTACCCCAAAGGGGTAGCTCATCCTAGCCTAGGGTAAGCGGCGAAGCCGCGCCACCCTAGGAACCCAGGCTCCCCGCGCACAAACCCTGAAAGGGTTTCTCAACGCATCGCATGCCCCGTAATGCGATCCGATCACGATTGAACAACCCCTGCAGGGTTGCCACACATTATCGCCTCGCCCACCTAGGGTGCGCTCACTACGTTCGCGACCCTAGGCTATGATGACTAACGCCTTCGGCGTAGACTTTTGTATGCTGATGGTGCGTCCGCCATGACAATCTCATTCTGGCCAAAATCCAATCTCGATTTCGTTCGCACAATCCACGACAAGGAATCGCATGACCGCTCGCATGAATCTGCTCGCTACCGTTATCCTGATCGCGGTGTATCCCATGATCGCCGGTGCTGCGGAAGACGCGCCGCCGAAATCGCTCGATCCGCGGTTGAAAATTGAACTGTTCGCCGAGCATCCGCAGATCGTCACGCCGACCGGCATCGACGTCGACCATCTTGGTCGCGTGTGGGCGATTGAAAGCAACACGCACCACCGCGCGAGCGATTACCAAGGGCACGACAGCGACCGCGTTTTGATCATGCGCGACACGAACAACGATGGCCGCGCGGACGACATCGTCGTTTTCACCGACGGGTTGGTGCATACCATGAGCATCGCCCTGCGGCCCGACGGGGCGGTCTATATCGCGACGCGGAAAGAAGTCTTGTTGTTTCGTGATACCGATGGCGACGGCAAGGCCGATAGCCGCGAACGGATTTTGCATCTCGACACGCCGGGCGATTATCCACACAACGGCCTGGCCGGATTCGCCTTTGACGCACTCGGCTGGATGTACATCGGCATGGGGGAAAACCTCGGTGCGGATTACAAACTGTTCGGCACTGACGGCAGTGTCGAGACCGGGGGCGGCGAAGGGGGGAACATCTTTCGGTGTCGCCCCGACGGTTCGAAGCTCACACGGTTCGCCACCGGATTTTGGAACCCCTACGCCAGTTGTTTCGACACGTTCGGCCGCATGTTCACCGTCGACAACGATCCCGACAGCCGTCCACCCTGCCGGTTGTTGCACACGATTCGCGGCGGTGATTACGGTTATCGTTACCGCAACGGCCGTCGCGGCGTGCATCCGTTTACCTCCTGGAATGGTGAATTGCCCGGCACGCTGCCGATGGTCGCCGGCACGGGAGAAGCCCCCTCGGGCATCGTCGCTTACGAATCGGACGGCTTCCCGGAAGAATACATCGGCTCGCTGCTAGTCGGTTCCTGGGGCGACCACCGCATCGATCGATTCCAACTCAAACCCCGCGGCACGTCGTTCACTTCCAAGGCGGAACCGTTGATCGTCGGCGGAGAAAACTTCCGCCCAGTCGGCTTGGCGGTCGCGCCGGACGGCAGTTTGTACTTCACCGACTGGGTCCTCAAGGACTACCCGGTCCACGGCCACGGCCGCATCTGGCGCGTCTCGGCGGTAGAGGAGCCGCAGCGGGAGGTGATCAACACCGCGACAATTCCTGGACGGCCGGTGGCGGAGTTAAAGGAGTTACTGAAGTCAAAACGGATTGAAGTGCGTCGCGCAGCGGCGGTGGCATTGGCGGAGACAGAGGAGGGGCGAAATACTGTGAAAAAGTCGATGACCGACTTAAAGCTTTCCTCGCGTGCCCGAGTCGAAGCTGTGTGGACGCTGACGAACAGAATGTCCCCAACTGAACACGAATTGGTACAGCCAAATCAAGAGGCAAGGGATCAAAATATTGCTAGGATGTTTGACGAATCCGCAACTGCCGTATTTCAGGTTTTAGACAAGCACCTGCAGCGTGCCGATTCATGGGATGACTTAATTCAGGATGAAGCAGCACGTGAATTCTTGTTGAATTTTGGGATATCGCTATTAGACCCCGATCCAATGAATATGTACGGGCACATTTTATCAACGATGTTTGAATCGAGTGATCCGACGTTTCCGTTCGTGACGCTTTCACTAATGGATGCTGGGCACTACTCGAAAGAGAAAAACATTGATTCCTATGTGGTGCTTGAAACGTATGACAGTGTCTTTTTAAACGACGATCCATTTGTATTTTGCTGTTTAATAAAAATCGCAAGTAGTCAGTTTTCACAAAAGTTGTTAATCAAAAAGACAAACCACAATGTCATAGAGCAACCGCGCGCCCGCCTCGGCTATTTCCTCGCCCTCCGCCAAAAGGCCCCCAAATTCAAAGCCGCCGCCGAAGCGGGCCTCGCCGATCCGTCCCCCGACATCCAACGCGCCGCCGTGCAGTGGATCGCCGAGGAGGATTTCCAAGACCTGCGGCCGCAGTTGCAACAGTTGCTGACCGATGGCAATCTTTCCACCGATCTGTTCGAAGCCACGCTGGCGGCACTAGCGATTTTGGATGGCGTGGAGCGTGACGGTGATTTCAAAACGAAAATCAAAAACGAAATCGACGGCTCGCAATATGTGCTGCAACTCGTCACCGACCCCCAACAAAAACCACAGTTGCGGGCGCGGGCCTTGCGGGCGCTCGATCCGGCCCATGCCGGGTTGAATGACAAACTGTTCAACGATTTATTAGCGGTCGCCGATCCGGTGCTCAGCTTGGAAACGGTCCGCACCTTACAAGCCTCCTCCATTCCGACCGCCACCCAATTGTTGGCAGGCATCGCGCGTGACGAAAACCTGGAGACCAATCTGCGAGCTGAGGCACTAGTCGGATTGGCTGCTCAACCCATCGATGCCGCATCGCGCGAGCTGTTGACGTCGCTATTGAGTTCCGAAGATCGCGCCCTGCAAATCGAAGCCCTACGAGCGGTCCGCAAAATACCGCCGCAGGATTTCAACGCGGAGCTCAACACGGCGCTGACCGATTTATCGACATCGTTGATAAGCTCGAAAGGCGACGATGTAACCGATGACGATCGCGAATTGGCGGATCAACTCAAACGCGCGCTAAAAGCCGGCGGACAAAACGTGCCACGGAACGCCGCCTTGCGTACTAAGCGGCCGCAATCCATTGAGGAATGGCAAAAGCTGCTTGAGCAACCGGGGGATGCGGATGCGGGGCGGCGGGTGTTTTTTCACTCCGGCGGAGCGGGTTGCTATCGCTGTCACACGGTCAACGGCCGCGGCGGGCAAATCGGCCCGGAACTCTCCAAAGTCGCCGGCACGCTTAAGCGGGACAAACTGGTGCAGTCGATCCTGGAACCGAGCGCCGAGATCGCTCCCCAATTCTCCGGCTGGTCATTCGTCATGCAGGATGGCAAAGTCCACAGCGGGTTAATCCTGGCCCAGGACCGTGAGGGCACGGTGACGATTGGCGATACCCAGGGGAATATCTTGGAGTTATCGAGCAACAAAATCGACGAACGGGTGCCTCAAAAAACGTCAATCATGCCCGAAAAACTCCAGGACCAATTAACAGTTCGCGAATTTCGAGACCTGCTGGCGTATTTGGAAACACTGAAATAACAGCAACCCAGGAGACGTGTGCCCCTGTTTTACGGCTTTCTTGGCCATTTTGGCGACTTAAAAAACCTGCCGTTCTGACAGTTTGGGCAATGCCGGTTGTAAATTCATCTCGATTTCGGACGTATTCATCTGGTACAATCGATGACCCGGCTTGCAAGCCAATTTCGGAACACCCTATGACAGTGACACTTAGGGAATCGCCATTGATTTGCAGCCTGTTGGCATTGTTGTTGCTGTTAAGGGAGTCAGGCATCAGTCCCGGAGGGATTGTTTGCGCAGAATTTCGTGTGATGTTTGATCGTTGGAATCAAAGGAGGTTCCTGTGAGACGTCGAGGCAACCGTCCTTATGAATTGTTGATCGCCGATGACGATCCGCATTTTCGCGAGGCACTCCGCTCAATATTTGAGCTGCGGTTTAGCTTGGTCGAGGCGGAATCGGGCGAAGAGGCAATCGATATTGTGCAAGAGCAACACGTCGACTTAGTGTTGTTGGATATGCATATGGAAGTCCTCACCGGGTTGGAAACGGTGCGGATTGTCAAATCGCTGCACGAATTGCTGCCATGTATTATCATCACCGCCGATGCAACGGACGATTTGCGCCGCGACGCCGAGCAGGCGGAGGCCTATTCGGTTTTGGCCAAACCGGTCACAAAAATTGAGGTGGTCAAGTCTGTCTCGGATGCGATCGGCCAGACTTATAACGACCCAGACATCCTGAATTGGGCCGCCTCACTGAACTAACGCCCCGTGTGTAACCGGGCGTGCGCGAGGAGAAGTTCTTGACGCTCAGCGCGTTACCATGTTACAAGTTGGTTTATGCGGCGGATTTTTCCTGATCCGCAATTCTCCTGATTGCGTTCCCAGGCGGAGGTCAGTTGTCGAATGGCTCAAAGGTTTGGTTCTCAGCGAGCCATTCTCGATAACCATTTTGCCTCGCTCGTATCCTGGGACATCACGACGCAACCACGTTGGCAAGACTCTCTACAAAAGCGTGCTGCATGGCCATGGTGACATTTCAAGTTGTGAGCGGTCTGGAGAAAGGATCGGTCTACGCAGATTTGCCCACGCCGGTCACGATCGGCCGTGAGGACGACAATACCATTCGTCTCAATGACGAAAGCGTGAGCCGATTTCACGTCAAAATTCAAGACGACGACGGCCGGTTTATTTTAACCGATTTAGACAGCACCAACGGCACGCGTGTCAATGGGCACCCGATGCACATGCGCGTGCTCCAAGTCGGTGATCTGGTCGCTGTCGGACGTTCGTTGTTGATCTTCGGTAGTGAAGAAGAAATCTCGATACAACAGACGCGGGACGAACTACTCAACAGCGGAGTTCTGTCATCCGATTCACACACCATGTCGCTGCACGGCGAAGATCAATCCGATGCAGTCGGCAGCACGCGGGCGGATGGGGAGTTGTTTCCGCAAGGTCCCCCCGAGATCCCGCGCGACATGCGACCGGTACATGCAGCGTTGGTGTCGGACGTCTTGGCCTATGTCCACGATCAAATCGCAGCCGTGCTAGAGAATGCCGAAGAACGTACCGGAGGCGGCGAGCAACCACGGATCGAAGTCCCCGCCGCGGTATGGCAACGGTTGCTCAAAACTGAGATGCACCTGGCGATCTACTTGCGACGAATCGCTGATCCAGACCGCTAACGGTCTGATCGTTCGACCGGTTGAATCGCGCTGTTCCTCAAAACCGGCTCAGAGCCATCTCCGCGCCCCACGCAATGTACAGTCACTTCAGGCTGCGCGCTCTGCTGTGTCGAATCCATGCAGTCATCCGGCTCGTCCGCTCGTTTTGACGGAATGACCCCTACGGCTGTTAAAACCGCGCCTAATTTCTCATCGCCTGACTGAGAAATTGGCAACGTCGTGCAATATAGTGCCCGACTCTTCGCAATTCTTGACCTATAGTGGCGATAGATTCTCAATTTCCGACCGGCGTAGAGGTCGGCGAGCTCTCTCGAAGAGGTCGGAGATTCGCTTCGTCTTGATGTCAAATCCGCCTGGATATTGCCCCCCCTTGAGGAAAGTCACCATGAGTGCGGCTGTTGAACAAAAAATGGCGTCGGACGTCGACTACATCAATCCGGTGATTACTTCGACCAAAAACGTTTTTGAAATGATGTTGGGGGCATCGGTAGCTCGGACCGGCCTCAAACTCAAGACGCAAGTGACGCCCGAGCATGAAGTGAGTGCTGTGATTGGATTGACCGGCCTCGTCCAAGGGACGTTCGTATTGAGTTTCGGCAAAGAGATGTCATTTTCCGTCCTGGATCAATTGGTCGGCATCAAAACCGATGAAGTCAACAATGAAGTTTGCGACGCAATTGGCGAATTGGCCAACATGATAGCCGGAGCTGCCAAAGCGCACTTGGCACAGTTGGAATTGTCGTTAAGCATCCCGAACGTCGTCACCGGTGCCGGGCACGTCGTGCACTATCCGTCCGATGTCGTTCCGATTTGTATTTCATTCGACAGCGACCTGGGACCGTTTACCATCGAGGTGGGTTTCACCAAACCCGTGCATTGACGAGTAACAGTCCCACCTGTCCGCGACTCATTTGTCGCGGATCCTGAATCTTGCTTTGCGCTACCCCACCATCGTTAAAGTCCTGCCAAAACAGCCTCCCGAATCCACCTACCCGACATCGACGTCTTGGACGACTTCCAGCGAAGTGGTCCTGTATTGCGGTTTTCCAGCGACGACGAAACGTTCAATCGACCCTTCGAAAATTGAACGGCTTGCTCCCCCCCAAAAAATCCCCATACATCCGGTCGAGACGATGATCGATCCCGAAACAATCTGGACATCCAAACATCTGCCGACATTGCCGTCAGTTGCGGTCGAATTGCTCAAGCTGAGAAATGATCCTGAAGCGGGCATCGCTGAAGTGCAAGCGTTGGTCCGAAACGATCCGGCGATCTCGGCCAAAATCCTCAAGGCGGTCAACTCCACGTTCTTCGGAGTTTCCTCGCAAGTCACTTCACTGGAACGGGCCGTTAGCTTGCTGGGTGGCACCTACGTCACATCGTTGGCGCTGAGTTTCTATTTGTCCCAACACGCATCCACAACCGGGCCGTTGTCAGAATATTACGCGCGGTATTGGTTGCAATCCGTCGTCCAAGCCACTGCGGCAGAAACTTTGGGACGGCGTGCCAAACAACGGATGGAATCAGAACTGTTCTTAGCTGGCCTGCTGCTCGATCTGGGCCAATTGGCGATGCTCAAGGCGATTCCCGACGAATATCAGGCGGTAATGACCACAGCTGCCACGCAGTCGCGCGATCTCTACGAAATCGAACGCGAACAACTGGGCTTCGACCATATGGAAATCGGTGTCAAGTTGGCCGAAACGTGGGAATTGCCTGAAACGCTCTGGAAGTTCATTGGCTCTCATCATGCGGCGGTCGAAGAACCGGAAACATCAGAGGATCCTGCGACCCATTCCCAAGAGCGCGCATTGGCACTCGCCGCCTGTGTGGGCGATTTCTTTTGTGCCAACAGTTTAGGCATCGCTTATGAGCGACTGCAAAAACGTGCCGCCCACGATTATGAAATGGATGAACAGGAGTTAGAAGAATTCCTCAATGAGGTGCGTGCGCGCATCGAGGACGTCGCCGATCAGTTTTCGGCTCAAGCCAATCAACTCGAGGACCCTGCCGAATTGATGGCCCAAGCCAGCGAACAATTGGCGAATCTTGTGATGCAAGAAAGCGTGGCCAACCTGCATGCGACGGCACGGCACGAAGCGGCCGTTCAAGCCAAACACGACTTGGAATCCCAGCATCACGAATTGCAGCAGCAATCTCAGTACGATCGGCTCACCACCGCTTTCAACCGAGCCTACTTTGAGGATGCCTTGGATACCGAAGTCGGGCGTTGCGTACAAACCGCTCATCCACTGGGGTTGATCTTCTGCGATATTGACCAATTCAAACAGGCAAACGACACCTATGGGCACCAATTTGGTGATCAAATTTTAAAACAAGTGGCGGCTGCATTTCTTGAAGTTTTACGGCCCGATGACATCCTCGCTCGGTATGGGGGTGACGAATTCGTTGTGTTGGTCAGCAATCCCACTCTTAAGGGATTGGAAAAACTGGCTGAACGGATCCGCTTGCGAATCGAAACTGAGCAATTTGAAATTGACGGTTGCCCTTTGACCATCTGTGTCAGCCTGGGAGCCGCCTTAGATATTCCCGGACGAAGTTGTGTCGATGTCGGAGACCGTGTGATCGCCGCCGCCGACCAAGAGATGTACAAATCAAAACATGCAGGCGGCAACCGTTCGCAAGTTCGTTCGCTGATCTGCGAATCCTCAGCCCGGTTGGAACAACTTGTCACCAATAATCGTTTCAGCCGCTGGCTCGTTGCGAACCAGATATTGGATATTCCCGTCGTCTCGCGAGCATTGCTGCAGGTGACCGGCCAAAAAGCGCAGATCGGCCAATTAGCCGTCTCCTGCAAAGTGCTGCGGTCCGTTGACGTTCAAACGATTCTTGCCGAGCAAGAATGCACCGGCGAGAGATTCGGCGAGGTCGCCCTGCGATTGGATTTACTCAGCGAAGACCAACTCGTCGATCTGTTGATCCTGCAGCGAGAAGACCCCAGTGCGTTGCTCCAAGCAATCGCATCTCAGGACATCTTGAGCAGGGTCGAATTGCAATGCGCATTGGAGGCTTATGCGACGAGTCGCACGGACGTCATCTGTTCGGAATTCTTCGCTTCCAGTCCTACGACGAATCAAACAACGGACTCCGTTCCCTCCCCCTCATGTGGAATTGCCCCGGCGGATCCCCGTTAAATCGGGCGCCTTGCAATTGTTGGAAAGTCAGAATCATGGAAATCACCGCAGTCCCGGGTGGACAACAAGAACTCACCCGACGTTGGGTCGTAGGTGCCATTGTCGGTATGGCGATTTGCTATGGCCTGTGGCAGTTTCAATCGGTCGCAACCGTAACCGCGGTGCATCATGGGGTGGAAGCGGCACACGACGCGACCGCCGCTCATGCGGAGCACGCCACGCATGAAGCACCCCCGCCGGCTGCCTATAGCATCATTCCGTTCGCCGGTTTGTTACTGTGCATCGCCCTGTTGCCGTTGTTTCATTTCTCCGAAGAGTGGTGGGAACACAATCACAATCGCCTGTTGGTCGCTGTGGGCTGCGGGGCGCTGACACTGTTGTATTTTGCGTTTATCTATGGCCACGGTGTGTTGGATCACACCTCGCATGAGATGTCCGCCCCCGGTTGGGGTGCGGCGCTCACAGTACTGAAAAACGCGATGCTTGTGGAATACATCCCGTTCATCGTCTTGCTGTTCAGCCTGTATGTCATCAGCGGCGGCATCGCCATCGAGGGACATCTGGTCGGACGCCCGAAGTTGAATACCGGCTTTATTGCCGTCGGCGCTTTGATGGCCAGTCTGATCGGGACCACCGGTGCTGCCATGTTAATGATCCGCCCGCTGCTCAAAGCCAATGCCAACCGCAAATACGTGGTGCATACCGTCGTCTTTTTCATCTTCGCTGCATGTAACACCGGCGGCTGCCTGTTACCGATTGGTGATCCGCCGTTGTTTTTAGGATTCTTGCGCGGCGTAGATTTCTTTTGGACACTCAAGCTATGGCCGCAATGGTTGGCCATGAACGGCTCTCTGCTGGTCGTGTATTATCTTTGGGACACATGGCGGTTCCGTCATGAAGATCGCTCCGCCGTGGAAACCCGTCCCGAGCGTCCGCAGCCATTCGCCATTCGAGGCGGAATCAATTTCCTGTGGTTGTTTGGCGTCATCTTCTGCGTCGCACTGCTCGATCCGTCGAAAGCGGTCCCCGGCACGCACTATCACGCACCGGTTTATTTTCGCGAAATCGTCATGCTGGCGCTGACCGGTCTATCGTTGCTCTCAACATCGGCAGCGATTCGGAAACAAAACTCGTTCAACTACGACGCCATCGTCGAAGTGGCGGCGCTGTTCATTGGTATTTTCATCTGCATGCAGGCGCCGATTCAGATTCTGCACACCTATGGTCCCTCCTTGGGCATCGACAAATCGTGGCAGTTCTATTGGGGGACCGGGTTGCTCTCCAGTTTCTTAGACAATGCCCCGACCTACGTCGTCTTCTTCGAAACAGCCAAGACAATCCCCACCGACGCCACCACCGTCGCAGGCGTGGCTGAGCCTTCGCTCATCGCCATCAGCCTCGGAGCGGTCTTCATGGGAGCCATGACCTACATCGGCAACGGACCGAACTTCATGGTCAAGTCGATCGCCGAAAAGAACAACGTCCGCATGCCCAGCTTCTTCGGCTACATGGCCTACAGTTGCGCGGTCCTGTTTCCGCTCTCGCTGTTGCTGACGTGGGTGTTTTTGGTTTAGCGAGTTGAAGGGAGTGGCCAGTGGCCGGTGGCCAGAACGTACGCACGCCGCGCCAAACGGCAGCCATCGACCAACCCTAAAGTCTACGGTCTATAGCCTACAGCCCACCTCACGCCTGTCCCCTCACGCCTCAAGCCTTGCGAGTGGCGTAAATGACGCCGGTTCACCGGCGTTTTCCGCGCAGCGGTATCAGCCCCGTCGTTTACGACGGGGTATGCAGTAGCCGCCCGCCATTTCCATCCCCGTTTCACGGGGATTCTCGCTGCCAAGGCTTGAGCCATCGCTACAACGCCACACGCCTCACCAGCGGCCAGTACATACACATGCCATGCCAAACAGCATTTACTGACCAACCCTATAGTCTACGGTCTACAGTCTAAAACCTAACCCTCACGCCTCACCCCTTGCAGACGCTTTACGGCGGCTTACTCCAGCGGCCCGAAACGCTCGCCGGCGGGGACGCTGTGGCCGCGGAGAAAATCGTCGGCGGACATGGCACGTTTGCCCTCGGGCTGGATTTCCACAATCTCTACCACGTCACTTCCGGTTTGAATCCACAATCCGCCTTCGTCGTTTTCCAGGACTGTGCCTGGCAATTCGGCTGAGCGGGCGTCGATTTTGCGAACATGCGGCACGACCAACCGCAGCGGTTTTCCTTCAGAGCGATGCCAAAACGTGAACGGCTTGGGCCAAGGTTGCATGGCGCGAATGTGCCAGTCGACTTCGTCAGCCGAACGCGTCCAGTCAATCGCTCCCTGCTCTTTTTTCATCTTTGGCGCTAACGTCGCAGTGGCTTCGTCTTGGACAAGCGGATTCGTGGTGCCGGCCGCCAATTCGCTGATGACGCGCTGAGCCAACGGCACGCTGAGTTGCGCGAGTCGCGGTTCCAATTCCCCGGCCGTTTCTTCCGTGCCGATCGTCAGCGACTCCATTCCCAAGATCGGTCCGGAGTCGAGGCTCGGTTCGATCTGGAAAATCGTCACACCCGTTTCCGTTTCGCCTCTAAGAATCGCATAGTTCACCGGAGCAGCGCCGCGGTATTTCGGTAGTAGCGAGGCATGCACATTCACCGCGCCAAGTCGTGGGGTGTCTAACAGCTTAGCCGAGAGGATTTGTCCATACGCCGCCACGACCAACAGATCGAGCTGCAACTCGGCCATCTCGTCCAACGACTCAGGTGTGTTGACTTTTGCCGGTCGCAGGACTGGGGTATCGTGCGCTTCAGCCAGTTCGACCATTGGATTGCGCACGTGTTTATGATGCCCGCGACCGGTGCGCGCGGGTTGTGTGTAGAGCGCCACAACGTCGTGCGGCGTGTCGTATAAGCCTGCGAAGGTGGGAACCGCAAATGCGCCTGTTCCCATCATGGCCAATCGTAACCTTGTCATCCGCGCATCCCCTCCACTTACGGAGTCCGTTCCTGGAGTTGCTGCTGGATTTCAGCGTCAGACGGGAATTTTCCCTGTTCCTGTTGGCGACGGAACAGCGTTTCAAAATCAGTCAACATCGGATCGATTTCGCGTCGGGCTGCTTCGGTCATGCGGTCGGTGAACAGGACCCCATCGAGATGATCCGTTTCGTGCTGAATCGCGCGGCTGGCCAACTCGTCAACGGTCAGTTCAAAGCCTTGCCCGTCCAAACCGTACGCTTGGACCACAATTTCTCCAGCGCGGCGGACATCGCCATAAAGATTGGGCATGCTCAGGCAGCCTTCTTCGGCTTCCTGGTTTCCCTTGCGGCGGATGATTTCCGGATTGATGAAGACGTATTCTTCTTCCTTCTCCGCCGGATCGGCCAGGAGATTCAGCACGAACAGCCGTATCGGCAGCGCCACTTGATTGGCGGCCAATCCGATGCCGTTGGCTTCATACATCAACTCGAACATCTCGCGGACCGTAGACCGCAATTCGGCGTTGATGGCCTGAACGGGCGATGATTTCCACCGCAATGCAGGATGCGGATACTTAACAATTTCCATGAACCGACACGTCCCCATTCCAACCGTAGACAAAAACCAAGGTTGAATTATAGGACGTACCGCCCCTGTCGTCGAGTACATCACCCCTCGGCGAATGAATCAACGAACAAAGGCGGGATTCCCGCAAAACCAAGATATCGAAGGTCAGGCCATCGCTCAACGCTTCGATCGCGTAGTCGGCTTAGCGATAGGTCGGCAGCGATTCCACCGGACCAACGGCTGTCATCGGAATGGGCTGCAGCGGCGCATAGGCCGTTTGAGGCGACGCCGGACCAAAATAGGCGCCACTGTTGTACGGTTGTCCGTATTGTTGTACGCCGCAGCCACCAGGACCGCAGTTGCCGGTGCTGCACGGGCTGCTACAGGAGTTGCAAGGGTTGCTCCAACAGCAGCACCCGGCTGCCATGGTCAACGAAAAAATTCCGACAACGGTCAAAAGCAATTGTCTCATAACGCAGTCCTTTGCGGAACGAAGTGGCACAGCCCGGTTCCATTCTCAGGTTACCCATCATGGACTTCGCACAATCCCCAGGGGATTGGTGGTTGCCCAGTTCATGGATCGTGACGGGTCACGAGAAGAGGCTGTGAGGTCGGGTCGGGCCGTCTGCAGTTCATTCGGGAAACGGTCAGACGGCTAAGGATTATCTCAATAGCATGGTTTTCCAATCCGTTCGTCCTGACACAACGGTCACGCGAACAACACCGGAATGGATGCACGATTCTGAAAACTTGAAGTGGATCTTGAGAGGAAGTGTTCGGCGGGGAAGGCTGATGTGACGGCGGCTCTGTTTTCGAAGAAAAAACGCGGCCAGTCACCGGAGCCTGGGGTCCCCCAAGTGAAGAGCGGCGAACGATAAGTAGTTCTTTCTTTCACGTCAACGGCGATTCCCCAATTTTGCTACGAGATTTTTTGCTCTCAAAACCGACGGGGCGAATCGCGAATCGAATTGAGACAGCTGCTTTTCCGCACGATGCTGCTGCCCACGGCACGCTCTGCACGAATTTCTGCGGCCCACATTTTTTCTTGCAATATCTGTGTAACAGTTCGCCACCGGTTTCGCTTCACAGAGTATTGGACCATTTTTTCAAACACACCGTTCCAACGAAAAGGCGAACACGAAATGACTCTCCCAAACAAACGCAAAATGAAATTCGAAGCACTGGAAGACCGCCGGTTGATGGCGGCGGACATCGATCTTGATGATGGTGTACTCGAAATCGAGGGCACCAACGAAGACGACACGATTGAAATCTCTTATACCTATGACGATGGCGAAATCGATGAAGTCCTCGTCGTCATCCGCGATGCCGACGGTGATGTCATTGAAGACCGCGACTACGACTTCGACGACGTCGACTCGATTGTCGTCGATGCCAAAGATGGTAACGACACCGTCATCAACAACACCGACATCAGCATGACGGCCGATGGTGGAGCCGGAAATGACACGATCTTCGGTGGATCACAATCCGACAATTTGTACGGTGGAACCGGCAACGATTCGTTGGTGGGCAACAACGGCAACGACTTCATCGACGGCCAAGCGGGTAACGACACCGTTCGCGGCGGAAACGGTAACGACAATCTTTACGGTAGCGACGGCGACGATCGCATCTACGGCGACAACGACAATGACAATATGTATGGTGGGAACGGTAACGACCGCATGTATGGCGGAAACGGAAACGACAATATGCGTGGCGAAGCCGGCAGCGACGTGATGTACGGTGGAAATAACAACGACACCGTCGACGGTGGCGCTGGGAATGACTATCTGTACGGCGATGCCGGAAACGACCGCATCTATGGCCGTGACGGAAACGACTATATGCGAGGCGGAACGGGCAACGACTCGATGTACGGTCATGATGGCGCCGATCGCATCTATGGCGATTCCGGGGTCGATTGGATGTACGGTGGCAATGACAACGATCGTCTGTATGGCGGAAACGACCGCGACTACATGTACGGCCAAGACGGTAATGACTACATGCTGGGCCAAGCCGGCAACGACTACATGCGGGGCGGCGATGGAGTCGACTCACTGTGGGGCCAAGACGGCGACGATTCGATCTACGGTGATAATGGAAACGATCAACTCGTCGGCAACGACGGCAACGACTACGTCCGCGGTGGAAACGGTGACGACCGCATGTGGGGTTCGAATGGTGAGGACCGCCTCTATGGCGACGCCGGAAATGACGCCATGTACGGCGGAAACGACGACGATGACCTCTACGGCGGAACCGGCCGGGACACACTGTCCGGTCAAGCCGGCGACGACTACCTCGATGGTGGTTACGATCCCGTCGGAGGCGTGTACGACTCGATTTACGGTGGTAGCGGTTCAGACGTCTTCGTCCGCCACTACAAGCCGCTGGGAACCTCCGGTTACTGGTTGCTGCAACAATACCTCTACGGCTTCAACAGTGCCGAAGGGGACACGACCCAGAACGTATTCCACTCGTAATACGTCCCGCGTCATGAGAAATTTCAACTTCAACCGCCCCGTCTCGGATTCGTCCGTGGCGGGGATTTTTTGTTGCGGTTTGCCTAACCCACAGTCCGATTCGCTTTCTCGTCAATTCCAACCGCTAGCGTTCGATTCGGGACTTGCCAGCAAGGCGACTGCGTAACCATGTGAATTCCGTAGGAATCTGTGGCTAAACAATCCCCCGAGCGTTACGATAGAGGCTAAGTAGGGTCGGTTCCACCGGCCGCTGTTGGCTGACGAAGGCTCTCCGAGCTAGGTCCGGTTTTCATGCCGGTCGCTGACACAATCGTCCGGGATAACCGGACCTACACTTCCATCTGAGAGGACGTTGTTGATGTACCTGCGAATGGCCAAACGCGCCTTGTTCGAAACCGACAAGCGGCTGTTGTGGAAACTCATGTACAACATGGGTTTTAAAGGACTGCGCAGCGTCTACAAATTTAAACAGCGGCTCAAACGGGGCGAATATTTTCCGCCATTCTTGTACGTCTCGATCATCAACAGTTGCAACCTCCGCTGCCAAGGCTGTTGGGTCGACGTGGCTGCCAAACAGCAGACCATCGATCTGACGGCTATGAACCGGCTAATCACCGAAGCCAAAGAGGTCGGCAACAGCTTTTTCGGCATCGTCGGCGGCGAACCGTTCATGCATCCGGAATTGTTCGACATCCTCGAGCAACATCCCGATTGCTATTTCCAAGTCTTCACCAACGGCCAATTCATCACCGATGAAAAAGCAAAGCGGCTTCGCAAACTGGGCAATGTCACGCCGCTGATCAGCGTCGAGGGAACAGAAATCGTCAGCGACGAACGCCGCGGCCGCAAAGACGTGCTCAGCAAGACGATGCAGGGCATTGAAAACTGTGTGAACAACAAACTGCTCACCGGCGTTTGCACCTCCGTCTGCCAAACCAACATCGATGACTTAGTGACCGACGCATGGGTCGACCGACTCATCGAGATGGGTGTGATGTACACCTGGTATCACGTCTATCGCCCGATGGGTCCCGATCCCGAACCGGATATGGCGCTCACGCCCGAACAACAAACCCGCATTCGCAAATTCGTGGTCGAGACGCGGGCGACAAAACCGATTGGCGTCATCGATGCCTATTACGACGGAGAAGGCCGCGCGCTCTGCCCGGCGGCAACCGGGATCAGCCACCACATCAATCCCTGGGGCGATATCGAACCCTGTCCGATCGTGCAGTTTTCCAAAGAATCGATCCACGACGAGCGGCACATTCGGGACGTCTTCCGCGAATCGGATTTCCTACAGGATTTCCGCCAACTCGCCGCCTCATCGACGCGCGGTTGTATCGTACTGGAGCGGCCCGACTTGTTGGAGGAATTAGTCGTCCTACATGGCGCCAAGGATGCCACTGTCCGGCAAACCGCGCTGGCAGAATTGCAGGCGATGGAAAACCGCACCTCACAGTACAATCCCGCCGTTGAGATTCCAGAGAAAAACCTAATCTATCGTTTGGTCAAGCGTTTCTGTTTCAACGATTTCGGCGCCTACGACGCCCCCGTCAATCCGCTCCCCTCGGCAAACAAAGAATCAATGGTCACCGCCGACCATTAACCAGCAATTTCTACAGGTATTATTGTAATTTGGGTACCACTGGCCATGCCAATGCAACTCCCGAGCTGTCCAACAGCAATCAAATCCCCAACCCTCAAGCCTGTCCCCTCAAGCCTCAAGCCTAACAATGTGGCCCGATTCCGACCAAACACAAGAACTGCTGCGCGGCGCCCAACAAGGTGATTCCGCTGCCGTGGGGCAATTGCTGGATCGGCATCGCGAGGCGCTACGGCAGATGGTTCGCCTGCGGTTGGATCGCAAGTTAGCGCAGCGCGTCGATGCCAGCGACGTCGTACAGGATGTGCTGTTGGAAGCTAGTCGCCGGCTAACACGTTATCTGGACGACCCCAAGATGCCCTTTCACCTTTGGCTGCGGCATCTGGCCAAGGACCACATGATCGACGCGCATCGCAAACACCGCGTCGCCGAGCGGCGCAGCGTCGACCGCGAACAACCCATGCACCGCCTGGGGACGGGCGATCAATCGAGCCTCGATCTGGCCGCCCAATTACGAGACCAAGAACTCACCCCGGCCGCCGCCACAATTCGACGGGAATTGCAGGAGCGCTTCTTGGCCGCCCTGGATGAGTTAGACGAAGATGACCGTGAGATCATGTTGATGCGGCATATCGAACAACTTTCCAACAGCGAAGTCGCGCAGGCACTGGACCTCAGCCAACCAGCCGCCGGAATGCGGTACGTACGCGCCTTGCGGCGACTCCGCACGGTGTTGGGAGGCAGCTAAGAGAATGGATACTCCCACCGCCAATACAGCGCTCCCGTTCTCCGTCCACCTCTTGCCGCAGATGCTCGACCAAGATTTGCTCACAGGATCTGTCGCCGTCGTGATCGACTTGTTACGGGCGTCGACGACGATTACCACCGCACTTGACGTCGGCGCTGAAGCAGTCGTTCCTTGCGCGACCGTCGACGCTGCTCGGCAACTGGCGACACAACTCGCTGACAAGGAAATCCTACTAGGAGGCGAGCGGCAGGGGACGATGATCGCAGGTTTCGATTTAGACAATTCCCCCGCAAAATACACGGCTGAGCGAATTGCCGGTAAGACGATCATCTTCACCACCACCAACGGGACCGCGGCAATCGACGCCGTTGCTGCTGCCGAGCGCATTGTGATTGGGTGTTTCGCGAATCTCAATGCGCTACTCGACGTATTGATTCGCGACGGACGCCCGGTGCGTTTCATCTGCGCCGGCACAAACGGCGAGGTCACCGTCGAAGACGCCCTCTGCGCCGGAGCCATCGCCACCGCACTGTGGACGCAGCATAGTCGTCCAGAAATCAAAGACGACCAAACCACGCTAGCCATGTCACTGTGGGAATCAGCCGGAAAAGATGCCGAGACATTTTTAAGCACATTGCGCAATAGCTACGGCGGCCGTAATCTCCGCCAACTCGGACTCGACTCGGATATCGTGATCGCCTCGCACTGGGACACACACCCCATAGTCCCGGAACTGTCCACCACCAACCACACGCTCTATCCAGCCACCAACACCCATAAGAACGCCCCGGTGTTCTTGCCACCCCCCAATCCTATACCCCCCTCTCCCTCTGGGAGAGGGGCCGGGGGTGAGGGTTTTCGCAAAACCAACAGCCTCCCCTGACGCAAATTCACCACACCCTACAAGGCACGCAACACCTCTCCAACAATATCCAACGCAGCATCCAACTCCGCCTTGCTGATCACCAACGGAGGCATCAAAGTCAGCACATTGCCGTCAGAGACTTTGAAACTCAAGCCCCGCGTCAAACACTCATACATCGCCCGCTCCGCTTCGGCATTCGCTTTGCCACCACCGCGGGACAATTCAACCCCGATCGCCAACCCAAGCACCCGCACGTCGCTGATCAGGGGAACTTGTTGTTGCAGGTGACGCAAACGACTAGCCGCGTGTTGTCCTAATGCATGGGCACGGGCGACGAGGTTTTCTTGTTCGATAACGTCAATCGTGGCCAGCGCCGCGGCTGCGGCCAACGGGCTTTTTTCGTGCGTGTAATGCCCCAAGGCGCGATCAGGGGCAATATCCAAATCAGCGCGAGCAATCGTGGCCGCCAACGGCATCACCCCTCCACCTAGCCCCTTGCCGATCACCAACACATCGGGCGTGACTCCAAAATGCTCGCAACAAAAGAATCGCCCTGTCCGTCCCAGTCCGAGTGGGATTTCATCGAAGATCAACAGCGCGCCATGCGCATCACACAACGTGCGGACCCGCCGCCAATAAGCGGCCGACGGGGCATCGACGGTTGTGCACCGCATCGGTTCGGCAATCACCGCGCCGATGTCCCCTTCTTGGTCCATCAATCGTTCGATCTCTGCCGCGTCTTGTTCCTCGTGCGGCCAAGGGACGTGCAAGCTGCCGGGCAACAGCGGCCCAAGCCCGTCACGGAACAGCGCTTCGCCGCCCACGGAAATCGCATCCAACGAGGCTCCATGAAACGAACCCCACATCGAAATCGTCTTGTGTCGCCGGGTCGCATAACGTGCCAGTTTCAAAGCGATGCCGATCGCAGCGGTCCCGGCGGGGGCAAAGAGGACTTTACTCAAATCACCCGGCGCCATTTCCGCCAATTTATCCGCCAGTTGAATGGATGGTTCGTTCGTGTACCGTCGCGGGCAAAACGGTAATTGATCCAGTTGATCCTTGACCGCCTGCACAACGCGCGGGTGACCGTAACCAACTTGATGAGCGCTATTGCCATGAAAGTCCATAATCCGCCGACCAGCACTGTCGATCAGATAAATGCCTTCACAACCCTCCAGCGCATTCAGGCAAGGAGTGGAGAGCGATTGGTGCAGAAAGGCCCGCGCATCCGCATCCAAAATGGATCGGGTTTTCTCATTCAGATGCCCCGCCTGCCATTCCTGTCGCACGGCGGAAAAATTCACGTCCCCTTCGGTCCGCAAGTGATCATCGTTCGGTGTATTCATAATCCCAACCGCCTACGTTTTCCTCACTCCAACCAACGGCTTCGCCGTCGCACACAGTGTGATTCAATCGGTGATTGTCCTCGATCAGACAGCGAACGTCTACGAACAAAACAACACCTGCCAAACGAGCAACAATGTGGACGAACCGCTTTCCACCCGGTTATCATGGCATGGAACTGCCTACCTCATCCCGGAGTCATTCCATGCTGTTATTCCGTCGCCTCATTCTGCCCAGTATTTGTCTATTCACCCTCACCGTCGCATCCGCCACCGCCCGCGCCGATCATGACGGCAAACTACAAATCTTGTTGATGGGCGATAGCACTTGCATTGGCAGTATCTGTCGCAAAACCGATCCCAACGCACATCACCTGGAAGATGTCATTCGCGATTTGCTCAAAGCGGACAATGATATCCCCGCCACAAATGTGATCAACCAAGGTCGCGACGGCGAGTTTGTCCACGGACTCCTCACATCGGGACGGTATGACCGCGACATTAAGCCGTTGCCCGGACTCGATTATGTGCTGATTCGTTACGGGCTCAACGACCGTGGCAAGCGCAAGGACTTTGCCAAGAATTTTCCCAACGATCTACGCGAGCTGATGGCACGGTTACGTCAGGATCATCCCGGCGCTGAACTAATCCTGATGCCGACGTTTCCCTATTTCCGCGATCAGCGCGACGAGGACATCAATACCATTGTCCGCGCGGTGGCTGAAAGTGAAAACGTTCCATTGTTGGATGTCCACGAGCGGTTTGCCGCTGAGCTGAAAGCAGCCGGCCCACAGGCCCTCACCTATCGCCGCGTTCCACTCAAAAATGTTCCGGAGAGATTTCATCTGCTCATCCGCCCAGCGATCTACGACCAGCAAGTGATTGCGATGGGCAATCGCTACGATGCACACCTCAAAGACGTCCCCGGCTGGTTCAGCGACCGGCACCCCAATCTGGCCGGTTATCATGTCATTGGCGATGAAACAGCCAAGTTCTTAGCTCCGCTGATCAAAAAACGTCTCGCCGAAAAAAATGCCGCTTCCACAAGCGATCAACCGACGGTTCGCGTCGCAGGGATCGTGCTCAAATGGATTCGCACCGAGAAGGAAACCAATTACCAACGGGCCGAGGCATTGATTCGCGAAGCAGCCGCCGGCGGCGCGAAGATTGTCGTCACCACCGAGTCGTTTCTGGATGGTTACGCCATCGCCGACAAATCAATTCCGCTCCCCCGATACCGCGCACTGGGCGAACCGATTCCCGATGGCGAATACTTCAAAAAATTAGCGGCACTGGCGGACGAATTGGATATTCATCTCGTCGCCGGCATGATGGAAGCCGACGGCGACAAACGGTACAACACGGCTGTGTTCATCAATCCCGAAGGTGAACTGGTAGGAAAATACCGCAAGCAAAAACTGCAACACGAATTGGTCCGCAACACTCCCGGCGATCGGTCGTTGGTGTTCGATTCCCCCTTCGGCAAAACCGGCCTGATGATCTGCGCTGACCGAACGGAACAATCCATCGTCGGCCGCTTCAATGAGAACGGCGCGGAGTTTTTGATCTGCCCCTCCGGCGGCATGTTCGGCCCCCGGCGAAACGACCCGATCGTGCAAAGCCGTTCACGACAAAACGGCAAATACATCGTCTTCGTGCATCCCGCAGAATTTTTAGTCACCGCCCCCGACGGCACAATCAAAAGCCGCACAATCCTGGGCGACCGGTTATTGATCCCCAAAGAAGAAATCGACGGCCCGTTGGATCAAAACCGCGTGTTTTATTTTGAATTACCGGTGTCGGCCGTGCCCGGTCCGTAATCGGCACGCCCCCCCCGGCAAAGCCGGGGGCTGATGGAAATGTGGATTGCGCGCGTTTGCTTTCAGCCCCCGGCTTTGCCGGGGGGTAACGCACAATCCACCAACGCCGCCAAAATTTCCGAAACGACATCATCGTCGGTCACGCCGCTATCCAACAAGTCGCTATTGCTGCCGTTTCAGGGTTCGGATAACGTTTTCAGCGAATCGCAATCGTTTTCAGGAGCCGTTCTCGATGAAACGGATTTCATATGCCGGGCTGGCGATGGCACTGTGCCTCGCAACGTTTGCTGGATGTGCCTCGCAAATCGACATGGATGGAGCCATTCAGGACGACGATGGCTGGGCGATTCACGGCTCGGCCTCAGCCGGTGCAT
The DNA here is from genome assembly GCF_007747995.1 of Symmachiella dynata. Lineage (NCBI taxonomy): Bacteria > Pseudomonadati > Planctomycetota > Planctomycetia > Planctomycetales > Planctomycetaceae > Symmachiella > Symmachiella dynata. Next base: position 7,030,814 of record NZ_CP036276.1, on the reverse strand, counting down.
TTGCGGTTGATTCGCTGGCCTTCTCGCCAGACGGTAAGAAATTGGCAAGCACGCACTACCCGCAACATCCGAGCAGCTGGCGGGTTTCACCGTTATTCGAAAATCCGCCGGGAACAGTTCGTATTTGGGAACCCAAAGACTATGGCTTGGGTCGCGAGAGTTGGGTCGACCAGGCTTCGCTCACGATTGATGCCATGGTCGGATATGCGCCCCTTTATTTTACCCCAGACGGCGAGTGCATCCATGTGATGGGAGGCAACGAAGTCGTTCGCTGGAACATCCACAAACTGAAACCGGAACGTTTCCCCATAGAGGATCCCCGCGTGATTTCGCCCGACGGCCGTCATGTCGCTGTCAGGGCCGGCAATGATCAAGTGGTCGTGAAGGAAGTGGAGACGAGCGAGAAGCGCGCGGAGTTGTCCGCAGACGGCCTTGATATGTGGCCGATTGGTTTTGTTGCTGATGGACGCCTGTTGGCAATTCAAGTGACAGGGGTGGACAATAGTCGTTACCTCTCCATTTACGATATTGCCAGTCAATCGGAGCAAAGCCGCTGTTTGCTTCGTACGACCGAATCCATCCAGATGGCACACGCCAAAACAAGAATTGCGACGACCCAGTTTTGCTGTGGAGATGTCATTTCGATTTGGGACATCAATGACGGGTCCCTATACCGAACGTTCAATGCCGGTGATGTCGTGATCTGTGGAATCGCCCTGTCTCCCGATGCTCGTTTACTAGCGGCTTGTACCGAAACACCAGACGACCAAGATCAAGGTTTGACTATGATTTGGGATATCGAAGCGGGTGAGTTAATTAAAACAATCAGGGATGACGCCACTGTGAAAGACAACGACGACTATTGGGGTGCCACTGCAGTTGCTTTTTCGCCTGATGGAAAAACGCTCGCAACCGGAAACAGTGAGGGGGACGTCAATTTCTATTCTGTTCCTGAGATTCACGCTGAATAGTTCGTTAATGCCCCGTCGATCTCAAGAATCACCTTGCCATCATTTTCAATCCTGCTTCGCTCCGTCAGCGCCACTCGCGCGACCGCTCCACCAATCCTCCCCAACGCCCATGCAGCCGCCCCACGAATCAGCGGTTCGTCGTCGTTCAGCACCGCTATCAACGCCGGCACCGCCCGTTCATCCCCTGCATTGCCCAACACAATTGCCGCATTCCGCAACAATCCCGCGCGACCGGGTCGAAAAAGCGGCGTCTGTCGAAATCGCGCACGGAACTCCGCTTCACTCAGCGTGAGCAATTCCAACGCATCGACCGGACGCATGTCATCGCGGGGTTGGAATGTCGGTTCGCCGGAGACCGGCGCTTTGCGATTCCACGGGCAGACCTCCTGACAAATGTCACAACCAAACAACCAATCTCCTATGGGCTCCCGCAATTCAGTGGGAATCGGTCCTCGCAATTCAATCGTCAGATACGAAATACAACGGCTCGCGTCCAGCACGAACGGTTCTGCAAACGCATCGGTTGGACAAGCATCCAGGCAACGCGTGCAACTGCCGCAATGCGATGTTTCGTGCGGGGCGTCGTAGACGAGTTCGCGATCAATGAGCAGAGCTGCTAGAAACGTCCAACTGCCGATCTGCTTATTGATCAGCATCGTATTTTTCGCCGACCAACCCAGCCCCGCCAGTCGGGCGAAATCACGTTCTAGCAGCGGGGCCGTATCGACGACACCTCGCGTGCGGCAACCGGGGAGTTGTTCGTGAACATGCCCTGCAAGCTGCCGTAACTTGCCGCGGATTGTATCGTGGTAATCGACGTCGCCCCAGGCATAGCGCGAAATCCGCCCTCCAGTGGGTGGCAGCGCGACCGGTTCGGCCGTGCGATAATTCAAGCCCAGCATGATCACGCTTTGCACGTGTGGCAGCACAAATTCGGGATGCGCGTATGCCTCTTCACGGCCGCGGAGATACCGCATTTCGCCATCGTAACATTTTTGTAACCACGCCTGGAAATCACCAAACCCCGCCGGGCGGACCGCCGGCGCAATGCCGACGAGGTCGAAACCCACGTCCCGGGCATGTTGTTTGATGGCAGCAGTGGGCATGTTATCCCAAGGAGATTAAACCCGGACCTCGCCTGCGGAACGATTCAGGTCCTCGGCGTACCGCGTGCGGATCGGTTCGATGACTTCACTAATAAAGGCGTCGACTTGCTCCGGAGCGCGGCCGATGTATTTATTGACGTCGAGCGCGCCGTCCAAATCGACATTCGCGAAGGCGGGGTCCCCTTTGAGACGCGCAATCAGGTCGTTGGACTGGCCATGCTCTTTGACCTGCTGAGCGGCCGCTTGGCTGTGCACGCGGACACTTTCGTGCAGGTCTTGCCGATCCCCACCGGCGCGGACGCCCGCCATCAGGATTTCTTCGGTGGCCAAAAACGGCAACTCCTCGGCGACATGTTTGGCGATCACCTGCGGATAGACCACTAGTCCATCCGCCACGTTGCGGTACAAAATCAGCGCTGCATCGATGGCCAAAAACGATTGCGGCAAACTCAGGCGGCGGTTAGCGCTGTCGTCCAACGTCCGTTCCATCCACTGCGTCGCCAACGTGTTGTCCGCACTGCTGGTGAGACTAATCGCATAACGGGCCAGTCCGCACATCCGCTCCGCCCGCATCGGGTTGCGTTTGTAGGCCATGGCTGAAGAGCCGATTTGTTGTTTACCGAACGGCTCTTCCAATTCCTTGCGGCTTTGCAACAACCGCAGATCGCTACCCGCCTTGTGCGCCGATTGCCCGATGCCGCTCAAGACCGCCAACACCTGTGCATCGATCTTGCGCGAATAGGTTTGACCGGTCACCGCATAGGTTGTCTCGAAGCCCATTTTTTCAGCAACAAGTTTATCAAGCGTTTCGACCTTGGCATGATCGCCGTCAAACAGTTGCAAGAAAGTCGCCTGGGTTCCGGTCGTCCCTTTCACACCGCGAAAGCGGAGCGTATTCAAGCGGTGCTGAATTTCCGCCAAATCGAGGACCAGATCATAACACCACAGCGTCGCTCGCTTGCCGACAGTCGTCGGTTGCGCGGGTTGCAGATGCGTGAATCCCAGACAGGCGACATCGCGATACTCAGCGGCGAATTTCGCCAACTGGTCGATCGTCAGCACCAGCCGGGCACGGATCAATTCCAAGCTGTCCCGCAACAACAACAAGTCGGTGTTATCCGTGACATAACAACTCGTCGCCCCCAGGTGGATGATGCCCCGCGCATTCGGGCAACGGTCGCCATAGGCATGCACGTGGGCCATCACGTCGTGCCGCAAGGTTTCTTCGTGCCGGCGGGCAGTGGCAAAATCAATATCGTCCACCGCTTCCCGAAGCTCAGCGATCTGCGCAGCTGAGATATCCAACCCCAACTCACGCTCCGCCTCAGCCAGCGCGACCCACAACCGTCGCCAGGTGGAAAATTTCGTCTGCGGCGACCAAATGCCGCTCATTTCCGCAGAGCTATATCGTGAGATCAACGGATTTTCGTACTGGTTGGCAGTCAAAATAGGGCCTATTCTCTTTAGTAGGTCATGCTGTGCATGACGAAGCTTGCTCGATTTTCATTCCTCTGCGATTCGTCATGCACAGCATGACCTACGCAATGTTTTCAATGCCACCCCTCGATCAACCGCAAGCGGTCGATTGGGAATCTGACCATCAACGACATCACACCTGTGCCCCGAATGCATCAATGCTTCATCTGTTGTGCAAATCCCCACCGCTAAAAAAATAAGCCACAGAGAGCACCGAGCTCACAGAGAGATTCATTAAACCACGATGACCCCACAAGACAGCTTTTCTCGGTTTTCTCTGTGATCTCTGAGGCTAATTCTTGTCAAAGTCTTGAATGCAACTTAGCAGCGCTGGCTTCAGTCTGTGTTTGATCTGTGTTCAATCTGTGGCTAATTGAAGTGTGCCCCTGCGCGCGATGCCGGGTTCAATTCGCCGCTTCGGCAAGGACTTCCTCGTCGACATAAATCGGCAAGTGTGGTGTGAATTGGACCGCCAAGGCGATTGCATCTGAGGGGCGGCAGTCGATTTCGACCGTTTCGCCGTCCTGCAGAATCCGCAGCAGACCATAGTACGTGTGATCCAGCAGGTTGTTGATCACCACGTCCTGCAATTCGCCACCCAGTTCTTCAATTGTGTTTTTCAGCAATTCGTGGGTCAACGGCCGCGGTGGGGCCTCGTCTTTGACGCGGCGATCGATGCTCGATGCTTCGAAAAATCCGATGACGATCGGAAATTGCCGGTCGCCGTTCACTTCCCGCAGATAAACGATCTGGTGATCGTTGATCTCGTTGATAATAATGCGGGCCAATTCCATATGGACGAGCACGGCTGAGTTCTCCGAGTGTATACGAATAGAAGTCTATCGCCCAGTATAGGCAATTGGCAGGCAATGCAAAATCCAAGCCGCCGGTGGGCGGATGGGATCGAGAGAATTCTACGACCCGCCCAATTGGGCGACAATGGTTTCGATGCTCTCCAACTGTTTTTTCAGGCCTGCCAACGTCTCGCGGACATCCTCGACAACCTCCGCCGGAGCGCGGTCCACGAAATTCTTGTTGGCCAATTTCTTCTCATGGCCGCCGATATGCCCGCGGAGTTTCTCCGCTTCCGCTTTTTGTCGCTCCAATTCCGCTCCCAAGTCGACAATTCCTTCCAGCGGGACAAATCCGTCCGCATCGGTCAACGAAAAACTCGCCGATGCCGGGGGCGGTTCGATGTCCGGTCCGGTGGCGGCCAATTTCGTTTTGGCCAGATTGTCGAATTGCGGAGCGACATCATCCAGTTCCGCGGCGACCCCCGCGGGGCAACGGACGTGCAGTTGCAGTTCGACCGCATTGGCGATGCGATATACCGCACGCAGGTTGCGGACAGCGACAATCGTTTCCTGCAACCGCGCGAACCGTGACTCCAACCCTGCATCCTGCCAGTCGAGCGGGAACTCAGGATACGAGGCAATCATGCAACTCTCGGCCGCTGGTTGTGGCGTGAACAAGCCTCGCTGCGGCGCGATTTCATTCAACCGCGCCCAAAGCTCTTCTGTCAGGAACGGAGTGAACGGCGCCAGCAAACGGACAATGCCATCCAGCACCCCCACCAAAATCCGCTGCGTCGAGGGTTTCGCCTCTTCATCGCGCAGCCGCGGTTTGACCATCTCGACATACCAGTCGCAGAATTCATTCCAGACAAAATCACGCAGAGCGCGCGTCGCCGCGTCGAATTTGTATTCGCTCAACAGCGCGTTGATTGACTCGGCCGTCCGCGACAGCCGGCTGAGAATCCAACGGTCTTCGACCTGCAATTCGTCTTGAGCAATCTCGCCGGGCGTATAGCCTTCGAGGTTCAACATGGCGAACCGAGCGGCATTCCACAGTTTGTTGCAGAAATTACGACCGTACTCAAACCGCTCGCTGACGATCCGCGCAACCGGTTCTCCCTCGTCGGGATCGAACCACGGGCTGGAGAACTGTGAACTCTTCTTACACTGCTTACACGTAACTCGCGGCTTTTCGCCGCCGTCGGGCGTCGCTTTTTGATCCTTGAGCGTCTGCGGAATCAGCCCGCCGCAATGGGGGCATTCGTAGTCGACCGGAATCTTGACGTCCTGGCTTTCGCCGGCGAACGAGGCGATCGTAAACCGCATCGCATCGGTGCCGTATTTATCGATGATGTCCAGCGGATTGACGCCGTTGCCTTTGCTCTTGGACATCGTTTGGCCGAAAGAATCCAAAATCTTGGGATGGATATGCACATGCGCGAAGGGAATATCGCCCATGTTGTACAGCCCCATGATGACCATCCGCGCGACCCACAACGTAATAATATCGCGACTGGTGATCAGCACATTGCCGGGATAGAAATAGTCCAAGTCTTTGGTCTGCTCCGGCCAACCCAGTGTGGCGTGCGGCCACAGGGCGGAACTGAACCAGGTATCGAGAACATCCGGATCGCGAACCAACTTATGTTCAGCGCCCATCGCATCTTCGGCCAGATCGGTTTCGCCGCAAATCAGCCACGTCGTATCATCTGCGTCGCGGCGATAGGAGACATCCTCGCGCTCACCGAAAGCGGCTTGCAGATCCGCTTCACTACAGGTGTCGCAATACCAAATCGGAATCTGGTGTCCCCACCACAATTGCCGACTGATACACCAATCTCGTTTTTCGCCCAACCAATCGTTGTACGTTTTGGTGTAACGTGCTGGATAGAAACGAACGCGACCATCCTCAACCGCATCAATCGCCGATTGCGCCAAGTCCTGCATAGCGACGAACCATTGGTCGGACAAATACGGTTCGATCGGCGTCTTACTGCGATCGCTGTGCGCGATTTCAATATCGCGGTCCTCAATTTTGACCAGATGCCCTGCTGCCTCCATATCGGCAACAATTTTCTTGCGAGCTTCGTAACGGTCCAACCCTTCATAGGGAGCACCGTTTTCGTTGATCGTGCCATCATTGTTGAGGATGTTGATGACCGGCAGATCATTGCGCTGGCCGCAGGCGTAGTCGTTATGGTCATGCGCGGGAGTGACTTTGACCGCTCCCGTACCGAGTTCCTTGTCGACTAAAATCCCATCGGCAATGATCGGAATCTCGCGGCCGGTGACCGAAATGCTGACCATTTTTCCGATCAGATGCGCATAACGTTCATCGCTGGGATGAACGGCAATCGCCGAATCGCCCAACATCGTCTCAGGCCGCGTCGTCGAAAACGCGAGCGTCTCATCGCTGCCGACCACCGGATAGGTGAAGGTCCAAAAATGGCCGGGAACCGTTTCGTGAAACACTTCGTCATTGGCGACCGCTGTCTGCAGGAAGGTATCCCAATTGACCAACCGTTTGCCGCGAAAGATCAGTTCATCACGAAACAACTTGAAGAAGGTTTTGCGAACCGCCACCGAGCACATATCGTCGAGCGTAAACCGAGTCCGCCGCCAATCACAACTGGCCCCCATTTGTTTCAATTGGTTGAGAATGCGAGCTTCGTATTGGTCCTTCCAAGTCCAAATCCGCTCGACCAGCGCCTCACGGCCAATATCGTGCCGCGTCAGCCCCTCTTCTTCAAACATCCGCCGTTCAACGACCGACTGCGTCGCGATTCCGGCATGATCCGTGCCGGGCATCCACAGCGCCTCAAAGCCCTGCATCCGCCGCCAACGGGTAATCAAATCCTGCAACGTCCCGTTGAGCGCATGCCCCATGTGCAGCGCGCCGGTGACGTTCGGTAGTGGGATCATGATCGTATGCGATGGTTTTTCCGGATCAGGATCGGCATCAAACCGGCCATCCTGTTCCCATTGCGAATACCACCGCTCTTGCGCGGCTTTCGGTTCATACTGCTTGGGCAGTTCAGTCGTCATGAGGTTTTCTAGATTCTTCGTATTTCAGTAGGCCAGGCAGTCGCCTGACGCGGTTTCTATTGGACGTTAGATGTTGGACGTTATCTGGTCAGGGCGTCAGGCGGGAGCCTGACCTACGGGGGATTAGTCGGCGGCGCTCATGGCTTCGATTTCGAAATGCCCCGCATCCTTAAGTAATTTGTATTCCACACTATCGACCAGCGCCAACCAACTCGCCTCGATGACATTTTCACTCACGCCGATTGTGCTCCAGATCTCTTCTTTATCACGGCTTTCGATCACAACCCGCACGCGGGCGGCGGTTCCTTCGGTGGAGTTGATCACGCGGACTTTATAGTCCACCAGATGCATCTCCTCCAGTCCCGGATAGGCCCCGTTGAGTGCCTTCCGCAATGCCGAATCCAATGCGTTGACCGGTCCGTCTCCCTCAGCCACCTCGTGCCGTACTTCGCCATGGACCCGCAGTTTGACCGTCGCTTCGGTGACGGGTTGCGACTTCTGGTCGGTTTCCACATTCACACGGTAATGCATCCGCTCGAACATTGCTGCGTAATTGCCCGCCACCTTCTTAATCAGCAAGTCAAACGACGCTTCCGCCGCCTCGAATTGGTAGCCTTCGCTCTCCAAATCCTGCACACGCTCCAGGATCTTGGCCATCAGGTCTGCATCTTGCTCCAATTTGAATTTGGTCGCCTTGGCCACAATGTTCGACCGGCCCGACAATTCACTCACCAACACGCGACGCACGTTCCCCACGACCTGTGGTTCAATGTGTTCATAACTATGCGCGATGCGATTGACCGCATGCACGTGCATGCCTCCTTTATGGGCAAACGCACTGGCGCCCACAAACGGCTGGTTGTTACGAAAATTCATGTTGGCGAGTTCGTAAACGTACCGCGACAATTCGGTCAGATGCCGCACTCCTTTACCGTCGAGTACTTCGTGCTCTTGCTTCAGCGATAAATTCGCAGCGACGCAGACCAAGTCGGCATTGCCGCAACGTTCGCCGATGCCGTTGATGGTCCCTTGCACCTGCACCGCCCCGGCCGCCACAGCAGCCAGTGAATTTGCCGTGGCCAGATCACCATCGTTATGCGTGTGAATTCCAACGGGGATCTTCAACGTGTCACATGCAATGCCAACTGTGCGGGCGATTTGTTCGGGCAAGCTGCCGCCGTTGGTGTCGCACAACACCGCCATCGTGGCACCCGCTTCCTGTGCTGCTCGAATCGTAGCCAGGGCGAACTCGGGGTTGTGGAGATATCCGTCAAAGAAATGCTCGGCATCATAGATGACCTCCCGTCCCTGCGAGACGACGAACGCGACCGAGTCGCGGATCATCGCCAAGTTCTCCGCCTCGTCAACACGGAGAATCTCCTCAACGTGCAAATCCCACGACTTGCCGACGATAGTTACGACCGGCGCTTGCGAATCGATCAAGGCGCGCATACCGACATCGTTTTCCGCTGTCACGCCGCGACGTCGCGTCATACCAAACGCACACACCCGCGCATGCTGGAGTGACAACTCCGCTGCCTGCTGAAAGTATTCGAAGTCCTTGGGGTTGGAGAGGGGATACCCCCCTTCAATATAGTCAAAACCAAGAGCGTCCAATTTGCGCGTAATCAGCAGCTTGTCCTGCAGCGAAAAGTTTACCCCTTCTCCCTGACTGCCGTCACGGAGCGTTGTGTCGTAAAGTTGTATCCGGGCCATACGAAAACCTGTGTGAGTAGGCAGTCGACAGAGGGGAGTAGACAGAACAGACTCCCTATAAAGAGCTGCCTGCGGTCTACCGTAGACTGCCGACTGGAAACAAAAAAACCCTCAGATCAAATCGACCTGAGGGTGGAAGGTTGTGTGAAAACCGTTGGTGCTCAAGGTCGCGGGGGTTGCTCAATAATAATCTCGCCAATGCGCACGCCAATAGCGCCGCTGCAGGGAGTTCGAATATCGTTTAGCAACCGTGACATCTGAGCAATCCGCAATTGTAGTGAGTCACCTGTATAGAATTCTAATAATACGGCACAGAACGGGGATTGTCAAACTAGGCCCTGATAACGACTTAAGCCTAAATGGTCCACTCCAGCGAACGATAGGCCGCCTCGGATTTCAGACCCCGCCGCAATGCTAGGTGAGAACACGTTCACAGAGAGTTTTCGATAAATTTGCAAGGCCTCTACCGGCACGCGTTCACTTGCCCGACTCGGGAAATTGAGCCTTGGCTTCGTCTTCCTCAATGATCCGCTGCGACAACAACCGGCCCCAGACAAGATAATGCAACAGGCCGACCAACGTGGCAGCGATGAGCAGTACGGGGATGAAGAAGAAAAAGCCGGTTTGAGTGGCGGCCCCGATCAAAGCCAGGAACCCCCCGGCAAGCAACAGGATGAAAAAGACGGCCAACAAGGTCCCGGCGTTGGATTCCGAATTGCGACGCGAGGCCGGCAGTTTGGGGGGGCGAGGTTGGCTCATAGAAGGAGGCCGTTCATCGTAAGGTGAGGGAACATGCCGCTTAGCTTTCGTTGCCCAGCAGTTTTTGCAACTGTGCGTGCCGGTGCGCGAACCCGTCGTCTAAAGAATCCAGAATCGATTCTTCGGTCACCAGCAAGCCGATCAACCCGCCCGGCGGTTCGAAGGAGATGCGATCGATAATCGTCACCCCTTCACCCGTCGCTTCAAACGCATGTTCATGCTGCCATTGCTTGAACGGTCCCTGGACCTGCTTTTCGATGAAACGCGTCGGGCGGTCGAGATGCGTGATTTCGTGAGTGATGTTCTGCACGACTCCGCGGGCGAGCACCTTGAACTCCATGATGCTGCCCAGTTCGACCACTTCAGGCGCATTCACAAAGTTCAGTCCCATGTCGGGGGGGCTGATGCGGGTCACATTTTGGGGACGGAGCAGGAAATCAAACACTTCTTCCAGCCCACTGGTGACGACGATGCTACGTTCAAATTCCGCCATCGATAGATTTCGCCCTGTCTTCCTCGGTGCTTCAAGTCCGGTCTAAATTCACGCGCGATCTCATAGTAACCGATTCGGGAAGGCGATGCGATCAATTCAGCCATCCGCCGTAGGATCTGGCCAAATGCCGACGGGGTCTCTATGCTGGCAGATATTACGATCACCCTCCGTTTCTCCCGCTGACGATGCCATTTTCATGCAGTTTTCGCCCGATATTTTGCCCCGCTGTCAATTTTTGGCCGGTCCGACCGCCTGTGGAAAAACAGCGACGGCGTTGCGGTTGGCAGAGCAATTGTCGGCGGAGATCGTCTCGTTGGATTCGATGGCCATCTACCGCGGCATGGATATCGGCACTGCCAAGCCAAATCCCGCAGAACAGGCCCGCATCCCGCATCACATGCTCGACGTCGTTGATCCGCACGAAGAATTCAGCGTCGCGGACTATGTCGCCCAGGCGCAAGCCGTTTGCGAAGAGATCCTCAATCGCGGCCGCGTGCCGTTGTTTGTGGGGGGGACGGGATTGTATCTGCGCGCCGTCTTACGGGGTGTCTTCGAAGGCCCGTCGGCGGATTGGGAATTACGGAAACAACTCGACCAGTTCGGAAAAGAGCACGGCGCCGGATCGCTGCATCGTCGATTAGCGGAAGTCGATCCAGCCACAGCTGCCCGGTTGCACCCCAACGATCTGCGGCGGATTGTTCGCGCCATAGAAGTACACGAACTAACCGGCAAGCCGCTCTCCGCACAACAACAACAAGGCCCGCTGCCCAACGAGCAACGCCCCGCAAACGTATTTTGGCTCTCCCCACCGCGCGATTGGCTGTACCAGCGAATTAACCTCCGCGTCGAGCAAATGATCGCTGTCGGGTTGGTCGAAGAAGTCCGCGGACTCTTAACGATTTCACCACCGATGGCCAACACAGCGCGGCAGGCGCTGGGTTATAAAGAAATCATCGAACACTTGGAGCAGCGAACCACATTGCCCGCAGCAATCGAAACCCTACAAATCCGCACCCGCCAATTCGCCAAACGACAGCACACCTGGTTTCGCAACTTAGAAGAATGCCGCGCATTAGAAATCAACGGAACCGAATCACCCAACGAACTGGCCCAACGCTTCACCCAATTCAGCAAAACATCCAGCGAAAGCCTCTAAACACTGGGTGGCCGCGATAGCTCTGCTATCGGGGCGGGCAAAGCCCGCAAGAAGCCGCAATTCCCGCGCTCTGAAACAGGTGGAGTTTCATTGGCAAAATCAGTGGAATACCAAAGTCGAGGCAACAACTCACAGCTCATTGACCTTCGCATATAGGTCATGCCAGATTTGGTCGAACGGACGTTCATCAACGGTTACGGAGAGATCCTCTGCCAAACATTCGAACGAGCTGTCGTGGAATGTGAAGATAAAATGGCGACATGAGAATTCGTAATTTGGAAATGCTACCTGATTTTGCCGTAGTTCCTCGACAAGCCATCGAGAGTTGATCACTTCAAATGCGTCATAGGGTTGCAATCCGCGACCATATAATGGATGTCCGCTGAGCGCCTCATCGTTGGGTGCGCCAAATCGGGTATTTCGGGGATATTTGAATTCAGCAATCGCCTGGGCCGCACGTCCGTCAACATCTAGGTTGCTCGCATTGAAAATCAAGTAACAGCGTGACTCGGTCTGAATGAGAACAGCACCAGAAATGGCAGCCTCGGGGCGGACACCCAAATCCAGCCAGACCGCATGTTCTTCGCCTGTCACCGTGGCCAACTCTCGTCGGATAGCCGCTGCAGAATTCCGTACCGTATTGTATCGAAGTTCCATTTCCACCCGTTCACGACTTCCATGCTCAAAGCTCACAAGACGCGATAAGGTTGCATCCTCGTCAGCGACGGCCCGATTGAGGTCAGCAATGAGTTTTTCGCGATTCACGATTCAACTTCGATGGAACACTGTACCAAGTGAGTAGGGTCCGCTGTGCAATCCGTTGGCGAGGCAAGCGACGTATTTAGTTTCAAATCAATTCAGACATCCACTTGCGATTCAGGTCCGCTCAGCGGCATCCACCCCCAATCAAACATACCCCAAATGCCGCTCCGATATCCGATCCCCCACCAACACCAAATCAGTCAGCCGCCAATCCGCACCGCGAATCGCTAAATCGAAATTCTGACTGCCGGCAATCGTGCCGGGAGGAAATGGGATGTGCCAGATTTTTGACGGCGGTTCCTGTGCCAAGTTTTCCGGAATCGGCAACGGTTGGCCTTCCAGTGTGAGCACCAAACCATCCAGCGTGCGCGGTTCGGGGCAACGCAGGACCAAGTAGGCCCAGTCGAACATCACATGCCAAATGCCTTGATACGTCACCCGTGCGACCTCTGCAGCCGGTTGGCGATAACGTTCCAGACCTTCACCGACCGCTTCGCCGAAACCAGCCAGTTTCCAATCCGCTTCGCTATCGGGATTGCCAAAGTCGACCGTCAAATACCGCAGTCCCCGCTCCCGCAACATTTGCGTGAACCGACCGATTTTCGGGCGCCCTATAATGGGTGGCGGATCGGGCGATGGTTCTGGTTGGGCGCGATTGCCCAGCAACTTATGAATCGGTTCGCCCAACGCGACTGGATAGGGGCGGCCCAGTTTGTCTTGGATGGCCGTCTCCGGTTCGATCCCCAACAGGTGATACACCGTGGCGGCAATGTCGTCTTGCGTCACTTTTTCGGAAATCGGATGCGCCGCCTGTTCATCGGACGCCCCGAAAATCTGCCCACCGGGAACGCCGCCGCCCGCCATCACCACCGAATTGCACGCACCCCAATGATCGCGGCCGCCATAACGATTGAATCGTGGTGAACGACCGAACTCGCTGTTCCATATCACCAACGTCTCATCCAATAATCCGCTGGCCTTGAGGTCTTCCAATAACGCCGCGATCGGCCGGTCGACAACAGGCATCAGCCGATTGCGCAGTTCCTGGTTGTTCAGCCAATGCGTATCCCAACTGGCATCGACGGTCGGTTTTTCGCGATGCCAATAAACGGTCACCAGCTTGACCCCCGCTTCGACCAATCGTCTGGCGAGCAGCGTGCTTTGACCGAACGTGTGCCAACCATACCGCCGCCGCGTCTCTTCGCTCTCCGACGAAATATCAAACGCCCGCCGCGCTTCGGCTGACAGGACCAAATCGAGAGCCCGTGCATAAAACGCGTCCATGTCCCGCACGCGGGCACCGCGGTCGACCAATCGCCGGACGTCGTCGATTTGTTCCAGCAATTGCCGCCGCGTATCCATCCGCTGCGGATTCATTCCGCCTCGCAGCGCCAAACTCGAGATTGAAAAGTCGGGCAAATCCGGGTGTTGATCGATCTGAAACGGATTGTGCGCCTTGCCCAACATGCCGCCGAATTGTCCCGGCGTAATCGTGCCGTCGGTCGTGGCAATGATTTCCGGCATCGACACAAACGTCGGCATTCCCGCCGCATTGGGACGCAATTTCGAGAGCACCGACCCAATGTGCGGAAAATCCGTCTCGCGGGCGGCAAAGCGTTCTTGCTTCAGCTCATGCCGCCGTCCGGTCAATCCCGCATGCGCGCCGGTGGAGTGGTTGTTGTCTTCCTGCCCCACCGAACGAATGATCGCCAACTTGTCGCCTTGTTGGGAAATCAGTGGGAAATGTTCCGAAATATGCATGCCGGGCACATTGGTCGCGATCGGCAAAAACTCGCCCCGCGTGGCAGAAGGACCGTCCGGTTTGAGGTCCCACGTATCCTGATGCGCCGGTCCGCCCCACATGAAAAAGAAGATCACCCGCTTCGCCCGGCCAAACGTCGACGCAGACGATGCCGCCTCGCTGTTCGCCTTGAGCAGTTGCGGCAGCCCCAACCCCAGCGTCCCCAACCCCCCGACCTGCAACATCCGCCGCCGCGATAGACCATCGCAAAAATTGGGCGAACCAGAATCGGAAAGCAACTGCAGCATGTCGACCTCGGCGGTGAGTAACTTTGACCAGCATGCATCATACCCGCCGCCCCGACTGGACAACAGATCATGCGGCGGGAATTTCACTGTTTTGGGCAACCGCCAGGCGTTTCAATCGTGCAGCCACCACATAACAACAAATGCCCGCGACTAGGCAGGTCAATCCCACTGGAATGCCGATCGCGTTTGTTCGCCATGACAACGACACAGTCTTTTCGACTGCCTGTTCAACCGCTACGTCTGGAATTTCGTCGGTTTGACTGATTTGCTCAAAGGTATTGGTCATCCCCACAGTAGTGACAGCGGGGCCGGCGAGGAAAGCAAGCACTCCCGCGAAGATCAGCATCTTGCCGAGCCTCTTAAAGGTTTTCGGGGTTGCCATGTTTACGGCTTTCGTGTGAGCGACATGTGAGGCAAAGAGAATGATTCAATCAGAATCTAGCGCCTCGCCAAATCGTTTCTGGACGTCCGTATAATTCGGTAAAGGCGCGCTTCTTGTTTGCCACCCAGCCAAAGTCCGATATAGGAATCGAATAGATGTCGAGTGAAATCGAATCCCCCGGCTTCCGTCTTTAAGAATGCATAAGCTGGATCGACCGCCGTGCTGATCGCTCCCGGCAAATGGCCATTGAAGTCGAGCCAAGCATACGGCCCCACTAAGAGCGGACAGGCCATGACGGCCAGCAGGGTGATGAGAATCAGATAACGACGTTTCATAGCGAGCAGCCTCCCATTGCGTCTGCCGTCAGCTTAACCGTTCACCGAGAGCGAAGCGACACCATCTTGGCCGCCGAAGCAGAATCGATTCGATCGCCTGGTGGAATCGCTTTGTGAGGTGCTATCAGAAAAACCTCACGCAAAGCCGCAAAGATTTCGCCAACAACCGCCCCTTTCTCTGCCTACTGCCTACCGTCTACTCCCCACTGCCAACCCAACAACCTTTTCCCATCTCAATTCCCGTCCCCTTTTTCGTGTTGATTCCGCTCCAATTCGAGTTGTCGCCATAATTCATTCGGATCTACGTCAGGCTGTTCGCGTACCGAAAAGAAAAATTCGGCGAGCAACGGCCCGTCATATTCCTTACGCGGAATAGTGCGACCGCCCTCCTTCACAAATTCGCCGCCGCACTTAAGGCAATCCCACAGCGACCAGTTGACCGGCGGATTCGTGTGGATTGGGTACTCCCGCAGAGCGCATTTCCCACAGCTCGGGCAGCGATCTCCGAACGGATCAAATCGCGGAAAGATTTTTGTTGCAAGATTCATTAGCACACCCCACATACAACAGCCCCCCAACAACCAACTCTCCCCTTTTCTGTCTACTGTCTACCGCCTACTGCCGACTCCCCACCGCCCCTCAACAACCTTTTTCCCATCTCAATTCCCCCCAAGCACCGACTTGCTGTTGACGAAAATCGCCGGTTTTAGACAATCGCACACCGCTCCTTAAACGCGCGGACTCCACAACGTGTGGATTCGCCCCATCCCCGGAGCAAACGTGGCATCTCTCAAGGACATTTCGCCACCGATTTCCCCCCGCACTTCCCAGAAATCATAGGTGCACTGGCGTGAACGCACAATTACTTTGCCTACTGGCCCTGATATCCGCTGAGCCTGAAGCTGCCGGTCCCATTCATGTAACGTCACCGTCAGCCGCATTCGCTGCCGAGGTCCGTGGGCAAAGCCCGACGTACATGCCGCAACCCACAGCGTTTCCGGTCGGCCAATCGTTTCCAGCTGCAGGTGGACCTTACAATGCTCCGTTGGCGCCGCCTACATTTTCACAACCGGTCCAGGTCGCACAGGTCTACGGCGATCAGCCCTCCTATGGAACTCCGCCTCCTTATACCGGTGGCGACCCGTTTCTGCCGCCGCAGCCCGGATTCGTCACTCCTTACGACCAAACGATGCCGACCTACAATACGGTTCCCGGTTCCAACGGATTCTACGGCTCCGCTGGTCCCGAACCGGTCCGTTTTGGCTGGAGCTCGAAATGGGAAGTCGGATATCTGCCGGCTGCCAGCACCGAAAGCCCGTTCGGAAAATTCAGCGTTTTTGAGTTCGACTCTCAATTGCGGCGGACGTGGCGATGGTTTCAAGACTCCGCGTTCTCCTGGAGCCCGGAATTCAACTACCGCAGCTGGGGTGGTCCGTCCGGCTTGCCCTTGGGGCCCAATGCCTATCGCCTCGCCAGTGATTTCCAACTCTCGACCTCCGTCAGCAGCCCCTACTCTTTTGAGATCGGTTTTACTCCCCAAGTCGCCAGCGATTTCGAAAAGGCCTCGTCCGAAGCCTGGATGTGGGATGGCCGGGGAGCCTTGTTCATCCGTACCAGCCCCCAATGGACCTGGGCCCTCGGAGTACAGTATTGGGACCGGGTCGACGATCTGATCGTCCCCTACGCCGGTTTTGTTTGGCGTCCCGATGACCGTTGGGAATTCACCATGGTCTGGCCGCGCCCCCGCATCGACTATTTCATCGGCAACACCGCTTTCGGCCCCACCTGGTTCTACGGCCGCGGCGAATATCACGTCGAAGCCTACGAAGTCACGCTCCAAGGAACAGGCTTAACCGACCGCATGCAAATCGAAGACTTTCGCATCCTGATGGGCTTCCGCAACTACGGCTGCTGTGTGTCAGGTTTCATCGAAGCAGGTTGGGTCTTCAACCGCGAATTCAGCTTCCAAACAATCGCCCCGGACCTAGACATCGACACCGGCTTCATCGCTCGCATGGGGCTGCGGTTTTAGGGGAAAAAGTGGCCGGTGGCCCGATAAACCCCGTAGGTCATGCTGTGCATGACGAATCGAAATCGAGGCATCATGCAAATCCGATCAACCCTGAATCGCTTCGCCCTACCTACCGTTCTCATCATTTTCGTTGGCTGCGCCGGATTGGGTAAATCGCCAATTCGATACGTCGGCGATACCTCCAAGGCTGCAGAGCTCGAAACGCCAGACGGTTTCAATATCTCGCCTAAAGAACTAAGTGAAATCATAGCGGCACAGGATGGTCTCAAAATATTTACCGACTATTACTATGCCGACGAAAACAATTACTACATCCTCAATGCGTTTGGCCTTTTCAACAGTCGTTTTACAGCCAGAACGCACGGTCGGATGATCAACGGCCAAACCGGCGAAATCTACAACCGAACCACCGAAACGTGGGAACCCGATCCTCGCGAGCAAACGAACACTCCACTCGCCACCGACAACTGACCACCGGCAACTGGATGCACAATGGAACTCATTCTTGCCCTTGGATGCCTATTGTCTGAACTAGGCCATGAACACCTGGTCGCGTTCGCGCAGGACCGCGCCTTAACGTTGCATGCAGACAGCCTTGAAGTCGATCAAAAAGGCCACGTTTGGGTATCCCTCACATTGGCTTACAACAAACAGGATGCCGGAGAATTCCTGTCTCCCTATTGTCCCGACAATGTTGTGATCGATAAGTGGAATCTTCCCTGGTCAGGGCCCAGGCAAAGTTCGATAGAGGTTTCCGGGATACCGGACCGATATCGCGTCCAAACCGTCTATTTTTTATCCGTTTCTTATGGTTACGATTTACTTGGCCGGGACAATACTGTGACCTTGAACGACGGAGGCAAAGTTTCAGGGAAAATCTGGATTTCAAACCGCTTCAACGACGAATTTCGCGCACTAAAAGAAATACCCGAGTTGAACCTGTTCATTTCCGCAAAAACGACCTACGAAAAAACATCGAAAAGCAATGTCCCGGAGTGGGTCCAAGATCATTTTGGTGCGTACCACTTAGCCGGAGGATTCGAGCCAAAGCCTACGGCGCGAACCGTAACCTTCAAGAGAGTTGCCGTACCCTCAAAGCCAGCCGAACAGTCCAACCCACAAGACAAACAAAAAACAACCAAGATCCCGCAAACACGATCTCCACTCGCCACCGGCCACTGACTACCGGCCACTCTTTTCTGACTACTGACTACTGCCTACCGCCTACAAAAAAAGAGCCACACCATGCCCGCCGCCGCCCCCGTCGCCATCGTCCTCGCTGCCGGAAAAAGCACCCGTATGAAATCGGCGACGCCCAAGGTCCTGCACCCATTGTGCGGCCGGCCGATGATCGAATACGTCCTCGATGCCGCCCGTTCCGCCGGTGTCGAGCGGCTGGTCGTTGTCGTGGGTCATGAAGCAGAGCAGGTCAAAACCGCGCTCTCGGTGCACAAGGATGTCGAATTTGCCTTGCAGGCCCAACAAAACGGCACCGGGCATGCGGTGATGGTCTGTGAAGAAAACCTCCGCCAGCACGACGGCGCCACCATGATCCTCACCGGCGACGCGCCGCTGATGCAAAGCAGTTCTTTCTCCGCCCTGCTCAAGGACTATGAAGACGAAAAAGCTTCCTGCGTGATCGGCACCGCTGTCACCGAAAACAATTTCGGACTCGGCCGCATCGTCCGCAATGCCGACGGCGAATTCCAGTGCATCGTCGAAGAGAAAGACGCTGATGCTGCTCAAAAAGCGATCACCGAAATCAACGTCGGTTGCTACGTCTTCGACAATCAGCGACTCTTCGCTGCCCTGAAACACGTCAACACCGACAACAAGCAGGGTGAACTCTACCTGACCGACGCCCCCGCCATCATGCTGGCTGATGGCCAACGCGTCGTCGCCGCCCAGCGGTTGACCATCGAAGAAGCCTTGGGCGTCAATAGCCGCGATCAACTCGCCCAGGTGCATCGCAGCATCCAGGACGCCACCATGCAGGCCCTGATGCTCGAGGGCACCACGATCGTCGACCCGGCACAAACCTACATCGACCCCCGCGCCCAGATCGGCCGCGACACCACGATCTACCCCTTCACCACAATCAGCGGCCCGGTCACCATCGGCAACAACTGCCAAATCGGCCCCCACGCAGCCATCGACGGAACAGCCAACCTCCCCGACGGCACAACAGTCGCAGCATTCGAACGCATCGGCTGAGCGTGGCCCAAACGTTGTGCGCGGGCCAAACGCTGTGCGCGGGTCTCCCGACCCCGCACCCCCCCGACCGAAGGTCTCCCCACCCAGGCATCAGGCGTGAGGGAACAGGCGTGAGGCTCGCCATCAAAATCAAACGAGCGCCTACCCCGACCCGTCCCCCCACCACTCCTTCACCGCCGAACCCTTGACACTCCCCCCGCCCCGCGATTCAATGGCGCGTGTCGGTACTCTCTCACTCCGCCACGTTCCCGCGCGCAGCAAAATCCGCCATGCACGATATTCTCACGCTGATCAGCGGCCGGGCACATCCCGAATTGGCCCGCGAAGTCGCCGATTATCTCGGCATCACGCTCGGGAAAATCGATCTCTGGGATTTTCCCGATGGGGAAATTGGCTGCAAATTGGAGCAGAACATTCGTGGCCGCGATGTGTTCTTGTTTCAACCCACCGGCCCGCCGGTCAATGACAACTTGATGGAGTTGTTGATCATGATCGACGCCTGCAAACGGGCCAGCGCCGAACGGATCACCACAGTCATCCCCTATTTTGGCTACGCGCGACAAGACCGCAAAGACGCCGGACGCGTTCCGATCACCGCCAAGTTGGCCGCCAACATGATCGTCACCGCCGGTGCCGATCGCGTGCTGACGATGGATCTGCATGCCGCCCAAATCCAAGGGTTCTTCGACCTGCCGGTTGACCACCTCTATGCAGCGCCGATTCTGGATCAATACTTCCGTTCACTGAATTTGCCCCCCGACAAGCTGGCCATTGTCAGTCCCGACGAGGGCAGCATTAAGCGCGCCTTGCATCATCAGCGCCATCTGGGCGGCAGTTTGACCATCGTCGACAAACGCCGCAGCAGTGCCACCCGCACGCAACAGGCCAATCTCATCGGCGAACCACTGCAGGGCAAAATTGCCGTACTGTTCGACGATATGATCTCCACAGCCGGTTCGATCTGCGGCGCTGCCGACGTCGCCCACAAGCATGGAGCCGAAGAAATCTACATCAGCGCCGCCCATGCCGTGTTTTGTGGTTCAGCGGTGTCACGTTTGTGCGAAGCTCCTGTCAAGGAAGTGGTCGTCACCAACAGCTTGCCAATCGCCAAAGCTCAAGACCTCCCCAACCTGCACACCGTCACCGTCGCCCCCTTACTGGGCGAGGCGATCAAACGCATCCACCGCGCTGAATCAGTCAGCTATTTGTTTGATTGATATTTGCGACCTGCGGAAAGACTGTTGCCGAAAAATACCTTTCCTCGCCCAAGGTTTGTGTTAAGATCGTGCTAAGTTCGCCGCATCCCTCTGCGAACCGTTGGCCGAATTTTGGTGTCCAGGACCCTGTCGGCACGTGATGTCTGAAGAACATCTCGAGTGTCACATCCACCCAGCCCCTTTCGCGGGGTTGCTTCCCATTGTGAGGAATAACCTCTGAACGGCCCCCCACAGGATCCCAGCAGCGTCCAGCAGGATTTGCTGGCCAATTACAACGCGATACTCGAGCGGCAAAAGCTCGATTGGGTCGCGCAACGCCCTTTTCTGCGCCGTATCGGAGTCGGGGGACAAGGGGTCGTTTATCTCAGTGAACGCAGTGGTGTGGACGGCTTTTCACTGCCTGTCGCCCTCAAAATCTTTTCCCCCGAGCATTTTGACGAAACCGCCAAATACGAGCGGGAAATGACCCGCATCGCCCAGGTCTCCTCTCAGGTTGCCGGCGTTCAACACGACAATTTGATCGCTGTTCACGACTTCGTAGCCATTGATGGCTTGCGGCTGTTGGAGATGGAATGGGTCGACGGATTCGACTTACAACGCCTGCTCAAGCCGGGCATGATGAAACATCTCAAGTCACGCGTCTCGGCGGAACGCTGGCGCGATATCAATGAGGTCGTTGTAACACGCGGCCTGGAGAAACCGCGTCTTCGGCCGGCATTTGCTATCGCCGTGTTTCGCGGTTGCCTCTCCGCGCTCGATGCGCTGCACCGCCGCGGGATTGTTCATAGCGACATTAAACCGGCCAACATCATGCTCAAACGGACTGGGAGCGTGAAGATCATCGATATCGGATCGGCCTATGATCTTCGCAATCGGCCGGAAACGGGACGCTGCACACCCGCCTATGCCGCACCGGAAGTCCTGCAGGGCACCGTCGGCTCACCCGCAGCCGACTTGGCCGGCTTGGGTTACGTCCTCATCGAAATGCTCACGGGGGCACAACCTTTTCTCGGCAAAAAAAGTCTCAATGCCGCGCTCAAAGCAAAACACACCATCCTCGACCAACTTCCCCAGTTGCTGCCGCCTGAAGAATTGGCGTTCAACGAGTTGCTGATTCGGATGCTGCGAAAGCTGGTGCACCCCGACCCGGAAAAACGATTCAAAACGGCCGAAGACGCCGATCTTGCACGACACGGAGCAGCCGAGTTTCAAAACGTCCTTGTCAAAGGCGATCTGTCCAGCGAGTACGTTGCGGAGATCCGGCATTGGATGGAAGAAATCGAACTCACCGATTTCCCCGACCGCTCCCAATCAGCGGCCGAGTCCGAATCTGAGTCTGAATCGATCTATTTAGCATCCACTCGATTTGCTGCTGACGAGTAAGGACGCGGAATCCCATCGGTGTCCGTCCGCCGACCATTGACGAATTCGTCCATAAACTCCTGGTAGAATTCCAACTGCGGGACTAGGCAGGGATGCTTGTATTGCTCAAGGCTACCCCCCACACGGGATTGCCGTTTGACGCAAAACTTCTCCCAGGTTCCTTTGGGCAATAACTGCATCGTCATTGGTCCCAGTCGGCCGGTATTTCGTTTTTCGTCGTACTCGGGGTTCAACCTCTTCAAGCAGTGGTCGGTGCTGGCCACAATTTTCGCGCCGACATCAGCTGAAGGCAGATTCGTTTCTTCCACCAAGAATCGATACTGCGGCGGCTCACCCCACGACGGAACGACCGTAAAATGTCCCAGCTCCAGACCCAGCGGATCGACGCTTTCGCGAACAGCGGCGACAATTTGGCTTTCCGAAATCTTCTCGCCCGTGATGCTGGAAATGTGAGCCCCCTTATTGAGGAACTCCAATGTCGGCGTCGTTCCCAGAAATCCTGTGCAGCGGACGACATCGTGAATATCGTAGCGGTACAGCCCCGATGCAGTCGTCAACAGGATGAAATAGTTCCGGTCTTCGACCAGCTCATGCGCTTCAAGCACTGTGGGATCGTCTGAGCCCATTTCCTCTTCAGGAATAAACTCGAAAAAGTGCGACGTTGCATCGAGCACGCCGGACGACGTATTGCTGGACAAAGGAATCGTCATGCGACCTTCGCTGGCTGACAGACCGTGGTCGCGGATGTTGTTTTCACCGTAAAACTGCGGCAGGCCCGCCAAGTACGGTCCCATGCTGCCACCGGTCCAGACCGACAGCAGTTCCAACTCGGGCCAAAAGTCCTTGGGATACAGGTGTCCCGTCCGATTGACGATCGCTTCTAGTTCGCGTGCCCGTCGCGGATTTGCCCGTGTCTTGTTCCGCAATCCACGGCGAATCTCATCATCGACTGTCACCTTCGACGACAACGTGCCGTCGGCAATGTCGCGAATCAAGTCCTCACGACATTCGTCCGCCAACTTCGCCAGATGCAGCAGCGTGCTCGGGTTGGCCGTGGTGACGATGCCCACTTTCGAGTCCATGATCGCCGCACGCAGCATGGCGTAGTACTTCGACCGCGGATCTTTGATTTTCATCACCGGCTTGGGCACGGTATACATCGTTTGGATCAGCGGATTGAGCATTTCGCAGGCCAGCCCGCTGATATTGCCGCAAGGCGTTCCCCCCGGCGTGCGAAACTGGTCGTAGTCGCTACTGAGCTGCACGATCCGCCGCTTGTACAAAGCGCGGTGGTCATCGTAGGCACAGACACCCCAGATCCGCCAACCGAGACGATAGTCGTCCATGAATTGTGACGTGATCGGAATGTATTTCGCACCCGAGGTTGTTCCGCTAGTGAGCGCGAACATCAACAACCGGTTTTGCGGGCCCAACAGCGCTGAACTCTCACCGTTCTTGAGCCGCTCAATGTAGGGGCGGAAATATTCGTAATCAGAAATCGGCAAACGGGCGCGGAAATCAGCCACGTTGCGAATCTCAGAAAAGCCGTGCTGGCGACCAAAATCGCTGTCTGCATTGAGCGCGATGAGTCGCTGAAGGACGGCATTTTGCGCACCACGTGAATTTTGCGTAGCCTTTACAAAGCTCGCAACTTGACGGCGCATGCGGAGACGGATTGGTGCACCGCCCCAGTATCGGACTGTATCGAGCATGACTCCTGTCCGCGAATTCGTGCAGTATCTAAGCCGATTCGACAGGCGACCCACCGCTCATCCAATACCCATCAATTCGAGTATCGACCAGCAGCCCTATGTGGCTCGACCAACGAAAACGAAAACGCGAAGGATGCTTTACCAGCCCGACCTCCTCTGGCGGGTCCCGGTGACTTTTGTACGACGGCGCACATTCAGACCGTGTTCCAAAAGCAAACGCGTGAGAATCCGATACGGGCAAATATCCATCCTGGTATTTGGCGAATCCGCTCAAAATCTCGGGAATTACCGCATGACGACCGTACATAGCCGTCGCCGGAACTCCTCTAGCGTCCTTCTCACTTAGTTTCGTCTTCTTCCGCAGATTTCTTCTTCTTCTTTTTGCCAATTACCAACTTAATGACCCGAACCTTGGGAAGTCCCAGAGGACTGCGTCCTTCGACCCAGCGATCTTCCGACTTCATTTGGGCGACCCGCTCCGCTCGCGTCAACACATTCCGCGAACGTGCCAGACGGCCTCCCCGACGTAAACTCTTATGAACTGTCACGTTAAACCTCTCTTCACTGTCTCAAAAACCACTGCGGCAACATGCCGCCGGTTGACTGTCATGCTCGTGCCGAGCGACTGCTCGACTCGATTTATATCTGAATCACCCGCTTAGCCGCCATAAGCGACACAACAGATTGGACGTTCTAAAGCCCTAGAATTCCGCAAGTTTGACGATCAAAAACACTGACCGCACGATTCGTTGCGGTGACCGAGAGAAATTGCCGCAATCCGCGATTTTAGGGATCTTTGTCCCACATTTCAACTGAAATCGGTCCCGTCCCGCCCCAGGAACGATTTCAAACGCCGAGCTCCACCTAGTGTGACGCCCAAACTGGACCACTTGGGTGCCCACAGCTCAGTCTTGGAACTTGGAGAAAATAAGCGAAATATTCTGCCCGCCAAATCCAAAGCTGTTGGACAGCGCCCGCGAGACTTGTTGCGGACGCGATTCGTTCGGGACATAGTCCAGATCGCAATCAGGATCAGGAGTCTCGTAATTGATCGTCGGTGGCAGAACGCCATCGCGCATCGCCAAGATGCACGTGATTGCTTCCACGCTTCCCGCAGCGGCGATCAAGTGTCCCATCATGCTTTTGATGCTGGAAACCGGAGTGTTGCGAGCATCATCGCCCAATGCGCCTTTGATGGCTAATGTTTCCACGCGGTCATTCACCGAAGTGCTGGTGCCATGCGCGTTCACATAGTCGATTTGATCCGTATTCACCTTCGCATCATTGAGCGCCATTTTGATACAGGCAATCGCTCCCCGTCCTTCGGGGTGTGTATCGGTAATGCGAAACGCATCTGCCGTGGAACCATAACCGGCGATCTCCGCATAAATCTTGGCGCCCCGTGCCTTGGCCCGATCCAATTCTTCCAAAACCAACATCCCTGCCCCTTCACCCAACACGAAACCATCGCGGTTTTTATCGAAGGGACGCGACGCGGCTTGGGGGACCTCGTTATTGGTCGATAACGCCGTTAGCAGGTTAAACCCGGTCACGCCAAACGGGTGAATCATGCTGTGCGCTCCGCCCGACAACATGACGTCCGCATCGCCACGACGAATAATTTCCGTCGCTTCGCCGATTGCTTGGCTGGAGGCGGCACAGGCAGTTAGACAATTGGCATTTGGGCCTTGGGCATTGAAAATCGATGCCAAGTGCCCCACCGGCATATTGGGTTCTTGTTCCAATTCCGCTTGAGGATGCAAAGCCGCCAAACCGTTTCGCGTGAATTGCACCAAGTCGACTTCGCCGTTTTTCGAGGCATCGGCGATGATCCGCATCAGGCTCATGAAGTCCTGTTGCCCTTCACCGGCTCCCAAATAGACGCCGAAATCGACCGGGTCGAGATTCGGGTCGTCCATCAGCCCTGAATCTTTAATCGCGTCGGTCGCCGCCCCAATGGCAAAGCGAACATTCCGTCCAGCGTGTTCATACAGGCTTTCGTCATCGACGTAGCTGCTGAAGTCGAAGCCTTTGACTTCGCCGGCAATTTGCGTGGGAAAGTTGGAGGCATCGAAGTGCGAAATCGGCCCCACGCCGCTACCCGCTTCCTGCAAGACTTTCCACATGGATTCCACAGTGTTGCCCACGGGCGTGATACAACCGATTCCGGTTACGACAACTCGACGTCTCATGGAACTGCTATCCAAATTCTCAAAGGAATGGAAACGCGGGGATTTGAAAACTCAATTGTGGCGGCCGGGCATCCATCACGTGCCGCGGACGACAACTATTGTATCCGCGTAGCCCGTTGTAGGCCAAGCACGATTCTCGTAGATGTGGAAAAGGGACCGCCCAGTCGATTCAATTTATCCTGGGTCAACAGTCCGGCTAGTGGGATTCGGCTTTCACGGAAATCTTCGTACTGCCGTCCCCGGCTTTGCCGACATCCATCACACCCAGCAACCGCATGCTGAACACGAAGTTCTTTTGATCAATCGCCGCCGCTTCCGGACGGGTTTTGTCGACATGGGCGAACACAATTTCGGCTTCAGCGACGAGGCGGTCCCCGGCCGTTGCCGTACATTCCACCATACCGCCTTGCTCCGAAGACTCCACCAGGTTGACCTTATAGGTCAGCTTGTCGCCCGGACAGGCCCAACTGTGAAATTCACATTTGGGGATTTTGGCAAGAATCACGACATGCTCGAAGTCGTTTTTCTCACCGAGCAAAATCCCACCCGTTTGCGCCAAGCCTTCCATGATCAACGAACCGGGCATCACCGGAAATCCGGGATAATGGTCGTGCAAATGCTCTTCGGCCAACGTGACATTCTTAACGGCCGTGGCATGCGAACCGCTTTCGAACTCTGTAAACCGATCTATCCAGATCCACCGCATGGAATCACTCGCCTCTGCTCTCGGTGCAACGCGCGTTAGGCCGCGGTATCCGCGCAAACAACGTGAAAAGGCCGGCCCGGCGAATCTCCCGCCGAACCGGTCTGTTTAAAAATCGACCTCGAACTGTGCGTTAGGACGCCAGTTTTTTATCGAGGTAATTGACGATCATTTGTACGGTGAACAGGTCGCCGATGTTCTCCACTTGGGGATCCGCAGCAAACTTGTCGACATCTGCAAACGGCAATTTTTCGCGCAAAGTCGCCAAGCCTTCTTCGGTCACGACGCCATCTTTGACCAAATTGGGATCGCCGGCGGTCAGATTCTCTGGGAACAATTCGCCGCGAGGAATCTTCACATCGAACGTCTTTTCCAAACGGAACACGATGTCCAAAAAGTCGATCGATTCCGCACCCAAATCGCCGACCAAGGTCGCCTCGGGAGTGACTTCGTCGTCATCCAAACCCAAGGCATCCACCATCGTCTCGGCAACTTTTTCGTAAATCTCGTCTTGTGTCGGCATTACGCCTCCTCCTAGTGGCGGTTCCGTGACCTGAGATGTCACACGGACCGCGCTGTGTCCCTAATTTGAAAATACCCAACCTAATTGTTCATCGTCATTTTGGACGCCATCCAGCATGGCGACCCGACCCACTTTTCCGTATCCGCGACCTCTCCGTCCCGGGAGAGGCTTACAGCTTAAAATCCACCCAACGTCAATCCGCCATCAACACTGATCGTTTGACCAGTAACATAGGAGGCCCCGTCACCAGCTAAAAACAGGACAGCTTGGGCAACGTCATCCGGTTGACCCAACCGTCGGGCAGGAATTTTTTTCTTCAGTTCGCTGCCCGCTAAGTTGCGGACCGCTTCTGTCATATCGGTTTCAATAAAACCAGGAGCCACCGCATTTACCGTCACGCCCCGCCGCGCTAATTCTGTGGCCAGGCAACGCGTAAAACCAATCATGCCTGCTTTACTCGAGGCGTAATTCACTTGTCCCGAATTACCAAATTCGGCAGCAACGCTCGACATGTTGATAATTCGCCCGTAACGCGCCGACATCATCGGCCGGGTGACCGCTTGGCAGAAGTTGTACACCGACGTCAGATTCGTGTCGATCACTTCCTGCCATTGCTGCGGCGACATTTGCGCCAATAAGGTATCGCGGATAATCCCCGCGTTATTGACCAAAATGTCGATCTTTTCCCACTTTTCGAGCACCTGAGCCACAGCCGCATCGGCTGCGTCTTTGTCTTTGACGTCGGCTTGAATCGCAAGGGCTTCGTGTTGATCCAGCTCCAGATCGGAAACCAATTGGTCGGCCGCCTCTTTGCTGGATTGATAGACGAACGCGACCTTCGCGCCGGCTTTTGCCAACGCCCATACGATCGACTTGCCGATCCCCCGGCTCCCACCGGTCACTAACGCCGTTTTACCTTCGAGACTCATCAGATTCCAACTTCTTCCAATATAGAAGTGTGATTCACAAAAAGGGCCGGGCCCTGAATCACACTGTTTGTTCTAGAGGTGTCCACAATTCCGCGAACAACTCGCGCAATTTGCGAATACGATATTCGTCCGACGCCGCCAATTCCGGATTGCGGTCGGCCAAATTGAATTTTTCCAAGATCAACCGCGCACTCACTGTTGAACGGCCATCCACAGTCCCTTTGCCTTTGAGAGTGACCTCGCCGTCGGATGTTTTTTGCAAGTTCACATCGATCGTCAAGCAATTTCCCGGCGTCACGAAACTATTGAATTTCACCGCTTTAGCGCTCTTCAACAAGATCGTGCTTTCAGAAAAATCATCCGTCGCGCGCACCAGCCAAGCCCCGGCTTGCACCATGGCTTCCAGCATCAAGACGCCCGGCATGACCGGGAACCCGGGAAAATGGTCGGCCAGATATTCTTCGGCCAACGACAGGTTCTTGACAGCCGTAATCGAACGTCCCGGTTCCAATGACGTAATTTTATCAACAAGCGAAAAACGCATCGGTCCTCTTTTTTACGGCCTTGCGCCGTGTTGCTCAATCGTTACTCAACGCGTGATGTTAAACGGCAATCATTCACACCACGATCGTTAGTCGGTTCATTCTTTCCGGACGTTGAGCCAGTTCCGTCACGGCCACGCCAGAATCGTGAGAGTATAGTCAGCCGCGAAATCCATCACAAGGCTATCAGTCTGAGGCCTTAGGATGATTGGGGTGTGTGCGAAGACTCGTCGGTCCAGGATGTGTATTCTTTCCTAAATGTCCCATCCTTCCGCCTCTACAACCGTCACAATACGATCTTCCTGGCGACCATGCCTTCCATATTGATCAGGCAACAGCGACCGTTTTTGACACGCTACCCTCCTCGAACTATGGTTGCGCAACTCATATCGTTATGTCCCACAACGGTTTAAGGTTCATGACGCTCGTTAAACATCGGAAGCAATCGGCGGTCGCCTGGACTATGATAGATACCCAACAGATCTTCACTCCCTCCTCACTTGGCTCTTGCGAGAAGGTAGAGCCCGGTGTGGCTCAAGCCGGAGCACCGCACTCGGCGCTGGCCCATGCGCTAAAAATACTTGCACAGAAACAACCACTGCGCGCATCACAGCCACCCTCAGCCGCCACGAACCGAGTAAAAATTCACGATACCCCTGCGCCAAACGTGCAACCGCCACGCCTGGATCGGCGGGCTTTTCCGCGTCGCATCAGCCGCTGTACGGTTTCTCTCTGTGCCGATACCGGGGGGAGTGAGAATTCTCTCTTCCAGCGAGCCTGGACGCTGCATAGTTCGCAAATCAAAGGCCGCATGGTCGACATTAGCCGCAGCGGTCTGGCCATGACGCTCGGTCGTTCATTGGAACTCGGACAATCGGTCTGCATGAAGATCGAAAATCCGCTCTTCGGCCACCGCTTAATTGCCGTCGCTGAAGTCGTGCGTCAGCAACCGGCTGGCCAGGGACTTTGGACGGTCATGTGTCGATTCGCCAAACCATTGGAATTCGAACAGATCGAATTCTTCGGCTGCCACCTCTTCACCGCCCGCGTCGTCTAATCGCTAAAAAGCCCAAACCGACGGCTTCGCCGTCGCAATGCGGGCCTGATTTTGTAGAAGCTATTCACCCGCTTCCACCGCAGCCGCGATCGACTCCCCAGCCGCCGCAATCGTTGCGTCGATATCTTCGTCGGTATGACAGACCGACACGAAATTCGCCTCGAATTGGCTGCAAGGCAGATAGAACCCGCGGTCCAGCATGCCCCAAAAATACCGCGCGAACCGCTCCGTATCGTTCCGCGACGACACTGTATAATTCGTGACCGGCTCGGCATTGAAAAACAACGTGAACATGCTTCCCACATGCGGAACCGTATGCGGCACGTCCGCCTTGCCGGCCGCCTTGCTCAAACCGGCCACCAAACGCTTGGTTTTCCGTTCCAATTCGGCATACGGATCGGTTTCTTTCAGTGTCCGCAGCGTGGCAATCCCGCAGGCCATGGCCATCGGATTACCCGAAAGTGTCCCCGCTTGATAGACCGGACCGGTCGGCGAAATCGATTTCATCACATCCGCCCGCCCGCCGTAGGCTCCCACCGGCATGCCGCCGCCGATGATTTTTCCCAGCGTCGTCAAATCGGGCCGCATCCCAAACCGCTCTTGCGCCCCGCCATAAGCGACCCGAAATCCGGTCATCACTTCGTCGAAAATCAACAACGCACCGTGCTCATCGCACAACTGGCGGAGCGTCTGTAAAAACTCCGTCGAGGGAGCAACCACGCCCATATTGCCCACAACCGGCTCCAGGATCACGCAGGCGATTTCACTCCCCTGAGCAGCAAAAACTTCGGCCAATTGCTGGGTATCGTTGTATTCCAAAGACAGTGTGTCCGCCGTGCAACCGGCCGGAATTCCGGGGCTTGAGGGGGTTCCCAACGTCAGCGCCGCACTTCCCGCTTGGACCAACAGGCTGTCGACATGCCCGTGATAACAGCCGGAGAATTTGATGATCTTATCCCGTCCGGTGAATCCCCGCGCCAGCCGAATGGCGCTCATCGTCGCTTCGGTTCCGGAGTTGACCATACGCACCTGTTCGATTGAAGGAACCGCGTCGATGACCAGTTCCGCCAATTCCGATTCCTGCACCGTCGGCGCGCCAAAGCTGGTTCCACGTGCCAGCGTTTGCTGAATCGCTTCGATCACCGCCGGATGCCGATGCCCCAAAATATGCGGCCCCCACGACCCCACATAGTCCAGTAGTTTGTTGCCATCGACATCGTATAAATACGCCCCGCTCCCCCGCTCAATAAACGGAGGCTCACCCCCGACCCCACCAAAAGCCCGCGCCGGGCTATTCACACCGCCGGGAATGAGTTGCTGTGCACGTTGAAATTCGTTGTGGCTGACGTCGTGTTGCATGGGGTGTTCTACCAACTATTCAATGATAAATATCTCCTTCTCCCTCTGGGAGAAGGCCGGGGTGAGGGGCGACGAACCTGGGACGTCAACCAGCCCTCCCGCGCCGAGTACGACGGCCAAGCCGTCAGTTTGGGGAGTCGATGGGGATACCATACACGCGCCGTGAAATCAAATACAGCGGGTTATCCGCATCCTAAGTCCTCGATGAATCGCGACTCTGGGTGAATATCCTCCAGCGGAACGCCTAAATGTTCGCTGACCATATTTACCAACCGGCGGTAAACCTCATCCGACGGCTCGACTGGCAAATTCTCCCGTGACAGTAAACGATAATAGTTCTGATTCAGAACCGTCGTCGTCAGGTTGCGAATCGTGACGCACCCCGGTGACAGGCAGACTGCCCATGGAACTGTCAGCCAATAGGCTAAAACCGTCGCAGCAATGCTGAGCGGGAAGAGAGAAAGCCACACCAATTTCGGACCAAACGGATCAGTCAATGTCGCCGACGCGGTCAAAAATGATACCAGAATCGCAGCGATCGCCCCGGTTTGCAAAGTAGTCGACAACCACTCCGGCCGTCGCAGTTCCGGCAGCCTGACCCTCATATCCTCTTGCAACCGATGCCAATTCTGCCTCCGTCCTGAAATCGGGACCAATTCGTCGATCGGCGTTTCCAGCCGCACCTGTTCGCGGTCAATCCCGATCGCCGACATCAGCCCACGTCGCAGTCGCAAAAACGCTTTACTGCTCAGGCAAACATCCGATTTCTTGACCTGTGTCTTTACACAAATGTATCCATGGAAATCACCCACAGTCGCTAGGAACTCATAATCCCCATCCGGGACTTTGATGTCGAACTCCTCCTCCACATCCATGACTAATTCCACCACATCCAATCCCATGAGCGTCACTCCTTACGTCTCGAATTGATGATGTACACGATCGGTCACCCGCCATAAAAACATTCCGCCGGCACGCCTGTTTCCCGCTGCACCTGCTCGGCGATTGCGTCGACTTCGGCGTCGGTCAGCGACGAGACGAAACTCTCTGCCGGGGGGCGGGCGACGGTGTAGATTTGGGCGAGTTTGATTTGTCCGCCTGCCCCTTGGATTTCGTTGATCCGAGTACAGTAGGCGTCGATTTCTTCCGGTGGCGGGGGATCGCCATTCACGCGCATGAAGAGGCTTTGCAGCACCAACGGCCGTTCGCGGGCGGCTTCGGTGATGTTGTCTAGGATCCGTTGAAACGGGATCTTCGTCCGCTCGATCAGGTGATAATACTCCGCCGTTCCCGCATCGAGCTTGGCCCAGATCTCGCCGTTGTTGGCATCCAAAATCCGCAGGGCCTCGCGGCAAGCTGGGCGGTGGAACATGCTGGCGTTGGTGATCAACACCATCTTCACGTCGTCCAACCCGTGCCGTTTTTTGAGACCGGCCACCTCTCCGACGATCTGGTCAATGTTGCGATACGTCGTCGGCTCCCCATCCCCGGAAAAGGCGATGTCGTTCAGCCGCTGCAACTGGGG
Organism: Symmachiella dynata; assembly: GCF_007747995.1. Lineage (NCBI taxonomy): Bacteria > Pseudomonadati > Planctomycetota > Planctomycetia > Planctomycetales > Planctomycetaceae > Symmachiella > Symmachiella dynata. The sequence goes on along the minus strand of NZ_CP036276.1, from coordinate 6,998,382 downwards.
CGGCACGGTCGAGAACGGTTCTTCGGCGAACAGCGCGCCACTGGAGACGTATCCCAGCATCGCGTCGATTTCGGTCAACAACTGCTCCGTGGCAACAAACCGCGTCTCCGCTTCGCTACGGCGATCGACCTGACAATAGATACAGTCGAAGTTACAGACCTTGTCCGGATTCAGATTCACCCCGATCGACACCCCGCGACTACGGCGGGAGAGGACCGGATAGACAAACGTATTCTCGCGCCAATGCCGCGAGTGATCGGTATGCAGGGTGTGTTGCGGGTTGGTCACGGTGGATCGAAGGCTCGGTGAACTTAGCGGATGACGTTGGATAATGCCCACGACAAATGGACGCCCTCCATTATACGCACCCACACCGCCGGTGGTAACCGTCCCTGAATTCCCCCCTCTCCCTCTGGGAGAGGGGACGGGGGTGAGGGGCGAGCCATGGTTGACGTTCGCTCGATCGGACTCGCGCGAAACGCATCGGGGGGTAATCTGCTACAGGTCGGAGTTTTTCGATGTTGGGCTGAAATTGGAGTTGAGTTGGATTGGGACGTTCACTTGTCGTCCGAAAACCCTCACCCCGGCCCTCTCCCAGAGGGAGAGGGAGAAGAAATGGTTCCCCCCTCTCCCTCTGGGAGAGGGGCCGGGGGTGAGGGGCGTTCCACGTTTGGCGTTCCCTTTGCCCTTCGCAACATATTGCATTTCACCGGAGGGGGGGAAGCAAGCATCGGGTGGCAGCGATTGCCAACGGCAATCGGTGTGCCGCAGGCACAAGACGCAGCAGTTTCAGCTGTCCCTGCCGATGAGGCTCTGCTTGTCGAGGAGCGCACAAACTGCGGCTTCTTGCGGGCTTCGCCCGCCCCGATTGCCGGGGGCAATCGCGGCTACCCAGTGCCAATTTCTTCTTCGGTAGCGGCCGCAAGAATTCCCCCCTGGCCCTCTGGGAGAGGAGTCGGGGATGAGGGGCGATCCACGTTTGGCGTTCCATTTGTCCTTCGCAACATATTGCATTTCATCGGAGGGGGGAAGTAATCATCGGGTGGCAGCGATTGCCCACAGCAATCGGTGTGCCGCAGGCACAAGACGCAGCAGTTTCAGCTGTCCCTGCCGATGAGGCTCTGCTTGTTTAGGACCGCACAAACTGCGGCTTCTTGCGGGCTTTGCCCGCCCCGATTGCCGGGGGCAATCGCGGCTACCCCAGGCTATTTTTCATTCTCGGGACCGGCCGGGGGTGGGAGCCGAACACCAAAAAGTGATCCGCGCCAATGGTTGGCACGTTGTCTTAGACAGACTATCGTGCATTGAGTTTGCACGTCACGAGTCGTCTACCGAATCATTGGAAGCGCCCCATGATCAACTTTCAGCAGCCCCCATGGATGTTCCTCTGGCTGGTCCCGGCAATTCTGGCGGCGTAGGCTGCGATTCTGTTCATCATGGCAGAAGTTGGCGGCTGGCGGCGTTTGGCCAAAACATATGCCTGCCGTGAGAAGATCGATGGCACCAGTTGGTGGATGCAATCCGGCTCGATGGGGGGCTTGACCGGGTACGGAATGAGCCTGAATATTACCGCCAACGACCAAGGCCTGAGGATTGCGGTTGTCCCGCTGGTTGTCTTTTTCAGTCTCTTTCACCCACCGCTCTTTATTCCGTGGGAGGAGATTCAGGCGGTTCGCAGCCAGATGTTTTTTTATCAGTATGTGACTCTGGTCTTCCAGGCCCATCCCGATATCCCCTTTGCGATCAGCAATCGCTTGGCTGGAAAAATCCAAGCCGCATCCGGCCAGCGATGGTTGGAAGAGGCATAGGGGGGTGGCGGGCTGCTGGAGAGAACTTGGTGCCCTGCTCTATTTCGACTCCGACAACCTCTCAGGGGTGGGGCGTCAAACTTGGCTTGCCCCTCACCCCGGCCCTCTGCCAGGGGGAGAGGGGGTTCTTTAGCTAGCTCGAATTAGGCTGCTTTTTTCAACTGGTCGATGATCCGTTCGAACTCATCGTTGGTGTTGAAGTGGATGATGATCTTGCCGCGGTCCTTGCCGCTGACGCGGATGTCGACCTTGGCGCTGACCAGATCACGCAACTGCTGTTGTAGCGACGAGAGGTGGTGATTCGGCTGGGGGGCCGGTTTGCCCGCTTGTGGTTTCTCGAACGGGATCGTCGCTTCGTCCTCTTCGGCGTTGGCGTCGCGGACGGCTTGTTCGGTCTGGCGGACCGACATCGACTCCGATTGGATCCGCTGGCACATGGCGATTTGTTGCGACTCGTCTTCCAGCGGCAAGAGGGCGCGGGCGTGACCGGCGGAGATTTTTTTCTCTGCCAGGGTCTGCTTGATGAACTTGGGAAGTTCCAATAACCGCAGACAGTTGCTGATTGAGGAGCGTCCCTTGCCCACCTTGCGGGCCAATTCTTCGACCGTGCAGTGGAACTTGTCGAGGTATTCCTGATAAGCCTGGGCGCGTTCGATGTCGTTCAGATCCTGTCGTTGGTCGTTTTCGACAATGGCGATTTCGAAGACTGCCTGGTCGTCGATTTCTAAAACGCGGCAGGGAACCGTCGTCAGGCCGGCATTTTGAGATGCGATCAACCGCCGCTCACCGGCGATCAATTGATAGCCCTGCTCTGTCAGCCGGACCAGCAGTGGCTGCAGGACACCGTGCTGCGAAACACTGTCGACCAGTTCATTGATGGCATCGAGGTCGAACTCGCGGCGTGGCTGGTAGGGGTTGCGCTCGATCTCATCGACGGCCACATGCACCAGTTCCGAGGGGCCGGGAGCTTGGATGGTAGCGGGCACTTCGGGCGGATCGGGTTCGTGTGTTTCCACAGCCGAACCACCCAGCAGAGAACTCAGTCCACGTCCCAGCCGCCGTTTGGAGTCTTGTTGTTGATCATCCATGATCGATCGCTTTCGAATAAAAACCACATGCCAAAGTGCGGCACGTTGATGTGCCCGGGGTCGTCCACGCGACGACGAAACGTCCAGGATCGTCGCGGGCGGGGATTCTAACTGCCATTGCCGATTAGAAGCAAGATGACTTCTGGGGCGTCCGGTGCGGTCGGGCGATGTTCCACGTGTAACCAGCGATCCGGGTGTTAAAAACAAGCTCACCCCGCCGCCCCCTCCGAATGGAGTGGGAGAAAACAACTCCCCCCTCTCCCCCTGGGAGAGGGGCCGGGGGTGAGGGGCGTTCCACGTTTGACGCACCTTTTGCCCGGGTAGGCGCCGACCGTATTCAACCCTCTGCTGGGATGGGATCGCGGGGCATATTTACCCGTCGGGTTGCCGTGAGCGATTGATTGGGTGGGGAGCGCCAACTGTCGTGCGAAAACCCCCACCCCGGCCCTCTCCCAGAGGGAGAGGGAGAAGTAGATGGGATCCCCCCTCTCCCCCTGGGAGAGGGGCTGGGGGTGAGGGGCGTTCCACGTTTGACGCACCCTTTGACCGGGTAGGCACCGACCGTTCCCGGCTCCAGTCCAATGCCGGTTTGAGACAAAGTTCCACGTGGAACTTCCACCGGGGCGGCCAGACCACCTTGGGGTGCTTTGACGATTGGATAGGTCATTCCGGGCGAGGCTCCTTAGGGGTCCCACGCCGCAGGTACCGTTGCGGCTCAGCAGGAGCTTCGCCCTCCCGGTGCGCTAAATAAACAATGCGCAGCGACCAACGGGAGCGGCCCACCCTAACCGAGCGGAAGCTCGCACAAAGCGGCCCCGCCGCCCGCCCGCAGTTCCACGTGGAACTTTTACTCAAGTTGGTAGAGTCGGACGGAATACTGGCGCTGCTGGCCGTCTGCTTGGCGGATCTCTTCTGGGGGGTGTTGGTTGAGGAGGACGAAATCGCTGGGGGTGTACGGGTAGGTCTTCAGCAACTTCAGACGGCCGGCGGTCTCCGCAAGTTGCTCCTCGAATTGTGAGCTGCGGAGGGCATGCGGACCGGCGAGTAGGAAGGTGGGATGTGTCGGGGGAGCGAGGCCGGGTTGTGCGAATCTGAGGTTGCTGGCCGGCAGGGCTAACTCGATGCCGAGTTGTCGTAGCTGAAAAAACAGGCTGGGTTCGCCGTAGACATCGACGACGTAATTGTCGCTACGGGGGGATCCCCCCTGCTCTACGATCTGCTGTTCGATGTCCGCCTTGACCTCAGCAGCGATGTCGGCCAGACCGGTGTGGGACTGCCAGGCGCTCCACGTGGAACCGGGATTCCAATACCGACCGGCGAAGGCGACCGCAACTCCCACGACAATGATTCCGGCTGCCCAGGCGATGGTTCCACGTGGTGCGCTGGCGGTTGGTGATTCGTCGGCCGCTTGCCTGATGCCGGCGACCAGCCAAGCAATCCCTGCTCCTCCAGCCAACCAGATGGGCACCAGCCAAGGGAGCGTGATCCGGGGGTAGGCGGTGTAGAGCGGCGTCGTCAGTGAGAGGCCGGCGATCCAGGCGATCAACATCCAGAGCGCCAATTGCACGGCAGCTGGATCTTCATCCGGCGGCGACTCCGCAGGACGTAATTCGACGTTTCGCCACAACCAATAGACAGCCAGCGCGGCAAGCACAATGCTGGATGCCGACAGGCTGGCCAGTGCGGTCAGTCCCACAGCGAGGGCGAGCAGTTTCCAAAAATGCGAGGTGCGGGTTGTTGCGGAAGCATTGTCCTGCAGATGCGAAAAGGCCCCCACAACAATAACTGCCGCAGCCAGACTCAGGGGACCGAAGGCGCCTTCGAGTAGCCGGTGATTGAGCAACTGCTGCCAGAGGGTTTGCGGCCAGCGGTCGAGGCCGACGAGGTATTGACGATGATTGGCAGCGACCGCGGCATAGCCATCGGGCAGGTTGTACCAGGCCGGGGACCAGACAATCCCGGCGGTGGCGATGATGATTACGAGGCAGACCAGAGAGGTGCGGAGCCGTGCGCGGTCGCGACCGACCAACAACCACGGGATGGTTGCCGACACACCGATGGCCAAGGGAAGCCAGCCGTTGTACTTCGTCCACCACGACAAACCGGTCAGCACTCCGGCGATCACCGCCCAGCTTTTGTCTCCGTAGGAGAGGGAGCACCAGATCGCATAGACCGCGGCCAGCATCCAAAAGCAGACGAGCGGGTCGGTCAGAGCGGTGCGGGAATACAGAATATGAATTCCCGACAAAGCAGCCAACGCGGCGGCGGCGATGCCGGCGCGATCGTTGAACCAGCGTGCGGCGACGAAGCCAACCAGCAAAACGGTCAGCCCACCCGCGATGAGATTCACCGCCACCGATGCCAAATCATTGATGCCCCACGCTACCTGTGACCACTCGATCAACCACGGACCGAGCGGCGGCGCGAAGAGATGCCGGCTGGGATACCGGTATTCGTATTCGGGTCCGGTGACGAGATTCGAGGCATAGACCCCTTCGTCGAAATGCTCGATGGCAATACGACTCGGCAGCGCGCCGCGAAGCAGGAAGCCGACGACTACCACGAGCAAGATCACGGTCGATGCTGAAAATAGGTGGCGGGGTGAGTTCATTGAGGTGGATCGACGGGTCGGTTTTCAAGAATGCGGGCCGGACGGTTTAAGCGTCATGGATCATAGCATACCCCATCACAACCCTCAGCCCACGGAGACTCCTGTGCCACGAATCACGCGCCAAAACAACTCCCCCCTCTCCCTCCGGGAGAGGGGCCGGGGGTGAGGGGCGCGCTACGTTTGACGTTCCCCCGACTAGCCTCGCTGGGCCCTTGTTCAATTGCCGGTCTGGATTTGAGAGTTCGGCACGTCGAGAGAATCACCGTCGGGAAACAGTTGGCGATTCGTATGGTGAGGAGAGTACATCTGTCATGCGAAACCCTCACCCCGGCCCTCTCCCAGAGGGAGAGGGAGAAGAAAATGCCCCCCCTCTCCCTCTGGGAGAGGGGCCGGGGGTGAGGGGCGCGCTACAATAGATGCGAATCACAAAGGTGACAGCATCTGCGAACACGACCCCCCGCGGTTGCTCACCGAGAGTATGGCGGTGCGGGCGACAACGAAATGAGCATTCGATTACAATGCACGCATGCACCAAGACCGCAAACAATTGGAAGAGATGATCCGTGTCGCTTGCCTGTGGGAGGCGACGGCGCACAAGCCGGGGAACGTCCATCCCGCCGCCGGGTTTGTCGATTTGGTCTACGATGATTTCGTCCAGGCGGCCCACGTGGTCGAACCGGTGTTGGCCCGTTCGGCAGAACTGAAAGTCGGACCAACGGTGTTGGCGGCGATTCGTGCGACGCGCGAGGCGTTGGGGCGGAACGTGAATTTGGGGATCGTCTTGTTGATCGCGCCACTGGCGGCGGTGCCACCAGAACGACTATTGACCGACGGGATCGGCGACATCTTAGAGGGGGTGGACAACGAAGATGCCGCGCTGGTTTACGAGGCGATTCGTCTTGCCGCACCAGGTGGGATGGGGACGGTCGAGGATCAAGATGTGGCCGAGGCGCCGACCGAGTCGTTGTTGGCCGTCATGAAACGGGCGGCGGAGTGGGATCAAATTGCGGCTGAATATGCCAATGGGTTTGGCGTAGTCTTGGATTATGCCACTTTGCATTTCGCGGATGCCCCCTCGAGTCAGGAGCAATGGAACGCATCGATCGTCCATTTGCAATTGAAGTTGATGGCACGATTTGGTGATTCGTTGATCGCCCGGAAGTGCGGAGCAGCGATTGCCGGCGAAGCCCGACAGCGCGCGCAGCGGGCATTGGAATCGTTTGAGGAGTCGGCCGATTTGGCATCGACGGAAGTGGCTGAGTTGGATGTTTGGTTGCGCGGCGATGGGCATCGTCGCAATCCGGGGACGACGGCGGACCTGATCGCGGCCATTTTATTTGCCGCCTTCCGCGACGGGCTCGCTGATTTTGAGAACGCGCGGCAGGCCCTCAGCGACGCAAGAGACAGTGCGGCGGGCCAGGACATTTTGATCAATGAAGGAAGACGATGACCAACGAACGATTTCGTGTGCGGGTGACCAAAGACCATCTCGTATTTAGTGCGGCACATTTCATCACGTTTGCCGGCAACATTTGCGAGCGGCTGCATGGCCACAATTGGCGGGTAGCGGCGGAGGTGGCCGGGGCGCTCGATGAGAATTATTACGTGTTCGATTTCATTGCGCTGCGCGATGAATTGCAGGCGATTGTCGATGAGCTGGATCACCGGGTGTTATTGCCGACCGAGCATGCGGAGATCAAAGTCGTGGCAGGAGACCGTGAAGTCGAAGCGACGTTCGAGGAACGGCGGTGGGTGTTTCCTCGGGAGGACTGTATCTTGTTGCCGTTGGAAAACACGACGGCGGAGCTGATCGCCCGCTGGATCGGCCGGCGCCTGGAGGATGTGGTCCATCAAAAGGCGGGAGCGCCGGTCGAATCCATACGGGTCGATGTCGAAGAAAATTTTGGTCAATGGGCGACTTGCGAAATGAGTTTGTAGAAACCGGTCGTCGCCCGGGCCGGGTTCCAAAGTTTGGTGCGCAGTGGCACCGTTGCGGCGGGCCCGCACTTCCGTGATTGGTTATTGTCCGCCGGTGGATGCGATGCGAGTCTCCGACTCCGCTTTGGCTTTTGCTTCGATTTCCTCGCGGATGCGATTCAACCGTTCAAGATTGCGGGCGATCCGTTCCTCGCGGAGCAGTCGCCGTTCCTCGCGTCGAGCCTGTGCTGTTTTTTCGCTCACGCGGCGACTCCGTTTGGTCTCGGTGTTGTTGTTACGAATCGAGGCCAAATACATTTCGCGGCGTTGTTGCAGGTACTGCCGGTACTGTTCGTTGCGCTGTTGTCGCATCTGCATCATCTGTTGCGCGGCTTGCACAGCAGCAAGTGCCCCTGTGGCAGAACTGCTCGCGCTTGTTCCACCGGTTGACGCTGTTTCGCCGGTCGATCCGCCGGTCGATCCACCGCCTGCTCCCCCGTTTGGACACATTTGTGCCTGCGCGGAGTTTGGCATCGCGAGTGCGGCCATGGCAACGATGGCGAATCCCATCGCTGCGCACGGTCGAAATCTCGACTTGATGCGAGGTTGTTTGTGAACCAGATTGATCATGGTTGTCCCTTTCAAAAAAGGTAGAGAGGAGTAGAAGTTTCCATGAGTATCCAAACGAGAAAAATCGAGGGTTTTCACTGATAGGGGCGCTGATTCGATTGGGAATAGAGAGGTTTCTCGCTTATGGCTTAGCAAGTTTGCTGGCAGAATGACTGCTACGACACAACCGCCGGTTTACCCAGGCATGCCTCGAAACCTCATCCGCGGGTTGACAACACCTCGATTCAGTCAAAGAATGGAACTTGACGCGAAGTCTTCGCGTTGGATCAGCAGATCGGTGGGGCAACAGCATCTACCACTTCATAGGAGGTGGGACGCAATCACAAGCCTGTTGATATGCAGTGGAATGAAGTAGGGCCGACGGTCATTTGGCATTTGCGGGAAATCGACGTATGGCGGACGAGCGTTCAAACGCGTCTAAGCGAATGCGAGAGCATCAAGATTCAGCGACACTGGCGTCGTCGTTTGATCAATATCGCGATCAGTTACAACGGCTTGTTGCGTTTCACATGGACCGTCGATTGACGCGGCGGGTTGATGCGTCGGATGTGGTCCAACAATCGTTCATCGAAGCGCGTTCTCGGTTGCCGCATTTTTTAGAGCAAAGTTCGATGCCGTTTTCATTATGGATCCGGCAGATCACGATGCAGACGTTGATCGATATCCACCGACGGCATTTCGGTGTGCAGAAGCGCGACATTCGCCAAGAGGTCTCGCTGCAACAAGCGGACTCTTCCTATGCGATCTTAGCTGACAAGTTGGTTTCCAACATCGCTTCACCGTCGAGCATGGCGGACCGCCGGGAGAAATTGGCCCGCGTGCGCGACGCGATTGATGGGATGGACGAGATCGACCGCGAGATTCTGGTGTTGCGCCATTTTGAAGAGATGAGCAACAAGGACATTGCGGATCTCTTAGGCATCGGACAACCAGCGGCCAGCAACCGTTACCTGCGCGCCTTGAATCGGTTGCGAACGATCCTGGTCGACGAGTCGGGAACCATTTAATCGTTTACGGTTTGCGAAGGATTCAGTGCGAACGCCAGCAGCGCGGGCGAACCGCAATCCCTTTCTGACTTTATTTTAGCCACAGATTGAACACAGATAAAACACAGATCTGCTGGAACCGTTCGGTGAAAATTCAGACGTCGGTTTTGCTGTTCGTACTACGAACGTTTAAAAACTTTGCACCACTCGCAAATTTTGAGTTTGCCTGAAAAAGATGAACCACGAAAGAAACGAAATACACGAAATAGATACAGAGACAACGGTGAAGACTTACAGCGATTCAGTTGAACTCAAACAATTGTTTGGATGAAAAACGTAGTTTCCTTTTCGTGTGTTTTGTTTCTTTCGTGGTTAAAACTTTCTGTGGTTGCGGCCAAAGGTCTGGGGAGATTTTTTGTGAAACGAGACAACGGTTTCTCGTTACTCCCTAAAACGCACAACGTGCTGGGTGAATCGGCGAGTCCTTTGTTTGTTATACTGTATTCGATCGTGTACGGATCTTGATTTGGGAATGGGACTTGGGCTTCAAGTTATGCGGGGTGGACGGCGGTTAATATGACATGGAGTGACTCACGGCGGACCCCGATTGAAATGCTCGCCGAAGATTTTTCACGGCGATTGCAGGCGGGTGACCATCCGACGATTGACGAATACCTCGTCAATTACCCCAGTTATGCCGAGGGGATTCGCAGTCTGTTTCCGATCATTGCGATCCTCGAGGAAGCCAAGCCGCAGGACGATTCTCACCCGACGGTGGTCGTCGATGAACCGGCGCTTCCCGCGCAAACTGTGTTCGGTGACTTCGTGATTCAACGCGAGGTGGGCCGTGGTGGGATGGGGATCGTTTATGAAGCGATGCAAAGTTCACTCAACCGCCGCGTCGCCCTCAAGGTGCTGCCGGCTAATTATTTGCCCTCTCCCAAACACGTCTTGCGATTCAAGCGAGAAGCGCTCTCGTCGGCCAAATTGCACCATACCAACATCGCCCCAGTGTTTGGTGTGGGTGATAAAGATGGATCGCATTACTACGCGATGCAACTCATCGACGGTTATTCTTTGGACAGTATTATTGGCTGTCTGAAACGGCTGACCGAAGAAGAGGGCGAGGATGCTGCTGCTCTGGATGAGTACCTGGATTCGCGCCCCGATGCGACGCTCTCTTCGACCGGGATTGCGCAGCGGTTGGTCTCTTCGAAAGTCACCACGGAACAACCCCATCTCGAAGGGCGAAATCCGCCGGATCAGCATTCGTTGAATAGAACGTCTGCAAACGATCAAGGCGAGATGTCCGGCGGGGATACCTCGACGCGGTTTTGGAGGTTTTTTGTTCAGTCCACGGGGGTGCGGACGGAATCCTATTATTGGCGGAATATTGCCGGTATGGGGATTCAAGTCGGCGGCGCTTTGCAGCACGCGCACGATATGGCGATTTACCACCGGGATATTAAACCGTCGAATCTGATGATCGATTTTACCGGCAAGGTGTGGGTGACTGATTTTGGATTGGCGCGGGTGTTGGGCGACACGAATCTCACCGAATCGCATGATACCGTGGGGACGTTGCGTTATATGGCGCCGGAGCAATTTCGTGGCGAATTCGATGTGCGGACGGAAATCTACAACTTGGGTGTGACGTTGTACGAAATCGCCACATTGCAACCGGCGGTGACGGAACCCGAAGCACCCCGTTTGATTCAACAAGCAATGACCGAACCACCGATTCGGCCACGCTCCATCAACCGCGAAATCCCTCGTGATCTAGAAACGATCATCCTCAAATCAATCTCTGCCGATCCCGCCGACCGTTATCAATCGGCGTTGGAATTGACCGAGGACCTGCGGCGGTTCGCAGCCGGCGACGTGATTCATGCAGGCCGCAAACGCCCGCTGGCGGTGCTCTGGCGATGGTGCCAACGCAATTCGACAATTGCTCGGTTGGCCAGTGCCGTGCTCATCTTGTTGTTATCTGTGGCTGTGGTCGCCACGGTTGGTTACGTTAACAGATCCAATACAGTGGCGGATGCGGAAAAACAACACACTCGTGACCAACAGCGGATCAAAAACTTGGAAGACACGCTGAAACAACACGGCGTGCAGGTACCGCCGTGAGGGTGGTCGCTGGGCTTGAAGTGAAACTCTACGTTTCAGGCAACGGCGTCGGCACGGTTGGTATCGGCCAGGTCGCCTAGGCCGGTGAGTTTGCCGATGGCGACGATTCCCGAATCGGTGATCGTGAACCCTCGCGCGCGGTCAGCCTCGAGGTCGTAGCCGATTTCCATTCCTTCAGGGACGGAGATGCCCTTATCAATAATCGCTCGCCGGATTTTGGCGTGACGACCCACGTCTACGCCATCGAACAGAATCGAGTCTTCGACTTCCGCCCAACTATTCACGCGGACGTCGGTGGACAAGATGGAGCGTAGTACACGACCGCCGGAGATGATTGATCCGCTGCAAATGATACTGTCCCAAGCTTGTCCGACGCGGGGGTCATCGGCATCGGCCTGAGAGAAGACAAACTTCGGCGGCGGCATCAGCGGTTGGTAGGTCCGAATCGGCCACGATTTGTCATACAGATTCAAATCGGGGGCGACGGCGACGAGATCCATGTTGGCTTCGTAATAAGCATCAATGGTCCCCACGTCGCGCCAGTACAGGCTGTCACCCGTGTTCTTATCGTGGAACGGATAGGCACGCACGAGGTGCGTATCAATGATCGAAGGAATGATATTTTTGCCGAAGTCGTGAGCGCTGTCGCTGTGAGTCGCATCGCGGCAAAGTTCATCGAAGAGGAACTCCGCTTTGAAGACGTAAATTCCCATCGATGCCAGACAGCGATTGGGGTCGTCGGGGAGCGGTTGAGGGTTGGCCGGTTTTTCTTGGAAATTGACAATGCGGCGGCGGTCATCGACCTGCACCACGCCGAATTGCCGACCTTCTTCGATGCTGGCAGGAATGCAGGCGATGGTTACATCGGCGCCGGAAAGTTTATGTTCCCGAACGAGCTCGGAGTAATCCATCTTGTAGATGTGATCGCCGGAGAGGATCAGCACATCTTCGGGGCGGCTTTTTTCGATGGAGTAGATGTTTTGATAAACGGCGTCAGCGGTGCCCTGATACCATTGCTCATCAATGCGTTGCTGGGGAGGGAGGATGTCGATGAATTCATCGAGTTCGCGATTGAGGAATCGCCAGCCCAGGTTGATATGCCGATCGAGGCTGGCGGCCTTGTATTGCGTGAGGACGAGTATCTGTCGCAATCCGCTATTGAGGCAATTCGATAGCGTGAAATCGATGATGCGGTATTGTCCGCCAAAAGGAACCGCCGGCTTGGCTCGATCGCGCGTGAGTGGTTCGAGCCGGCTGCCTTTCCCACCCGCCAAGACCATGGCGAGAACATTTTTCATCCCTGTTTCCCCCATTCATCACGCAGCGGAGAACGCGTTTGCGTGGCGATCATTCCGCGGAGTACAACACTTGTGGCCCGTTACGATATCCGTATTATCAAAAGTCGATAGTGATGGGCAATGGTGATTCGCTGAAATGCCGCGTATGGCAATGTTTTCAGCGCATTGGATGTTGTGCGATATTTTGTGTTTGATTCAAAATTAGGAACAGTGTTTTATGAAACTTGCCGGCAAACAGGCGTTGGTGACGGGTGCGGGACGCGGGATCGGCAAAGGCTGCGCGCTCGAGTTGGCTCGCGCCGGCGCAGATGTGGTGATCAATGATCGCCCCGGGAGTCCTGATGTGCAGGCGACCGCACAAGAGATTCGCGACCTGGGACGACAGTGCACCGTGGTTGAGTCCGACATCTTTTCGCGCAGCGGCTGCGAAGAGTTAGTGGAGCGCGCCATTGCCGCTGCGGGGACGCTGGACATTCTGGTGAGTAACCCCGCTTACACCGTGCGTTGTGAATTCCTCGACTACGATCCGGAGGTGTTTGAAAAGGTCATTCAAGGGACGCTGGTGAGCGGATTTCACGTGGCGCAGTTAACGGCGCGGCAGATGGTCAAATCGAAGACGCCGGGACGGATCGTGTTCATTTCCAGCGTGCAAGCAGCGATGCCGTATCGGTTGAGTGTAGGATACAACGCGGCTAAAGCGGGGCTGAACCACATGGCGCGAACGATTGCCGTGGAACTGACCGAGCACAGCATCCGCGTCAACGTCATCGAACCGGGCTGGATCGACACTCCGGGAGAACACATCGCCTTTGACGAAGAAACGATCCGCGAGCAAGGTGCGAAGCTACCATTGAAGCGATTGGGAACCCCGTCCGACATCGGCAAAGCGGCAACGTTTTTATGTTCCGACGATGCGGACTACATTACCGGCGAGGTGTTGCGTGTGGATGGGGGGTTTTGGTTTAAGGACTGCTGAATTGGTAGGCGGTAGGCAGTAGGCGGTAGGCAGTAGCCGGTGGCCAGAATAGGGGCAGTCCTTGGCGCCTCGCTTTTGGAAGGGGTTATCCCTCCATTGTGCAGGCGAATTCTTTGAGGGCGGCGGCGGCTACGGGTTGGGGGCAGGACCAGACGAGGAAGAACATCGCTTCGCGGACGGCGCGCTCGGCGGGGTGGCCGGAGACGTAACCGGCTCCTTTGGTTGCGGTGAGGACTGCTTGTGTGCTGCGCAGTGCGAGTGAGTTTGCGCGGCGGCGGAGCGATTCGGCGGTGTGTTCGGCACCGGCCTCGCCACGTGTGGCAGCGTGCAGGTCCTCGGCCAACTGTGTGGCGGACAGGGCGAATTGCTCGTGGACTTCGGTGAGGTCGGGGCGCCGCGCAGCTTCGTTTGACAGAGAGGTGACAGCGGCGTTCGTCACACCCAGTGCCAAAGCAGAGGTGGTGAACGAACCGGCGCCGCCGGAGGTTTGTTTCATCACCTGTTCGACGGGTCCGGCGATCAACATGTCGCGAGGGACTTCGACATCGTTGAGCTTCACCGCGCCGGTTTGTGTGGCGGAGAGTGCCATCAAGCTGACGGGGTCTTGCGGCTGGACGCCGGGGTGATCGGTTTTGATCGCAGCCAAGACTTGTCGTCCGTCGTCCAGCGTGCCGCCGCTGACAATGTAGTCCGCCGCTCGGGCTCCGGTGACCCAAGGCATGAATCCCTCGAAGACGAAACCGGCAGCGGTTTCGCGGACCGAGACCACTGGTTTGGCGACATGTTGCCGGGAGGTGGTCAGGTGCGAGATGCCCACCGTCGCAAAGATGTCGGCGTGAACCAAGCCGGGCAAGAGCGTGTCCCGTACACATTCGTTGTCCGAGCCGGCGATGCGCTGAATGGCGCCGTTGCGCTGTGTGAGGACGAAGGTGGTCGTGAGGCAGGCTGCGGAGAGTTGCTCGTAGCCTGCGACCAATTCGGCGGCGGAGATTTCGGATCCGCCATAGGCGCGGGGGACCGTCCAGCCCAGGACGCCCGCCTCGTCCAGCCAGCGCAATTGCTGGCTGGGCCAGATTTGTTGTTGGTCGAGCTCGCCGGTGGTTTCGGCGAGCCGTTTGAGCAAAGGCTCGATCGGTTGTGTTGTGGGCGGGGAGTTGGATGCCATGCGAATACCGGAGTGTCGGCCTATCTCATACTACAGGAACAACTTGCGAAAGATGTGCGGCGGTCATCCCCTATTGTCGAGTGTCGGCTGGCGGAATTCAAGTGTGGGGATTTGGGGGCGAAAACGGCGGACGCTTGTGATCCGAGGTCTCGACAATTACACTCTTTGCATTCACGTTGCACAGGCAGGGAGGCGGTCTGCGCCGACCCGGCCGCGCTGATGGTGCACACTTGCCCGTTTGGGTGGGCAAAGCTTGCTTTTTACCCTCGTTTTTAACAGGAGAATTTCGTTCTATGCGACACGTTCTCTCGGCGTTGGTGATGAACCAACCCGGGGTCTTGGCCCACATTTCCGGTATGTTGGCGTCCCGCGCCTTTAATATCGACAGCCTGGCTGTTGGTGAAACTGAGAATCCCGAGTTTTCGCGGATTACCTTCGTGGTAGCCGGCGATGATCGGGTACTCGATCAAGCACGTAAACAACTGGAAAAAATTGTAACCGTGGTCAAGGTACTGGACGTATCGCAAGAAGAATACGTCGAACGCGACTTGATGTTGATCAAAGTCAAAACGGAAAACGGGACGCGGAGCGACGTTAAGGAATTGACCGAAATTTTCCGAGGAAGCATCGTCGGTGTCGGGCCGGAACATGTGATGATCGAGATTTCCGGCCAAGAGAAAAAACTGGTGGCGTTCGTCGAAGTGATGCGACCGTACGGCATCATCGAACTGGTCCGCACCGGACGGATTGCCCTGACCCGCGGAGCGGACAGTGCGGTTGGGGAATAAACGCCTGAGGTCTAAGTGTTGATGTCCTTGTTCCCAAACTCTGTTTAGGAACCCAATGGTCCGAAGCTCCGCTTCGGCGCATTGTTTTGGATGAATGACTTGAATATTGGACGTGCGAAGCAGAGCTTCGCGGACGAGCGTTCCCAAACAGAGTTTGGGAACTAGATACAACAATTCACAACAAACCACAGATTGTAATTTGCAGAAACTGAAAGAGCAGAATCATGGCCGCGAAGATTTATTACGATGACGATGCTGATTTGGCATTACTCAAAGACAAGACGATTGCGATTTTGGGCTACGGTAGCCAGGGGCATGCCCAGGCACAGAACCTGCGTGATAGCGGGTTGAATGTAATCATCGGACAGCGTAAGGGCTCGGCCAACTATGATTTGGCCGTCAAGCATGGCTTTGAGCCGGTCTCGATTGCCGAAGCGACCAAACAGGGCGATTTGGTGAACATCCTGCTGCCGGATGAAGTGCAAGGCGATTTGTATCGTACCGAAATCAAACCCAACCTCTCGCCGGGCAACTTGCTGCTTTGCTCGCACGGTTTCAACATTCACTTCGGCCAAGTTGTGCCCCCCGAAGGGGTGGACAGTGCTTTGGTGGCTCCCAAGGGTCCGGGCCACTTGGTGCGGTACGAATACGAAAAGGGCGGCGGTGTGCCGAGCTTGATCGCACTGGGCGATGGCGCGTCGGACAGCTCGCGGCAACTGGCTTTGGCCTATGCCAAAGGCATCGGCGGCGGCCGTGCGGGGATTATTGAAACGACGTTTGAAGAAGAGACCGAAACGGATCTGTTCGGCGAACAAGTCGTGCTGTGCGGCGGCGTGAGCGCGCTGGTTAGCGCGGGCTTCGAAACGTTGGTCGAAGCGGGTTATCAGCCGGAGATGGCGTACTTCGAATGCATGCACGAACTGAAATTGATCGTGGATTTGATGTACCAAGGCGGCCTGAGCTACATGCGGTACAGTATCTCCAACACTGCTGAGTTCGGCGACTACACCCGCGGACCGCGGATCGTCACCGAAGAGACCAAGCAGGAAATGAAGAAGATTCTCAAGGAGATCCAGGACGGCGAATTCGCCAAGGAATGGATCTTGGAGAACAAAGCCAACTGCGCCACGTTCTTGGCCAAACGACGTCGGGGTCAAACCTCGGAAGTCGAAACGGTCGGCAAGCAATTGCGGAGCATGATGAGCTGGATCGACGCGAAGTAATTTTGCGAGACGCATCGCGTGCATCGCACTGGCGGGCAAGCCGCCAGGGGCACCCCGATAGAGATTCAAAAACGACCGTTGCCTTGATTGGTGGCGGTCGTTTTTTTGCGCTGGGGTGTTCTGCCTCAGCGGAGGCGGAGGAGAATTTGAAACGGTCGGTGAATTTTCTTGCTCCCCAGAAAATCCGCCCGTAGGATGGGGCTTGAGAATTTCAATTTTAGAAATTCGCCATGAAATCACCACGAACTGAAGGGGCCGTGGACATGTCCGAAACCGCTCACCGTTATTATCGCCCGTCGAGTGCTGCTCCGATTTCGGGCATCATCACCATGTTTACCGTCGGCTCGCTCGCAGCAGCTGTGCTGGCGGTGATTTATGGATTGCTGGCGTACTTCAACCCGTTCGTCTATTTCACAATCATTGCCACAGCGATTTTTGGGGCCGGTGTCGGAATGGCCATTCAGTATGGCACACGGATTGGGCGGGTCAGGAATCGTAAAGTCGTTATCGGCGTCAGCTTTGTGATTGCGGCAGTCGCTGTGTATCTGTGTTGGGTGGCCTATATATCATTGGTCATCCAAATGAACGCCGATGCAGAAGACAAAGCTGCGATCGGCCTAGTCGTCACGAATCCGGTGGCTGTGACGGCCTTTATCCAGTTTTTTGCTGAAAACCCTCTGTGGGAAATGCGCGGTTCGAAGCCGTCCGCCTCAGGGCTATATACGATTTGGGCGCTCGAAGCGCTAATCATCGGAGGCATTGCGTTACTCACAGGCATGGGGGACTGCATTCCGTTTTGCGAAGCGTGCAATCGCTGGACAGAGCCGGAGGAATTGGCTGCAAAGGTCCCCTTGGAAAGCGCAGCCGATTTTTCACAAGCCTTGGAAGAAGAGCAGTATTCGAAGTTGCTGGGTTTGCGCAGCGGGACGGTCAATCCGCTGGACTGCGTACATTTGACGGCGTATGCCTGTCCCCTGTGTGAAGAGACCGACCACCTCACCGCAGTGCGTAAGACGATCACGACCAACGATAAAGGCGAGGAAGAGACAAAAGAGAGGACCGTCTTCGAGAACATGATTGTCCCCCACTCCGTGGTCCAAGGCTTGGCCACCTTGCCGGCAGAGACGCCTGCCGAAGAAGTGGTCTTATCGAGTGAGGAAACGTCACCTCCGAAGGCGGATGCCGACGTCGAGGAACCGCCGGTCGTTTGATGGTTTCGTTACGAATGTGAGTCTGGGGACACACAGAATTCCGTATCGTCTAATGCTCCTCAATATGTCCGCCCGCTAGGTGGCATCGATGAGTTTAGTTGTTGGAATTCCGCCGCGTGTTCACTGCGCCGTGAAAGGGTTGCGCTGATGCCTGAAGCCGCTGATCGTTATTACCGCCCGTCGAACACTGCTCCGATTTCGGGTATTTTCACGATGCTCACCGTTGGCGGTCTTGCGGCTGTGGTGATGGGCCCAATCTACGCACTAGTTAGTTTTTACGATCCGTTTGTCGTCTTTAGTCTTTTTGGGGCTTTGAGCATCGGTGCCCTGGGAGGATCGGCGGTTGACTATGGGGCGCGCGTGGGAAAGGTCCGCAATCGCGTTGTTGTCCATGGCGTGAGCATTGTTGTCGGATTGTTTTTGGTCTACGTCAGTTGGGTTGCCTATATCGGTCTGCTCACTGGTTCGATCATTCTTTCGCCGCAAATTATTTGGCAAGTGATTCAAATCATTGCCCAGCAGGGCGTCTGGGAATTCAACGGTGAAGAGCCGCTGGGTACGGAACTGTATGTGATTTGGGTTTGCGAAGCGGTAATGATTTGCGGGCTGGTCATTGTGTCAGGATACAGAAAAAGACCTCCCTATTGTGAAGCATGTGGGCGCTGGTCGGAAGCAATGGGATTGGAGGTACGGGTTTCGTCGGAATGTCGCGATGAACTCGTTCAGGTCCTTGAAACCGAGCGTTATTCGGCACTTATGGAGTTTCGAAGCGAGATTATCCACGACAGTGACTACATCCAACTGACACCGTATCAATGTCCTGGTTGTGACGAATCCTGTTTCCTGTCTGGCTGGCGAGTT
The DNA here is from genome assembly GCF_007747995.1 of Symmachiella dynata. Taxonomy (NCBI): domain Bacteria; kingdom Pseudomonadati; phylum Planctomycetota; class Planctomycetia; order Planctomycetales; family Planctomycetaceae; genus Symmachiella; species Symmachiella dynata. Next base: position 6,979,690 of record NZ_CP036276.1, on the reverse strand, counting down.
ATTACTGAGATTAATAAGCAAGGCGCGTGGGAAACGAGAACGCTGGACTTATTCAAGGACATGATCGTCCCCCGTGAAATCATCGATGGATTAACGGCCTTGCCGCAAGAGGTCCCTGAAGACGACGTGGGGGATCCAAACGAGGACGATTATGCTTCCGCAGAGTCGGAGGCTGTCGACGATTGAATCAGGCGGTTGAGCGCCGCTGAGAGCGTCTCTTCGCCGCGATTGATTTTGCAGCCGATTTCCAAAGCCCACAAAGGAACGCCGTCTAAGTCGGTCATGTCCAATTTGACGAGGTCTTTTTGCGTGACGAGCGCGGCTGATGCGTTCGCGTCTGCAGCCCAACGTTTGAGTTGTGTGACGTCGTCGTTGCCGTAGGGGTGATGGTCGGGGAATTCGCGAAACGCGGCGATTGTCAGGCCGAGGGTTTCGATGGCTGCTTGAAAGGCGGTGGGGTTGCCGATCCCACAGAAGACTGCCAATGGCAGACCGTGCAGCGAATTGATTTCGGCCGTTTGACCGGCAGCGTTGATTAGCCGCATGGGAGGGAACGAGACTTCGACCGGTTCAACAGGAGTGTATTGGCTGATTTGTTGGCGTATGGCGGCCAGGCGGTCTTCGTCGACTTGATCGACGCGGGTGATGACGACGACATCGGCGCGGCGTAAACCGGTGCGTGGTTCTCGCAGCAATCCGCGCGGCAAGAGATATCCGTAGCCCCAGGGATTGACGGCGTCGATTAAGACGATGTCCAGATCACGGTGTAGGCGACGGTGTTGGAATCCGTCGTCCAGGATGAGCAGTTCCGCATTGAACTGTGTGACGGCTGTCTGTGCGGAGGCGACGCGGTTGGGATTTTGGAGGTGAGGGACGTCGGGGCAGAGTTGCTCGAGCACGCGGGCTTCGTCGTTGACTTGCCCTGATTCGGCGCGGTAACCGCGGCTGAGGAAACAAACCTGCCGGTCGTGATCGCGAAACCAATGGGCCAGGAAAGCGGCAAAGGGAGTCTTGCCGGTGCCGCCCGTGGTGAGGTTGCCAATGCTGACCACTGGCACTGGGGCGCGATGAATCGTGTGCAGACCGAAATGGAAGCCCGCGTTGCGAAGTCTGACGCCGCAACTGTAGAACGGTGAGAGCAGTCGCAGTCCGCCGCGCGCCAGGGTTGGCCCAAGGCCTGGCGTTTTTCCGGAGATCAGATCGCGAAAGTTTTTTTCATTCACGTCGGGACAATGGCCCGGAAGGAATCACCGCGTGGCCGGGGAGAACACTGCTGGACAAGCCAGCAGTGGCACCCGGTACGTGGTTGATGTTTTTTAAAGTATCACCGATCAGCGGCACTAGCGGACAAGCCGCCAGTGGCACCCCGATGCCGAGGTTTCAAAGCGACAGGCAGGAGCCTGCCCTACTCTTCTCTACTTAATAAGTCGTTTCAAAACCCTCTGACGCGAATCGCTGATACTGATCTGCAAGTTGTCGGAACAAGCGCAACCGGGTTTTGAAACTGATTCTGGCCACCGGCCACTGACCACCGGCCACTCTTTTTCTGCCGACGACTACATGCGGCGGCAGATGGCTTCGGCCATTTCTTGGGTGCCGACAGCTGAGGGATCGTTGCGGTCGGGTTTCATGTCGTAGGTCACGTCTTTGCCTTCGGCGATCACTTCGGCGACAGCGTTGTCCAACTTGGCGGCGGCTTCGTGCTCGCCGAGGTGGTTCAACATCATTTTGCCGGAGAGGATCAAGGCAACCGGGTTGACCTTGTTTTGGCCTTTGTACTTGGGAGCACTGCCGTGCGTGGCTTCGAACATGGCGGCTTCGGTGCCGATGTTGGCTCCCGGGGCGACACCCAGTCCGCCGACGAGTCCGGCGCACAGGTCGCTGAGGATATCGCCGTACAGGTTTTCGGTGACGATCACGTCATACAGTTCCGGTTTTTGCACCAACTGCATGCACATATTGTCGATCAGGCGCTCGTTGTATTCGATTTCGCCGTTGGTATCGCTGACATTGCCGACAAGAGCGGGGTCGGGCTGGACACCTTCGGCCAAATCGGGCCATTCGAATTTTGCGCCATAGGCCAACGCCACTGCGCGGGTTTCGTCGTACCACAGCCCATCGGTGAATTTCATGATGTTAGCTTTGCAGACCGACGAGACGATCTTGCGTTTGTTGTCGACGGCGTATTGGAAGGCGTAGTCGGCGATCCGTCGCGTGCCTTCGATGGAGATCGGCTTGATGCTCACACCAGTGGTGTCGCTGCCGGTATCGATTGTTCGTCCGGTGGCGACTTCGTTGATCTTGGCGATCAATTGCGCGGTCCGTTCCTCACCAGCTTGGAATTCGACGCCCGCGTAGAGGTCTTCGGTGTTTTCACGGACGAGCACTAAGTCGACGTTGGAATCTTCGAAGTAGGTTCGCACACCCTTGTAGGTTTTGCAGGGGCGAACACAGGCGTACAGGCCGAGTTCTTGTCGCAGGAAGACGTTGACGCTGCGAAAGCCTTTGCCGATGGGGGTCGTGATCGGGGCTTTGAGAGCGATTTTGTTAGCCCGGATCGATTCCATCACGCGGTCGGGGACTTTGCCCTCGGCTTCGATGACTTCAATCCCGCACTCCTGGAAATCCCAGTCAATTTTCACGCCGGTGGCATCGACGCATTTTCGCGTGGCTTCGGCAATTTCAGGACCTACCCCGTCTCCGGGAATCAACGTCACCTTGTACATAAAAAACCTGCCTGTGCGGTCCGATGGAACCTGAAATTGAGTAAGAACTTGCGCCGATTCCGCGCGGGGAGTCAGCGCTTTACATGCGATTAGAAACGGTAGCAGAACGCAAGTCCGTTTTCAACTAAGCGTTTCCCGGGAATTCACGACCGAATTTCCGGTCAGCGATCGGCTATTTGAGCAATGCTTGCAGGCAATTTCCGAGCTGATCGTGTTCAAAAGTAAACGCGGCATCGCGGAGTTTGTCGGGAATCACGCGGGCACTGGCCAGCAATAACCCGTCGGCCATTTCCCCGAAAGCCAACCGGGCGGCGAAGGCGGGCATGGGTAGCACGGTCGGCCGTGAAAGGACAGCACCGAGTGTCTTGGTGAACTTCAAGTTGGTGACCGGATTGGGCGTCACGATATTGACCGGTCCCTCTAAGCTGGGGACATCGATGATAAACTCCATCGCCCGGACCACATCGTGCAAGGAGACCCAACTGTAGTATTGTTCGCCGGTGCCGACTTTGCCGCCGACGCCCATTTTGAATGGCGTGAGCATTTTGGCCAGCGGGCCGCCATCGGGGCTGAGGATCATACCAAAGCGGAGGTTGACGACACGGATTCCTTTGTCGCGTGCAGGTTGGCAGGCGGCCTCCCAGTCCTGGCAGACCTCAGGTAAATACCCAGTCCCGGGAGTACTCCCTTCGTCCAAGGTTTCATTCCCGCGGTCACCGTAGAAGCCAATCGCTGAGGCGCACAGGAATGTCTTAGGAGGATGCTCAAGCTTTGCAGCGGTTTCGGCGAGCAATCGCGTACTCTCGAGGCGGCTGTCGCGGATGCGTTCCTTTTTCTCGGGGGTCCAACGTCCGTCGGCGATATTGTCGCCTCCCAGGTGAATCATCACGTCGACGCCCTGAAGCGCGACGGGATCTAATTTGCCGGCGGCTGGGTCCCAGAAATGATCATTTTCAGAAACCGAAATGCGGCGGCGGACGAGTCGAGAGACGTCGTGTCCAGCGTCCAGAAATGCCTGAACAACCGCCCCTCCCACAAGTCCGCTCGCTCCGGATACCAAGACTTTCATTGGACTAACGTCTCCTGTACGTGCCGACGGGAAGCGCTGAGATCGTGCGATGAATGATATGAACCGAGAAAGGGCGGCAAAGATTAACCGCTGGGTCCCATCATGATGTCTAGAATGCTAGACAACAAGGCAAAACCGACCACTTAGTCAAGATTCGCGCCGCTGACATATTGAATCATGCCGGCAACAAACAATGCTAATCCAATGGCAAGGATGCTAAACACGACAATTGCGCCGCGGCTAACCAACGCCAACAAGCCTGCCCCGGCCAATAAACCGGCACCAGCAAGAATGCGGTACCCGCCGGTGCGACGATTTGCGCGGCGGACATTACGGCGCGCGGAGGTGATGATGTCGTCGGCGACGATTTCACTGAAGCCTTTGTCGACGAGTCGTTGATGCACGCAAAGCACGGATGTGCCGCCGGAGATTTCGAGTTCAGCCTGATTGGTTTCGTAATCGGCGGTGGATGCCAACGGTGGTTGGTAGTCGCCGCACGCGGGGCAAGATCTGGCTGTGGGGGTAAACTGTGTTTCGCAATGAGGACAAGTTACCAACATGGGAGCATCCGGGGCGTGAGACCATCGAGGTAAAAACAGCGGTTATTGCGGGTGTGTTAGTCTTTTCCCCAACGGTCGGCAGCGGCGAATACACGTGCGATGGGAAGCTCAAAGCCGGGCAGAATGTCGCTGCGATAGGTTTTCGCTTCCGGCACAATTTGTTCGGCGACGCCCTGCTCGGTTTGGCGATAGACAGTCAATGTGCGGCGGAAGCGGTCGAAGATCCAATACTCCTGGACGCCAAGCGCGAGGTATTCGTCCCGCTTATCAATATAGTCCCGCAACCAGTTGCGCCGTCCGTGGGAAATGAATTCCACGACGATTGTGGGCACATCAGTCCGTGGATCGGGTACCCGTCCTAAGCCAGCCCAGATAACGCGATCGGCAATTCGACGACCTGCCGATGTATGAACGTATTCTTCGGAAAGCGTCGCATCAAGATTGCCACCCTGGGGATGATTGTAGCGGTAGGCTCTCAGCAGATACTCCAGTTCGCCGTTAGGATCACGTTCCTGTTCAGATGGGATTGGATTCACAATGAGCACTCCATGAATCAGTTCGTATTGGTACAAATCGTCTGATTCCGCGACGACGTCGAATTCTTCGACGGTCATGGCGATCCCATTCAACTCTGGACCGAGACGACGTGTTTCCTGGTTCTCAGCAATACTCATGCGTGCTGCTTCCCATTAATAATTCGGGTGGACTGCTGGCCTTATTGTACGCGCTATTCGGGCCGCTTCGAAGACTTTTTCCCCGATATTGTGGCTCAGATCGTGTCAACGGGGATTGGCTCCGATTGTCTCGGCGGCGGGGGGGGCCTATGATGCACCGTGATTGAGGGACCAAGCGGGGCGAGTTTTCCACGTCGTTAAAGGCAGATGCAAGTGATTTCGGTCAGGGATTTCCACAAGACCTACGAAAAAACGGTGGCGGTACGTGGACTGTCGTTCGACGTTGAGCCGGGGCACATACTGGGATTGGTCGGTCCCAACGGTGCGGGGAAGACCACCACGATGCGGGCGATTGCCGGAATCTTGCCGCCGACGCACGGCAGGCTGTTGATTGCCGGGAATGACGTTGTGGAAACCCCCGTTGCTGCCAAACGGGAGCTTGCGTATGTCCCGGACGATCCGCACTTATTCGATGCATTGTCGGTTTGGGAGCATTTGGAGTTCATTGCTTCGGCCTATGAGGTTGCTGATTTGGAAACCGCGGGAGCAGCACTGCTGGAGCAATTCGAGCTGACCGAAAAACGAGACGCGTTCGCGCACGGGCTGTCGCGGGGCATGCGGCAAAAACTGGCCATTGCCTGCGCCTATCTGCACAATCCGCGGGCGATCCTGCTTGACGAGCCGTTGACTGGTTTAGATCCGCGGGGCATCCGCATCATGCGGGAGTCGATCAAGCAGCGCGCCGCAGCGGGGGCGGCAATACTAGTGAGTTCGCACTTGATGTCGTTGGTGGAAGGCTTGTGCACGCACGTGTTGATTCTCAGTTCGGGCAACCAGTTGTTTTTCGGAACCATCGCTGAAGCGCGTTCGGCTTACGAAGAGTTGGGTGGTGAAGCGTCGCTTGAGGACGTGTTCTTTCATGCAACCGAAGGCACACGAACGCAGACGGAGGCTTGAGGGGCGAGGCTTGAGGTTTGTCGATGAGTTGTATCACGATTGGATTGTCGGTGGAGTTTTCAATGGCTATTCATATCCCAGGTGGCGTTCCATGCCTGTCGACTTTGTTGAGCCAGCCCTGTAGCCTGTAACCTCAAGCCTGTCGCCTAAAAAGGTCCCCCCCTCATGCATCCGGCGTTATGGAAATTGCTGCGGTTGCGGTATCGCGCGAATTTGCGGCGGACGTTGAGCGGCCTGAAGTCGGTTCGCGGAGCGATTACGTTTTGTTGCGGCGCGATGATGTTGGTCCTGATGCTGGGGTCCAACGTGTTTGTGCTGTTGAGTACGCCGCACGAGCCGCAAACCGAGTTACTACGGACCATGGTGCCGGTGTTTCTGTTGGGCTTTACGCTGTTGAGTTTGAACTCCAGCGCGAAATTGCAGGCGATTCATTTTTGGCCGGCGGAGGTGGACTTTTTGTTTGCCGGGCCGTTCGCCCGTCGCGAGTTGTTGTATTACAAGATCGCCGGCAACGTGGTGGGGGCGGTTTTTCTATCGCTCCTCTTTTCAACATGGACAACTCGCTACGCCGTGTCGTGGTGGTTTGTGATAGCGGGGTTGTTCTTGGCCATCTGTTTTGTGCAGTTGTTGCAGATCGCCTTTGTGTTGGTGGTACAAACGCTGTCTGAGCACGGTGTGTCATTGTCGCGGAAATTGATTCTGTTGGCAGTGGGAGTCGTGCTGGCCATTGCCGTGTGGAATGGCTTAGAGGCGCGGCAAGGGGATCGACCGCAGGATTATGTCAACGCCGTCCGGCAGACAACGGCGGGCGTCGTGTTATTGGCGCCCTTTGATATCTATGGTCGCGTGATGGCCGCGGAGCATGTGTTTCCAGATTTCGTCCTGTGGGCCAGTGCCGCGGCGGCGATCAATGCCGCGTTGGTGCTGCTTATCGTGCAATTGGACGCGAATTATTTGGAGTCCTCGGTCGCTGGCAGTCAAGCGGTGTACCAACGGATGCAGCGGATGCGGAGCGGGAACTTTAAGTTCACCGCCAGCGAGGGATCCGTCCGTCGCCGGCTTCCCCAATTCCCGCGTTTGGGTGGAGTGGGGACCATTGCGCGGCGTCAATTTACCAAAGCTTTACGCAGCTCGATGTGGGTTCCGCTGATCATGATTTTCGCGGGTGGCGGGGTCGTGCTGTTTTTGGTGCACAAGATGGAAGGCGAAAACCTGGTGGGGGTGCTGGTAGGGGCTTCGGTGTATTGCACCTTTATTTTTTCGTCGCTGTTCCCGTTTGATTTTCGCGGCGATTTGGAACAGATGGAATTGCTCAAGCAGTTGCCGCTGCGGCCGATTGCTATCGCCGCCGGAGAGTTGGCGGCGCCGATCATTTTGGTCACGCTGTTGCAGTTGGTGTTGTTCGTGGTAGTGGCGGTCATCACGGGCAATGTGCTTGTCGCCGGATTGGCAGGCGTATTCGTCGTGCCGCTGAATGTGTTGTTGTACGGCGTGGAGAACGTGACGTTTTTGATCTATCCGGTCCGGATTGCCGCTAGTACGCCGGGAGACTTTCAACACTTCGGCCGGCAAATGATGATGATGATGGCCAAGATGCTGTTCCTGGCTGTGATCGTCGGTTTCGCAACGGCCGGCGGAGTCGCGGCGTATGTGCTGTTAGGAAAATCAACGGCGGCCGGATTGATCGTCGCCTGGTGCCTGCTGATGCTCGGCGTGGCCGGTATTTTGCCGCTGGTGGCGTGGGCATTTCAGCGGTTCGATGTCTCGCGATCGTTGGCGAGTTGAGCGGGGGTTGTTGTGATGCGTTCCCCAGGACCTCCGGTGTCCCATCATGCGAGACTCGCTTGACGGTGAAGCCGCAAGTGCTGTGCGGAAACCCTCACCCCGGCCCTCTCCCAGAGGGAGAGGGGGAAATTGTTGCGTTCACTGATCGGTGGTGTGGCTAATTTTGGCCGGCGTCGTTTTGATGTTCGTGAGGTAGGTTTTCCCATTCGGCGCGGACTTGGTGCAGGCCGGTCATGCAGAGTTCGAACTCTTCGCTGAGCCGTCGCAAGATGGGGGCTTCGTCGCGATACGGTTCGTCATCGAATGTGCTAGCGATGAAGTAGGAGCGTTTGCCCTGTGCGCAGTAGTCGATCAATTGATCTTTGGAACTGGCGCCTTGAAATCTCGGCAGAGCTTCAGGGTAGACCCCGGTCCAGAAGAGAGTGTAGTCGCCGATGTGGCGGAAGGCTTCCCGTTGTGGTTTGGCTTGGCGGGCCTCCGCTTCGGCCAGCATGTCGACCACTTCGTTCAGGCAGTTGCCTTCGACGTCACGGACGCGGTACATGGCGTCGGTGCGGATGAAACGGAGCAGCAACTTGGAGAGGTAGTCAATCAGCGGAGGATCGGCGATGCCCAGATCGTTCTGGAACGTGTGCTCGGTGAGAGCGGCAAACAGGCGGTCCAGGGAATTCTCCCCACTGATCGGAGCGACCATCACTTCTCCTTTGAATGGCTACATTACGGACGGACTCACTTCCCAAGATCTTCGCAATGAAGATTTCTGGATTCGGCGTGGATTGTGGTAACAGCGTGGAATGTCTAAACGCGATGTGCTGTTTCGTCTGTTTCAATTATAGGTGATGTACGGCGTCACTGTCGTCTTTTTTCGAAGACTTTAGGCAGTGGTCGTCCGTGGTGGGACGCTGGCTCGGTACTCGATGAATTTTATGCGAAATCGCATTCCGTTCAAAGGGGGATTTCGTGAGGCGTTATCTCATAAGGACTTACGGCGCGGCGAATCTTAGGGGACACGCCCCGGATGTGTTCAATTTACGACCCTCAGCCTTCGGCTCCGCCGGGGGGCTTTCCGCATTAAAGGCCGTTATTGGACGATTCCTCTTCAGGAGCTAGCTCAAGTTCCACTCGAAGATCCTTTTGTCCACTTTGAATTTTGATGAGCCGACCGTTTTTGTAGCCTGGAGCTATCACTGCCAATTTATAGTCGAGGTCATCAATGAAGGTATCGATTGTGAATCGACCTTGTTGATCACTGCTTCCGACGATCGGACCGTCTCCAAAATGGTATTCGTGGGGACATGTAACGTGAGATAGTCCAAACAACACCGGATAAACGAATTGTTCTTCAAGAATTTGTATTTTCGCTCCAGGGATTGGTTCACCTGTCTCACTTGACACTACAAGTCCGGTGGTTGGACGAGCGGATAGAAGTTCATGCTGTAGGTCTTTGTTGGGCGATAGCAAAACTTTGAAACGGGACGGTTGAAATCCCGGATGGCGTATAGAGACATCAATGGAAGCTTGAGCGCAGTCGGGGATAATCACCATTCCATCATCACCACTTTTCAGCTTGCCCAACAGCGGACATTGTTTACCCGCGTAGCTCATCTCAAGGTTTACACCAACTATTGGCTTTCCATCCGAATCGGTCAGTTTCAACCGCCCTTCGAAGCCTAGCTTGAGGACGATGTCCAAATCATCAAGCGAATCTCCAGGTTTCGCTTTGAGTGGACCAATCCAACTGGGGGCATATCCTGGCGCCGACGCAGTTAAATAATATTTGACGCGCGTCAAAGTGTCACCTTCTGCGTGCCCGTAGAAGGGAGCTCCGGAAAACCGGCCGTTGGGGCCAAGGCGCCAGCCGAGATTTCCCCACATCGCTTGAGTGATTCCTGTCGTCCCTTTGCGGCGAAAGGTGTAGATCGAGCAATATTTCAGTCGTGTGCCGACTGGAACTGGTTTCCTATCGGCGGTCCGAACGAGTCCCGACAGCTTGATCTGCGCTTCAGGATTTTTCTCTTCTTTTGCAAGGAAAATCTGCGGTGATGTGCTCGGTTCGTCGGCTGATGCCGAAGAGGTCGCCATCGTGATCGCGCAACTGACAAAGCTAATGAGTACTAACTTGGTTTGGATTCGAGCTGCGTTCATGATCATCAGTCCCAGATTGCGGGCTATTCGGGGAGGAGCTTTCAAGAGCAGCGGTGTTGTATGACAACCGACTGGATTGAACAATATGATTCGGTTTGAGTGACCTGCGTTATCTCAAAAAGACACGCATCGGGTGGCAGCGATTGCCAACGGCAATCGGTGTGCCGTTGGCACAAGACGCCGCAGTTTCAGCTGTCCTTGCTGTCGAGGCTCTGCTCGTTTTTGAGCGCAGAAATTGCGGCTTCTTGCGGGCTGCGCCCGCCCCGATAGCGAAGCTATCGCGGCCACCCGTCTGGTGGGGAGCCCTCACCCCGGGCCCCTCTCCCAAGGTGAGAGGGGAGAAAGATGGGGGCATTACAATGGCGTGCGGGTGTTGAAGTTGATATATCGGAGGCAGCGGCGCTTGGCCGTCTTAGGATCGGCAATCGAACAGGGAGGTGACAGCTTGAAGATCACTTTTTGTGGTGCGGCCGGAGAGGTCACGGGGAGCCAGCATTTGTTGGAGTTCGGTGACCTGCGCGTGTTATTGGATTGCGGTTTCTTTCAAGGACGTCGTGCGGAGTCGCGACGGAAGAATGAGACGTTTCGCTGTGATCCTCCCAATTTGGATGCGGTGATTCTTTCGCATGCACACATTGACCACTGCGGGAACCTGCCGGGGCTGTATCGCGCGGGGTTTCGTGGGCCGGTGTTTTGCACCGATCCGACCGCCGATGTAGCCGACATCATGCTGTTGGATTCGGCGCGGATTCAGGCCGAGGATGCGAAATATCTCGCGCGGCATTTGGAGCGAGGTCAAGTTCCACCTGAACCGTTGTACGACGAAGAGGACGTCCGCGCCGTCGTGCAATTGATGGAGCCGATGCCGTACAACGAATGGTTTACGCTGAATCCGGCGCTGCGATTGCGGTTCGTCGAAGCGGGGCACATTCTCGGGTCGGCGATCTGCGAATTGGAATTCAAAGAACGCGCACGGACGCGGCGGTTGGTCTTCACCGGTGACTTGGGCCGGCGGAATTTGCCGTTGTTGCACGACCCGCAACCGGTCGATGGTTGTGACATTTTGATATCGGAATCGACCTACGGCAATCGTGTGCATCCCCCGGCGGCGGATTTGAAACAGGCGCTGTTGGAGGTGATCCAAGAGGCGGTCCATGAGGGGGGGAAAGTGATCATCCCGGCGTTTAGCTTGGGACGCACGCAGCGGGTGGTTTATTTTTTGAATCAACTGACCAACGAAGGCCTGCTGCCCGAGGTGCCGGTGTTTGTCGATAGTCCGTTGTCGAATCGGTTGACATCGGTTTATCGGCGGCATGCGGAGTTGTTGGATGCTGATGTGCAGTCGACGTTGATGACCGATGCGGACGCGTTTGGGTTTCATGGGCTGACGTACATTGGCAACCGGCAGGAGAGCATGGCGCTCAATCGTCGCAAGGGGCCGTTTGTGGTGATCGCCGCCAGCGGGATGTGCGAAAACGGGCGGGTGGTGCATCACCTGAAAAACTCGGTCGAGGATCCCAAGAACCGAATTGTGATCATCGGTTTTCAAGCGGCGCATACGCTCGGGCGGCGGATTGTGGAGCGGCGCGAGAAGGTCAGCATCTTCAACCGCCACTACAAACTCAAGGCGCAGGTCAAGACACTCAATGGTCTGTCGGCGCATGCCGATGTCGAGGATTTTAAGTGGTGGTACGACCAATTGGCATCGCGCGGCGGCGTGCGTCAGGCGTTTTTGGTGCATGGCGAACCGGAGTCCTCGCAAAGTCTAGCGACAATCCTGCGAGACTATTGCGACGAGGATCCAATCATTCCCCAGCAGTTTGAATCGTTCGAGGTCTAACCGCTCGCCGTGTCCGTCCCACCCACCGACAAGCCGCACCCCGATCCCGACCAAATCACCGTAGGGATTCGTCAGCCCTGGGTGGAATTGATCCTGCAGGGCATCAAAACGATCGAAGTCCGCACAGTGAACACCCGGAAGCGGGGGCGGATATATTTGTACGCCTCCAAGAAACTGGCCGAAACACCGCCTGCACTCGCCGCAGCAAAGCGGCATGATCTGGATGTCACCCCCCTGCCCCGCGGCGTGGTCGTGGGGAGCGTCGAATTGCACAACACGCGTCCGATCCGCAAGCGGGATGCGACGGCGGCCTGTGTGCCCGGCGCGATGTTGGATGGGCAATACGCCTGGGAACTGCGCGACCCGGTGCGGTTTGCGGAGCCGTTAGAGGTGTTGTTTTTGCCGTATGGGGTTTGGTTTTATCCGTGGCGGCGGCGCGGGTGATTCTGTGGTCCCCAAAGCCTGTTGTCCGTTTCTACGGGGATTGTTCATTGCTTTTTGGCGATCGTTTTCACTTCATTATCGAGCGTATAAAACCACCAATGCCCATGTGGTGCTACTGGAAGTGTGTTGTTAAGCAAATCCGCGACCGCATCACCAAGCCGGGCCACCGGTTCACACGGAATGGGATCAAAGCCTCGCGTACAAACTTCTAGATCATTAAACAATCGCCACGTGGCGACTTCGCTAGCTGGAATATCTCCGTTTTCACGTATCCGTTTTACGGCATTGCGACAAAGTACGATGACCACCTCGGTCTGTGACGGTTTCCATTCGTTATTGAGGTGGAGCCCGCAGTCCGAGACACCTGCATTGAAACGCCAGTGAGCGATGTCATCGTTCAGCCACTCATCCTGGTTCTGCAAGATGTGCTCATTAGCCACCTCAATAAGGAACTTGAGGAACACGGAAGCGGCGACATCCGAGGCCCAGAAACCGGCATTGCGATATTCTACGAACAAGGTTTTCGACATAGTGAATCCGAATGATTATGACCGGGTATGATAGTTCCCTAAACGGACCGAAATCTGCCTTGCAGCGCCTGTTTAGTTGGTCATGTCTCCCGTCCTACACAGAAAGGTGCGTCGCGACGCATCCTACGTCAGAATGGTTCCAACTTGCCTTCGATGATGCTGCCGATGAATCACCTGGTATAGCTCGTTCAGCTTATCGGGGCTGTTGCGGCTGGCAAAGGGAGCTTCGTGGTGGAAATGGGCCGTTGGGGCAGGCCTGCCCCCGCTTACGCCTCACTTGTCGCTGCAAATGACAGACCCTATACCGATCTGCTAAACTCGACCGTTGGCCCGCCGCTGGGGGCGGATTGCCGGGTTTTTTTGTCTCTATGAAACACCAGAATTGTTATGTCCACTTCCGGAAAACCGGCGGTTGTGCTTGTTAGTGGCGGGTTGGATTCGTCCACCGTGCTGGCGATTGCGCGTGAGGCTGGGTTTGAGCTGTTTGCGTTGACGATTGATTACGGTCAACGGCATGCGCAAGAATTGCAGGCGGCGGCGCGGGTCGCTGCGGCGTTTGGTGCGTCGCGTCACTTGGTCTTACCGTTGGATTTGCGGGCGATTGGCGGGTCGGCGTTGACTTCGGCGACGCCGGTGCCCAAGCATTCCGCTGTGGAAGAGATCGGCGGCGGCATCCCGGTGACGTATGTCCCCGCGCGGAATACGTTGTTCCTGTCATTGGCGCTCGGCTGGGCGGAGACGTTGGGGGCGTTTGATATTTTTTTGGGGGTGAACGCCGTTGACTACAGTGGCTACCCGGATTGTCGGCCGCAGTTTGTGGACGCATTTCAGCATTTAGCGAACCTGGCGACCAAAGCGGGGGTCGAAGGGGATGGGGTTTGGCGGATTCATACGCCGCTGATCGATCTGACCAAGTCGGAGATCATTCGCCGCGGCCGGGAGCTGGGTGTGGATTACGGTTTGACCATCAGTTGTTACGATCCCAGCGACACGGGTCTGCCTTGCGGGCAGTGTGATGCTTGCCTGTTGCGGTTGAAGGGTTTCCACGATGCGGGGTTGGAAGATCCGCTGACCTATCCGGCGCAAGGCTGAAATGCTGAGCGCGGCTTTTCTATTCTGTTTTCACCAGATCGTTTGACGAGACCACTGTGCAGATATCCGAGATTTTTCATTCCGTGCAAGGCGAAGGCCGCTACAGTGGCGAGCCGTCGGTTTTTGTGCGCACCTCCGGATGCAATCTGCGGTGTTGGTTTTGCGATACCCCGTATACCTCGTGGAATCCGGAAGGGGAGAATCGCTCGTGGGATGCGATTGTGGAGGACGTTCTGCAATACGATTGCACGCATGTGGTGATCACCGGGGGAGAGCCGATGCTGCAGGCCGAGGTCCAGCCGTTGGCGGCGGCACTGCGTGAACAAGGAAAATTCATCACGGTGGAGACGGCCGGGACGGTCGATTTGTTGCTGCAGGCGGATTTGATGTCGATCAGTCCCAAACTCTCAAACTCCGTGCCCAGCCTGGAACAGGCCGGGGAATGGCGGGCGCGACACGAGCGCGACCGACATCGTCCGCAAGTCATTCGCCGGTTGTTGCGGGACTATGATTACCAGTTCAAATTCGTAATCGATCACCCCAATGATCTTGACGAGGTGGAGGCGTATTTGGCGGAGATTCCCGAAGCGGAGTCCCGCCATGTCTGGCTGATGCCGCAAGCGGTCACAGCTGAGGCTTTAACAGAGAAGTCGCCATGGGTCGAAGCGGCAGCGGGACAGCGGGGCTACCAGTTTACCTCGCGGCTGCACATTGAGCTGTATGGGAATGTGCGGGGGAAGTGATTCAGTAGGCAGTAGGCAGTAGGCAGTAGGCAGTAGGCAGTAGGCAGTAGGCAGTAGGCAGTAGGCAGAAAAATTTGCCTGTACCCTCGGGCCTGTTGCCTCAAGCCTTCTAAGAATCGCTCTGCCCAGGGGTGTGGAAATCTTATAGAATGCTGAGCGGGTCGGTTGCCGTTATTTTTTGACCGCGAAATGGTTTTATGTCTTACCGAACTTTCAAACGTCTGCTCGGGGAAACCAGCTTGGAACGGAAGTGCCGTTTCTTGTTTGGGGGCGGTCTGTTGATTCTGATCGTGGGCAGTTTCGCGTTTTACGGCCATCGCACGGCGAATCTGTTGTATGAGCAGCATGAAATCACGGGCGAAATGCTGACCCAGACAATCATGACCTATGAGCACCCGGTTTGGGTGAAGCAAAAGGAAGCCAAAGAATCCGAGTCGGACAAAGAGGCGGAATCCAACGAGCAGCCTGGACCGGACGACGAGACGGAGCTAGACCAAGCACTGCCAAGTGATGCGATACACAAGGTGAAGGTGCCTGAGTTTTCGACGGATCTGACCTGGGCGGTGCGGTCACCGGATGTGCAGGATACGGAGCGCCCCAAGGATTTCAAAGGGCACCAGGCGATGACGTATTTGTTGCAGAATAAGGATGCAGCCAACGTTCACCGAAGCGACGCCAATAGCGCTTACAAGTTTTATGGTGCTGTCCGTGCAACCACGGCCTGCATCGCCTGCCATCAACATGCGGACAAGCAAGAGGGTGATTTGTTGGGCATGGTGGAGATCACCTTTCCGGCACATCAAACCGAAAAGAAGCTGGCCGAGAACGATGCCATCTTGTTGGCGACCGCCATCGCGACCGCCTTTTTGGCCATGGTGGCGGCCTATGCCATCGTGCGGTACGTCATCGTGAAACCGGTGTTGCACCTTAAGGATGTCAGTGACCAAATCGCCCGCGGCATGCTTGATTTGCGAGCGGACATCCGCACGGGGGATGAGTTTGAGGAACTGAGTCATGCTTTCAACCGCATGTTGCGGCATCTGGTGGCGGTGCAAGAGGAACTGCGGCACGTCAACGGCAGTCTGGACGCCAAGGTTGACGAATTAGCGCAAGTGAACATGCGGCTGTTCGAGATGAACAACCTCAAAAACGATTTCTTGACCACAATGAGCCATGAACTGCGAACGCCGCTCAACAGTATTCTGGGCTTCAGCGACGTATTGACCGGGTCGGCGAACATCAACGAGAAGCAGAAGCGTTATCTGCACAATATTCAAAGCGCCGGCAAAGATTTGTTGGCGATGATCAATGACATTTTGGACCTCGCGAAAATCGAGAGTGGGAAAATGGAATTGCATCTCGCCGATTTTCCGATCGACGAGACGATTGAACGGCTCGTGGGCATGCTCAGCCCGTTGGCGGAGAAGAAGAACATCTCGCTGAACTACGAGGTCGATCCGCGCTTGCCGGTTCTGCGTCAAGATCCGGGGAAATTGCAGCAGATCATCTACAATTTGCTCTCCAATGCTATTAAGTTCACTCCCGAAGGGGGCCGCGTGCGGATCGCGGTGACAGCGACCGATAACGACCAATTGGAATTGACGGTCGACGATACCGGCGTGGGGATTCCGTTGGAGGATCAAGAAACGATCTTCGAAAAGTTTCGCCAGGGCAACACCGCGCCCGGTGCGAACAATGCGCTCACGCGAGAATTCGCGGGAACCGGATTGGGGCTTTCGATTGTTAAGGAGCTCTCGAAGTTGCTGGGGGGCGAAGTGTCGCTGTTGAGCGAATTGGGCAAGGGGAGCACATTTACTGTGACGGTGCCGACGCATCTCGCGGACCAACCGGACCAATTGGACGAATCCCGCGCCCAACAAGCCATCGACTTGTCCAAGCTCCGCCGCGTCGATTACGGCTTGTTGGAGATCGCCGGCAAGGAAGCTGGATCGCCGCCGGAAGGCTCGTAGCAGCGGAGAAATCTTAGCGGGCTGGCTTGAGTTTGCCCGGCAAATCTGCGAGTTTGCGCCACTTGCACAGCTTTTGAATGTAATACAAAACCAAGGATAGAACGGATGACGCAGTCACTGAAAATTGGTGTTAATGGAGCTGCCGGCAGGATGGGACGGAGAGTCGTCGCACTCGTCCATGAGGAGAACGGCTTGGAGGTCGGTGCAGCACTGGAGTATTCCGCCTCTCCGCATCTCGGCGCAGATGCCGGTGAATTGGCGGGCGTTGGTCACATCGGTGTGCCGGTGACGAGTGAATTGGGTGAGCGCGTCGATGCCGTGATCGATTTCTCGCTGCCTGCCGGCTTGGTCGCGATTGCCAAGCTGTGTGGAGAACGAGCAATTCCGTTGGTGGCGGCCACAACGGGTCTCTCTGCCGCACAGCGGGACCAAGTCCTCTCGGCCTCGCATACGGCGCCGTTGTTGTTGGCTCCGAATATGAGCATCGCGGTCAACCTCACCATGAAGTTGGCACGAGAAGCGGCCCGTGTCTTAAAAGGGGTCTCTAGTGGAGTCGATGTGGAAGTGATCGAGCGACATCATCGATTTAAAGAAGACGCTCCGAGTGGGACCGCTCTCAAATTCGGCCAGATCATCGCGGACGAAATGGGACAGACTGAGCACGTGCACGGCCGGCATGGACAACCGGGTCGGCGGCCGCAATCTGAGATCGGATATCATGCCTTGCGCACCGGGGACAATGTCGGCGAGCATACGATTGTGTTCGGCATGATGGGAGAGACCATCGACTTGACCGTGCGGGGGCATACACGGGACAGTTACGCCCATGGCGCGTTGATTGCTGCTAGGTATCTATGCGAGCAAGAGCCGGGGTTGTACACAATTGAGGAAGCGTTGGGGCTTTGACTGATATTGCAATGCTCCTGACCTAGGCCGGATAACCGGCAAAACCTTCAAGATCGTGAGAATCGTGCGCCGATATCGATTGTATCGTTGTCCCGCGCGCCGCTGCGCAGGATCGCTCAGTTTGTCGTGTCTCAAAACAGAGGAATCGGCACGTGTCCCAAGTCGTCCACTCCTCCAACGGTTCCAAAGCAGCATCTGCGCCAGACGCAGTCGTCGCGGATGAGCAAGCGTCTGCTGCAACCGCGGTGAAATCGCCCCGCAGTCGGCCATCGCGATGGCGGCTGGCAAAAATATATTCTGCGCGCGGGCTGTACAAACTGCGGTCGGTTAAAACGAGTTCGTGGGTAACCGCGGCTGGGATGTGCCTCGTGGTTTGGGCGTTGTCGCTCAATTTATGGCCGCAAACTGAGACCAACACTCAGGACAGCCAGATCGACCACTTGGCAGCGGGAGCGGAACTGGGGGCGGTGAGTTTGGGGGCCTCCACGGGGGATATCCAACAAGTCGAATTTCTCAGCGAGAGCAGTTCGTCTCCCGACGCTGCCTTTTTGCCATTGGAAGTTGCCTCACCAGATCCCGGTCCCGCTGTTCCAGGCGGAGCGGCAGGCGATCATGATTCGCCGGCTTGGCTGGTGGGCACGATTGAAGATGAACCAACACACAGAGTCGATAGCTCCTCGAAATGACCGCACTGGACCGGACATTCATTAAGGCGTTTCGACGCCGTGAAACCGAAGCGGATTGCCAGCGACCGCCTGAGCAGGTCAGTGGCGAATCCCCGGCTGAGGTTGCGCCGCGACTGGCTGATGCGGATTCGGATGTGGATTCGAAAGCGGATGCAGAGGTTGTCCCTCTTACCGCGACTTCACCGGACTGGCAATGGCCGGCGATTTGCGACGAATTGCTGCGCGGCGCCGCTGAGGGATTTGAATCAGTGGCGGCTGAACTTGAAGCATTGGCCGCTTGCGGAAAAAAATCGGTGGTGGCGCTGGCCGGTTCACAGACGGGGGTCGGTTGCACGTCGGTCTATTTGACGCTGGCACGCACACTCGCTGCGCGTGCGGCGCAACCAGTGTTGCTGATTGAAGCCAATCGCGCACGGCCGGCATTGTGTGATCAACTGCAGGTTACAGGTCATGAAGCGAGATCGCCCCACAAGCTGGGCGAATCGGGCTTGGCCATCGTTTCACTGGCCGATGCGGCAGCGGAGATTTCGAATTTGGTGGCCGGGTTGGCCGATGAGTATCCGTTGATCCTGATCGATGCGGGCTGTATCGCGGATCCGATGGACGCACCGGCGCTTTGGGCGGCGGGTGTGGTCGGCACAACGATTTTGGTGGACTTTGATGATCGAGAAAGCGGACAACGCAATGTGATCGTTGAGTCATTAGCAAAACAATCGGACATGTTTTTGGGTGTCATCGAGACACGCCGCGAAGACTTGGGGGCTGAAATCGCCCCGCCGCGGATGATGGGGTAGCGAAACGCAGCTTGCAAATGTTTTTGAATACGGATTCCTCAAGTTACCTGGCGACAAATCTTATGTACGAACAACATTGGCAGTTGGCCGACCATCCGTTTGAAAACAACAGTGATCCGCGCTTTTTCTTTCGTAGCGAAACGCACGAAGCTGCGCTGCTGAAAATGCGGTATCTGATCGAGAACAACAAAGGGGCCGGGATTTTGGCCGGCGCTACGGGGATGGGGAAAACCTATGTCGCCGGGATGCTCGCAGCCGACTTGCCCGAAAACTTTGCGCCCTTGGTGCATATCGTGTTTCCCCAAATGTCGTCGGCGGAATTGTTGGCCTACCTGGCTGTAGAGTTAGGAGCGGACGAACAGCAGATCTGCGGCGCGGGGTTGGATGTGATCGTGCGACGCATTCAACAGCAATTGGCCGCCGCCAATGAGCGGGGCCAACAACCGGTGATTCTTATCGACGAAGCCCACACCATCGACGATCCCAGCGTGTTTGCGACGCTGCGGTTATTGCTCAATTTTCAGGAGCAAGGGCACATGAAATTCACGCTGATTTTCTTGGCCCAACACAGCCTGCTCAGCCGTATCCGCCGTTTGGGTGAACTTGAAGAACGGCTGACAGTCAATTGCCTACTGCAGCCCTTTTCGTTCGACGAAACCGTGGCCTACATCCAGCACCGTCTTCAGGCGGCCGGCGCGAGCGAACCGGTCTTCGATGCCGAGTCGCTGGAAACCATCTTTGTCGAATCGGGCGGCATCCCGCGAAAAATCAACCGCCTCGCCGACTTGGCCTTGTTGGTGGGTTACGCGGATGACTCCCGCACCATCTCCCGTCCGCAGGCCGAAGCGGTGGCGGAAGAGGTGGCGGGGTTGGTGAGTTATTAAAGCAGCGGAGGTTTTAGGCTAGGGCCAAGCAACAATGCCCAGATACCTCAGAATTCTGATTGCGATTCCACTGCTCGTGATCCTGCTGCCAATTCTGTTGTTAGTTGTCGGGGTGTGGCTGCTCTATCGCGTGGTGTGCTTGCTCTATGGCCTGCTGCTCAACGTAGTGGTTTGGATTTGCTGGTGCGCGCGCGGGCGATACGTCCTCTTAGTCTATTCGGAGAGTCCGCATTGGCACGACTACATCGAAGAGCACATCATCACGCGATTGCCGCGATCGACGGCCATTCTCAATTGGTCGCAAAGACGGTCTTGGAATTCGGGCACTTTGCCGGTACAGCTCTTCTCCCATTTTGCTGGTGATCGCGAGTTCAACCCCATCGTGATCGTGTTCGTCCCACTGCGTTGGGCGAAAACCTTCCGGTTTTGGCAACCGTTCCGGGACCACAAACACGGGAAATCGCAACCGCTCGAAGACGAGTCGCGTCGTCTGTTCTCGTACCTGTCACAGCACAGCATTGGCGATGCGTCGTTGCAGAGACCGCAGTGATCACGGCGTCAACTGGTCTCTCCTGCGGCTGCGCCGCCCCGAAAGAATCTTTCGGGGCCACCCTGCGCGTTTGCCTGAAATTCAGCAGTGTCATTGGCATGGCCAAATAACAATCGTGATGCCGTTAATGATCTCTACCCTAACAATGCGCGATGTGATCTGCGAGAATTGTTGCCTACAGAGTTCGGTGAAGGTTGCGGACATCAATTGCCGAACCGTCGGGCTTTAGGCAAAAGAGAAGCGGAACTATCGCCATGGTTTATTCACGTCTCAATGTTGTGTTTGGTGTCGTGTTTTGCGGATTCCTATTGGGGAGTTCCAATGTGCATGCTGCTCCTCTATGGGTTGATCTTTCGCAGGCTGTTGTCGTTTCTGCGGGACAGGGTGATGAGACCGAGGATGTGGCGGCGACCATCTTGGTGGAAGAGCTTGCGAAACGATCCGGCATTCAACTCAAGATTCAGCAGACTTGGCCGGAATCCGATCGACCGGTGATTGCCATTGCAACGCGCAACACAAAGGCGGATTGGTCGAATCGCATTCCTCGACGTGACGATCTGAGGCTTCCTGAAGCGCAGTCGGAAGGTTTTGCGATTCGGGTTG
Organism: Symmachiella dynata; assembly: GCF_007747995.1. Classification (NCBI taxonomy): domain Bacteria; kingdom Pseudomonadati; phylum Planctomycetota; class Planctomycetia; order Planctomycetales; family Planctomycetaceae; genus Symmachiella; species Symmachiella dynata. Next base: position 6,958,732 of record NZ_CP036276.1, on the reverse strand, counting down.
TGGACGATCCAAACAAAAAGTCGCCTGCAGTCTTTATTGTGGGGGCTGATTCCCGGGGGGCAATCTATGGGGTGGGCCGCCTTTTGTGTGAACTCCATTGCCGCAAAGGAGAAATCAAACTCGATAAGGCTTTGCAGATTGCCACAGCGCCCGAATATCCCCATCGCGGGCATGAAATGGGCTACCGGGCGCTCTCGAACAGTTACGATGCGTGGTCGCGGGCGCAGTACGATCAGTACATCCGCGAACAGGTTTTGCTCGGCATGAATTGCGTGCAGAATATTCCCTTTCAAGACGGGCGCACGAACGAGTTGATGCAGTATCCGAGGCCGGAGATGAATCGGATCATCGGCGAAATTTGTGACCGCTACGACGTCGATTATTGGGTGTGGACGCCGGTGCAATTCTCGTTGACGGATCAGAAGCGCCGCCAAGCTGAACTCAAAAAGCACGCGAAGTTTTATGAATCGACGCCACGGTTGGATGCCGTGTTTGTGCCGGGAGGGGATCCGGGCGACAATCCGCCGGAATTGGTGATTCCCTTCATGGAAGACTTGGCAAAGTTGCTGGCGAAGTCTCACCCGCGTGCCAAAGTCTGGGTTTCATTGCAGGATTTTGATGAACCGAAGATCAAGTTCGTGATGGATTACATCGCGCGGGAGCAGCCCGATTGGTTGGGCGGAATTGTGGCCGATACTTCCGCGCTTTCTATTCGTGAGACGCGGATGCGTTTGCCGAAACGCTATCCGGTGCGGTCCTATCCCGACATCACGCACACCGTCGAATGTCAGTTTCCCGTCAGTTGGTGGGATCCCGCTTATGCGGTGACGTTGGTTCGCGAATCGACCAATCCGCGGCCGGTGGCGTATTCGACGATCTTCCGCCGTTTTGCACCGCACACCGATGGTTTTGTGACTTATTCCGACGGCATCAACGACGATGTCAACAAGGCTGTCTGGAGCATGCTAGGGTGGGACTCTCAACAGGATGCGCGTGAGATACTTGTGCAATACGCGCATTTTCATTTTGGGGCAGAAGCTGCTGAGTCGATTGCGGACGCATTACTGGGACTAGAAAACAATTGGCAGGGCAGCTTGGCTGAGAACGCCAGTGTTGATGGCGTATTGGCACTCTGGCAACGTTTGGAAGAGCAACATCCAGAATTGTTGAAGAACTGGCGGTTTCAGCAACATTTGATGCGTGCGTATTATGACGCTTATACCCGCCACCGACTGCTCTACGAAACCCAGCTTGAACAGGAAGCCTTGCAGACACTGGCTCAGGCACCAAAATTTGGAGCCTTAACAGCGATGCAGCGTGCTGAACGTATTTTGCAGCGCGTCGTCTCCGCGCCTTGCCGACCGGAACTTCGGGCACGGATTGATGATCTGGCCGAGGAATTGTTCCGCTCGATTGGTTATCAGACGAGCGTCGAAAGATTCGGAGGCAGCGGCGCGGAACGTGGCTGTGTGATGGACTTTGTAGACCGCCCGCTCAATGACCGCTGGTGGCTGGAAGCGGAATTCGCGAAGATTCGCAAGATAAGCCGCGAGCAGGATAGAGTGGCGCGGCTGGATGTGATCCGTACGTGGGAAGATCCCGGTCCGGGAAGTTTTTACGACGACATCGGGCATGTTGGAAAATCTCCACATGTCATTCGCGGTGAAGCAATCAACACCGATCCCGAGGGCCGACATGCCTGGAACCCAGGGCATACGTGGGTCGACGAAGGCCGGAGCCGGCGGCGGCTGTCATGGCTGCACCACATGCGCTGGCCGGTGGGGGTCGACTACGATGGATTGGACCCCGATGCGCGTTATGTTGTGCGACTGACCGGGCAAGGTGAGTCGCCTTTACGAGGTGACGGCAAGAAACTGCCTGTCACCAAACGGGGGAGTCAAATTGGAGAGTTCCAGGAATTCGCGGTTCCGGCAGAGTTGACCGCCGATGGCGCCCTGCGTCTGACTTGGGATCCCGTCGACGAAACGCATGTGCCTTGGCAGAAACGGTCACACTTGGCTGAAGTCTGGTTGCTCAAACAATAGCGAAACGGGCAGCAGTTTTTCCTCAGCAAGCAATCGATGCAACCATGAACATCGCGGCCCCTGAAATCGACCAACGCCACAAGGACAATCGCACTTCGATGCGCGAGGTTGTGTTTGTTTCGTTGGTGTTTGCCGGGATGGGCGCGATCACCTGGGCCATTCGCGGGACCGCCGGTTGGGGCGGCATGGATGGAACCCTGGTGCCGGGACTGACCTGGGGCCTGTTGTGGTGGTACGTCTGCTGGCGAAAAGGAATTGACGCCCGTGGGATTCCGTTGTGGTTGGGGTTGGGAATTACATTGGGCGGCGAGTTGGGGTACGGTCAATATGTTTCGTGGCTACGCGGTGAATTCAGCGTCGGCGATGAAATTCTGCCCATTTCGCAGTGGCTCAGCTTGACTTGGTTTGGGATTTGCGGAATCGGTTGGGCCGCTCCGGGGGGAATTGCCTTGGGTTGGGCGCTCGCCGGGAGAAAATCGCTGGGCGTCTGGCTGGCTCGGCTGGTGGTCCCACTGGGATTTGCGTTTCTCACACGCATCGCGATACAAACATGGCCTTGGCTGTTCTTTCCCAAATGGGATCTGGGTCTGTACGTTGCGGAATTGAATGCAACTGGTGCCGCGGAAACATCCACAGACTCACAAGGGACCATGCTGGCAATTTGGTTCTTTTGCGCGTCGTTGTGTGTGGTCGTATGTGTTTTGACAGCGAAGGTCAGATTGCCCCAATGGATCGCGCGGGGAATTCTCATTTCTGCCGTGGGAATCGTGAGTCTGTTGCTGTTGCCGGTTGCGCAGTGGTTATTCTTTCCCAACGACGAACTTGGCATGTTCGCCGGGCCACTCGGCGGCCATCTGAGTCGCACCGTGTATACCAATTCGCAAAACATGATCGTCGTTGGCTGGTGGTTGGGCGCGTTGCTTGTCGCAGCCCTGAATCGCGATCGACAGACATTGTTGGCCGGATTAGTGATTGGGGCTGGTTTTGGTGTGGGATTTCCGCTGTCGGCGCTGTGGTGCCTGGGGTATCAATACGACCCCGGTTTGGTCGATTGGTGGAAAATGTGGGAACTCCAGTCGGGATTCAACTTAGGTTTGCTGTATGTCGCCGTGCTTTACTGGGCGGTTGCAGAGGTCGAGAAAAAAGGTGTAAAAATCTCCGGCATCGAACGTTCGACTTACCAAAAATGGTGTGAGACGACGGCAGCTGCGACGGGCGTCGCACTGATCGTGCATGTCCTTTCTCGCGATTATTTTTTGAGCATGGGCATTTTCTTGGCGATTCTGTATGTCGTCCCGATGATGCTCACGGCATGCTACAAGGAAGCGGTTGGTGATCGGCAGCGCGGTGTTTCTTTTGTTTACAGCGTGTTTCTTTTGCTGTTTATCATGGCCTGGGGAGCATCCGAACGGGAAGGAATATTGTTGGGGCTGTATGATCCCCAAGCCGTTGACCAGTACGCTTGGCCGACAGCGCGGAAGATTATTTTCGCTCCGGTGGGTATCGTGATCGTTGCAGCTGGCCTCTTCCAGACGTGGCGAGCCATTTTTTATCCACCGATTGGAAGACCTTCCAGCGCTGCGGCGCCGCTCATTAGCGCGCGACTTGTGGACCTGATGACTTTTACCGGAGTCGTCGGCGCCATCTCCATCTGGCCGGCAAAGATTGGTGCCTGCTATGCGATCGTCCTTTGCCTCGTATTATTCGCTTTCAATCGGTTAAATCTTATGAACAACCGGTTGACGACGGATGCAGCGGTGAAAAGTTGTTGAATTGACTAGAAACTCACGGAAAGCGGGAGTCTGCCCTGCTTGCTTCGAAACAAAGGCCATTCCATGAGAATTGAATCGAAACCCCTGGTGCTAGTTATGACCCTGCTGGTCTTCTCGGGTTGTGATGCGGCCAAAATGGCACCGGGCCCGGATGAACAACCGGAGGCGACTGATGCGCCGAACACAGAGAAGGAGACCAGAGCTGCAATCGAGGAACTGGGAGGTTCGTTCTCGCCGGACAATAAGGGGCTCGACCTCAAATCCTTGCCGATCACAAATGCAGATTTAAAACGCCTGCAAGGGCTCACCGACCTGCAGTTTCTCGACCTAAATAACACACCGATCACCGATGACGGATTGAAACACCTGAAAGGTCTCACCAATTTGCGAGACCTTTATCTCAACGACACTGCCATCACGGATGCAGGTCTGGAACACCTCAAAGGGCTGACCAGTTTGCGCACGCTCAGACTGTATGGGACTCAAATCAACGGCGCGGGACTCGAGCACCTCAAGGGGCTCACCGACTTGAGAACGATCAACCTCAACGGCTTGCCGCTGAGTGACGCAGGGCTGGAGCACCTCAAGGGACTCTCTAGCTTGGGCACACTCTACATTTCCGGTGAACAGGTCACTGACGTGGGAATGGCACACCTCAGAGAGTTGCCCAGGCTCAGCACGCTGAATCTGACTGGGACGCAGATCGGCGATGCGGGTTTAGAACAGCTCCAAGGGTTCCCCAGCCTGCAATTTCTCTATATCGACGATACTTCGATCACCGATGACGGGCTTCAATATCTCAAAGCGATGCCTCAACTGAAACGGCTCACTCTCGACAATACACAGGTCAGTGATGCGGGGCGTAATGATCTGAAGGCAACAGTGCCCGCCTATGCGAAAGGCAGACGGTAGCGGATGCTCCCTGGGCAACAGGTGCCCCGCAAACTTGCCTTCAATTCCCCGTTTTGTCTTCTCCGTAGGGTGACCGTACGACTTTGGGGTCGGGGTACGTCCCTTCGTTTCGTTGACTTTGGCCACGTAGTTTTTTAACGTGATGAATCATTCGAGGGTCTCTCAAACTACCCTGTGACACCGACGTTAGCGAAAACAACCTGAAAGGTACCGACCATGGCGCGCGACGTGACTCTTTGCACCGGCCAGTGGGCTGATCTTCCTGTCGAGGAACTCTGCAAAAAAGCGGCTGATTTTGGCTACGACGGGCTGGAACTCGCCTGCTGGGGCGATCACTTTGAGGTCGATAAAGCCCTTTCGGACGATACCTATTGTGCCCGCAAACGCGAACTATTGGAAAAGCATGGCCTGAAGCTGCATGCGATCTCCGCCCATCTGGTTGGCCAAGCGGTGTTGGATGTGGTCGATGAACGCCACAAGAGCATTCTGCCGGAGTATGTTTGGGGCGATGGCGATCCTGCTGGAATCAACGAACGTGCCATCGAGGAAATGAAGAACACAGCCCGTGCCGCTCAGAAACTGGGCGTCGATGTCGTCAACGGGTTCACCGGATCGAGCATTTGGCATCTGGTTTACGACTTTCCGCCGATCCCGCGGTCGATGATCGACGCCGGATTTGACCTGTTGGCCGAACGTTGGAACCCGATTCTGGACGTGTTCCAAGAGTGCGGAGTCAAGTTCGCCTTGGAAGTGCATCCTGGGGAAATCGCGTTTGATATTTATTCCGCCGAACGTGCCTTGGCTGCTCTGGATGGCCGCGAAGAATTCGGTTTCAACTTCGATCCCAGCCACTTGATCTGGCAAGGGATTGATCCGGCGGAGTTCATTCGTTTCTTCCCGGAGCGGATTTACCATGTGCATATGAAGGACTCGGCTGTCACGCTCAATGGTCGGACGGGGATTTTGTCGAGCCATTTGTCGTTCGGCGACGAGCGCCGCGGTTGGGATTTCCGCAGTGTTGGCCGTGGTGGTGTGCGGTTCGAGGAAATCATCCGTGCCCTAAACCACATCAACTACACCGGCCCGCTGTCGGTGGAATGGGAAGACACCGGGATGGAACGCGAAGCCGGCGCGCGGGAAGCCTGCCAGTTTGTGAAAAACGTCGACTTCTCCCCATCAAACATCGCCTTCGATGCCGCTTTTGATAACTAAGCGAACGTAGAACAATTTTCGTTCACAACCCCGGTCCACGTTGTGTGTGCCGGGGTTTCTTGATGCGCGGGTCGTTTTCGAAGTATGGGATTGAATTCTTAGCCACAGATCGAACACAGATTAGTCACAGATGGAATCGAGTGAAGCAAAGCTTCGCGAAGGTGGGTTCATAAACGGAGTTTGGGAACGAGGGGAAAGGTTTTAGCCACAGAGTATTCAGAGACCGCAGGCTTTAGGCTGTAGACCTTTGGAAAAGACCTGATTAGCGAACGCCAAATCCTATGGTCTACAGCCTACAGTCGAATTTCCTCTGTGAATTCTGTGGCTAAGAAAACCTCCCGCTGTCCATGCCTGTCGGGGAATCGCAGCTTGACGCAACCTACAACGCGTACTAAGTTTCCGTGACATGTGCGCTGTCACTGCTGTGCGCACGTTGTAGTTAATACAACCCGTTTATCCCCACCCGACTTTCCCCTGACTTCTGGATTGCCGAACTATGACCGTTCCGTTGGATCAAGCCATTGCGGACAAAACCGCTAAAATTGGTATTGTGGGTTTGGGCTACGTCGGACTGCCGTTGATCCGTGCGTTTATCGCCTCCGGATTCGACACGATGGGCTTTGATGTCGATCAGCGCAAAGTGGATCTGCTGAAAGCGGGCAAGACCTATATTGATCACATCAAACCGGAGTGGATCCAAGAATGGACCGCTTCGGGGAAATTTGAGCCGACCGCCGATATGGCGCGGCTGGCGGAAGCCGATACGCTGCTGATTTGCGTACCCACGCCGCTGTCCGACAGCCGCGATCCTGATCTGTCGTACGTCGAAGGGACCGCCAAGCAAATTGCCGCTGTGTTGCGTCCGGGGCAATTGGTGATTCTGGAAAGCACGACCTATCCCGGCACCACCCGCGATGTGTTGTTGCCGATCCTATCGGCTTCGGGATTGGAAGCGGGCAAAGATTTTTATCTGGCCTACAGCCCGGAACGCGAAGATCCCGGCAACCTCGATTTCTCCGCCGATGGGATTCCCAAAGTGGTCGGGGGGATCGACGAGACGAGTTCACGGCTGGCCAAACTGCTGTATGATTCGGCCATCGTGAACACGGTCCCGGTGTCGTCACCGGAAGTTGCCGAAGCGTGCAAGATTTTGGAAAACACTTACCGGGCGGTCAATATCGCGCTGGTCAATGAATTGAAGATGCTGCTCGATCGGATGGACATCGACGTCTGGGAAGTCATTGATGCGGCCAAGACCAAGCCGTTTGGTTTCCAGGCATTCTATCCCGGACCCGGTTTGGGCGGTCACTGTATTCCGATCGACCCGTTTTACTTGAGCTGGGTCGCTCGCAAGGAAGGCATGCAGACGCGGTTTATTGAGTTGGCCGGCGAGGTCAACACGCACATGCCGCAGTACGTCATCGATCGACTGGCGCTGGCGCTCAACGAGCATGGTAAGCCGATCAAGGGGAGCAAAATTTGCGTGTTGGGCGTCGCCTACAAAAAAGACGTCGACGATCCCCGTGAAAGCCCATCGTTCGTGCTGATGGACCTATTGCGGGAACGGGGAGCGGTACTGAGCTACAGCGACCCACACGTCCCCAAACTGCCGCAAATGCGACACCACGACGTCCCGGATCTGAGCAGCGAAGAACTGACGCCGGAGTTCCTCGCGTCGCAAGACTGCCTGCTGATTTCGACAGATCACACACGTTTCGACTACGATTCCATCGTGCGACACGGGCAATTGATCGTCGATACACGCAATTCGACGAAGAATGTGGTCGATGGGCGCGAGAAGATCTGGAAGGCTTGATCCTGTTCCTGATTAAATGAGCCACGGATGAACACGGATCAAACACGGATGTTGGCGCCGCCGTTCGTCAACTCCCATACCGACCGCTTGCGGTCGCATTGTGCGATGCTGGTATTCAAATTGTGACGGTACCAATATCTGTATTAAGCGGCTACCTGATCGACGGCTACTGATTTTTCAGGGGCTCCCAAATTTCTCCATCCATTCCTTCGCAACTAACTGAACAAGCGGATGTGCGTCCGTCACTCGCTTAGCGACTGCTTGTTGGGTCTCAATGTCGGTGGCACCAATATTCCACAGCGCGCTAATTGCAGCAACTCGGACATCCACGAAATCGTCGCTAAGCGCGGCACGAAGTTGTGGCACGGCCGAAATTGCCGCGCGGCCGAATCGACCAATGCTCTTCGCTGCAGTCGCACGAACCGCGACATGCGGATCATTCAAGAGGCGGCCCAGCGCAGGGAGGCAGATGGTAGGATTTCTGCGAATCGAGCCAAGGGCATTCGCGATCGACTGGCGGGTTTCAGGATCGTCATCATTCATCGATACGATCAGGTCAGGGATCGTCTCTTCAGCTTGGCGGCCAAACCTTTCGATTGCTCGGATGATTTGCGGAGACGCCGTTTGTCCTCGAAATGATTCGACCAACCCATCCAGCGCTGCTGGTCCGATCGCCAAGAATGTCTCCTGAGCTTCATGTTCGTCCAAGGTGCTCCGGTACAGTTCTATCAGCGACGGAATCGCCGGCTTCGCTTTCACTCCAAATAGCCTGAATGTATTGAAAATCCGGGCATCACTAATTAGTTCGAAAGCCTGTTTGTCTCATCGCAAGAACGTCAATAGATCGGGAACTAGAGGCTCTGCCTCCGGACCCAGGACATCCAGAAAATCAAAGGTGACGTCGCTGTTTTTATTTGGTTCCTGCAAAGGTTGCGCTAAGACTTCAAATGCCGTTGGTGGCGAATCGGGATCAATGCATGCCAGAACTCCGGCCGCATACAGCTTTGCCAGCCCGTCTCCGGAACGCAACAGTTTTCGCGCTGCCGGGATTGCCCCGGACGCATGCTTGCCGAGTTGCGCGAGCACAATCGGCTCATGAATTCGACCGACGTCCTTCGTTGTAGACAAACGACTCATGGCCTGAATGAGATCAGGGACAATCGGCTCGGCGGCTGCATCGAAGTGCACAAGAGCATCGATGATTCCTGTTTTGCTTGGTAATTGTTCGTCGTGATAGGCCGCTAGGAGCGCTGGAACGATGACTTGTTTCTGATCTTGGAATTTTGATAGAACGCTCGCTACGAGGTCTATAAGGTCAAATTGCACAACAACGTCATGGCCCACCAGTGCATAGCGACCACGGTCATGGAGTAGCGGCAGCAGAGATTGTGTTATTGTTTTCGTAGGTTTACCAATCTTTCCCAGAGACACGACTGCGGCCGCGCGAACATCGGGGGACTCGTCTTTCAGGGCGGCAATCAACGCAGGGACACCGGTCTCGGCATGTGCTGGATACGCCCCCAAGCCTGTTGCGGCACTCTCGCGAACGTAAGGATTCTCATCGCGAAGCATCTTCTTCAATGACGGGATCACAGTCGTTCCATCACGATCGATCTTCGCCAATGAGTCCGTGATCTCCGACCGCAAACTCCATGAGTCCACGTCCAGGTTTCGAATGAGAACTGGAAGTGCAGTGCGGGCTGGAGGGCCGATCCGTTTCAGCCCTTGTACCGGCAGCCACCGAGACTCCGCGTCGGTCGTCTCGACCGCCGCCGTCAAAGCTGGAACAGCCTCGATCCCAATATTAACGAGCGCACGCATCGCGTACCCGCCATACGTCTCACGGTAAGGGAAAGCATCCTCAGGAATTCGTTGGTCACTAAGTTGCTGAATGAGTTTCGGAATTTGCTCGCGGTCTTCCGGGCCAGCCGCTTCTGGGATCGGTTCAGCCCCATGCGTGGGCGACACCGATAAGCAGTACAGAACAGCCAAGCACAAAGCGATTCGATGCATCACGAACTCAACATCCCACACGGGTTGGAGGATTACCCATTCATTGTATCAGCACCAACCGTCTAGGAACATCCCGATAGCGTCTCAGTCGGCAGGACAAGTATGAGCCTGCCCTACGACTACCTTCAAAGGCGACCGCATGCGGTCGCCTCTCGCAATCCGTGTACTGGTAAATCGAGCGACAGACCTAGCAGCCCGTTGAAAAAGGGTGCCACTGGCGGCTTGTCCGCCAGTGCAAACTGTGTGGCAAGCAAAAACACTGCTGGACAAGCCAGCAGTGGCACCCGACTCGCGAATGTTTTTGGTTTTTCAACGGACTGCTAGGCGTCGCCGACTTACCTCTCCGGCCCCTGCGAGAGCGCTAGTAGCAGGTTTACGCCGTTGAACAACGCGTGCATTAGTACGTTGGTTAGATAACTGCGGCGGCGGTAGTAGATGTAGCCTAGGATCAACGAGAGTGGGATCAACGGTAGTGGGTCGGGCCAGGAGTTGGCGTGGATGGCGGCGAAGGCGATGGCGACCGATACGATCGCTGTGGAGGGGGAGACGCGGTCTTGCAACCAGCCTTGTAGGATCACGCGAAATAGCAGTTCCTCGCAGAGCGGTGCGGCGACCAATACGGCTAACGTGATCCAGGCAACCGTTTGTACCGAGGGATGGTCCTGCAACATGCGGATGAGGGGGTGGCCGTTGTTCGCTGTGCGGAGCGGCTCGATCAATAGGCTCACAATCCACACGGGAAGTAGGCTGGCGAACAAACCCCACAGAGCTGCTTTAAAATCGCCTCCCCATTGGCCGGGCAAGGGGAGTAGATCGCGCGGCTTGGCGCCGGCGGCAATGACCCACAGTGGAATCAACAAGGCACATTTGCCCAGCCCAGAATACGTGCCGGCTTGAATGCGGGTGAGGGGACTCGATTCGCTGTTCAGACCCAGCAGAGACACGACGGCCGTATCAACAAACACCCAAATGCCCAGTGCCGCCAAGATCGTCCAATGGTCCCAGCGGACCGGTCGTGGTTCGCATTGCTGTAGCGGCAGGCGGCCCTGTGTGAATTCGCGCACGGCGGTTGCCCAGACAGCGGCACTGATGAATCCGGCCAGCGTCATCAACAGTGGAATGAGATCGTCGAAGGGATACATACGCAACGACTACTCGCGGTTGAAGGCTCGTGCGATGATGACGTCCTGTTCCACGCGATGGCTGCGTGCCGAACCGGTGGCTGGACTGGCCGAGGAGGCTCGGCAGACACACGAGAGCGGAAACCGGTTGAACAAGCGTTCGCCGAACCGGCAGAACAGATAGCGCCAGGCACCCATGTTCTCCGGTTCGTCCTGGACCCAGACTGCGGGGATGCCCACGGGGTAGTCAGCTAGAATTTTGTCCAGACCTTCTTCATAGAGCGGGTACAGTTGCTCGATGCGGATGATGGCCACGTCATGGCGGTCCCATTCCGCTCGTTCGGCGATCAGGTCATAGTAGACCTTCCCGGTGCATAAGAGGATTCGCTTGACTTCGGCTGGATCACTTTCGAGCGCGTCGGGAATCGAATATTGGAACTCACCGGTGGCACATTCGTCGAGTGATGAGACTGCTTCGGGATGCCGTAGCAAGCTTTTGGGGGTCATGACGATCAGCGGTTTTTTCCAACGGCACAAGACTTGCCGTCGCAAACAATGAAACATTTGTGCCGGGGTTGTGGGGGAGACGATTTGCATGTTGTCGTCCGCGGCCAGGCTCAAAAACCGCTCCAACCGTGCGCTGGAATGCTCCGGCCCCTGCCCTTCGAATCCGTGGGGTAACAACACGACCACGCCGCTAAGCCGATCCCATTTATCCTCGCCGCTGGCGATGAACTGGTCGAAGATGACTTGCGCGGTATTGGCGAAGTCACCGAACTGTGCTTCCCAGATGACCAGTCCGTCAGGGCAGTCGAGGCTGTAGCCATATTCAAATCCGAGCACACCCGCTTCGGACAGCGGGCTGTTAAAGATATCAACCGCGCCTTGTTCGGGAGCAAGATGTCTGAGCGGAATGTAGGAGTGACCGTCGTCGTAGTCACACAGCACGGCGTGCCGATGACTGAACGTGCCGCGACCCACGTCTTGGCCGCTTAGCCGTAATCGCGTTCCTTCGGCAACCACGGTCCCCATGGCCAATGCCTCGGCAGCCCCCCAATCGAGCGGTCGTTTGCCGCCGGCCATTTCCCGACGGGCGGATAACAACCGATTGATTTTGGGGTGCGGAGTGAAATCGACCGGCAGTTCGGTTTGAATCTTCAAGATTTCACTGAGCACCGATTTGTCAACGGCCGTTGAGACGTGGTCCGCCTTGCTCACGTGTCCGCCATGATAGCCCAGCCAAACTCCCCCCAGCTTATCGACGCATTGAATAAAGGTATCGCGGCGGGCAATTGCCAAATCCTTTTCCAGTTCTTTGCGTCGGTCCTCGATGATGGCGTCGGCTTCTTCTTTGGTCATGCCTCGCAACGACAACAGGTGATTCAAATACGCCTCGAAGACCGTGGGACGGTTTTTGATTGCGCGATACATCACCGGTTGCGTGAACATCGGCTCGTCGCCCTCGTTGTGGCCGCGGCGGCGATAACAGTACATATCGATGATCACGTCGCGCTGGAATTCGCGGCGAAAATCGAGCGCCAAATCAACGACCTGTGCCACCGCCTCGGGATCTTCTCCATTCACGTGGAAGATCGGGCTTTGCAGCATCTTGGCGACGTCGGTGGCATAGGTGCTCGAACGCGCCTCTTTGGGGCCGGTGGTGAAACCAATTTGATTGTTGACGATGACGTGAATCGTGCCCCCGGTGGAGTATCCGGGTAACTCGCTGAGGTTCAAGGTCTCTTGGACGATTCCCTCCCCGGCAAAGGCGGCGTCGCCGTGAATTAAGATCGCCATACTGCGGTGACCTTCGGTGTCGCCTTTACGATCCTGTTTGGCTCGTAGTCGTCCCACAGCAACGGGGTTCACGAATTCCAGATGGCTAGGGTTGAAACAGAGTGTGAGGTGCACTTCATTGCCGCCGGCGGTCGTCCAATCCGAACTGTGTCCGAGATGGTATTTGACGTCGCCGCGTCCGAAGTTCAGTTCGGGATCTTTGTCTTCAAATTCGCGGAAAATTAGCCGGGGGCTTTTTCCCAGAATGTTGGCCAACACGTTCAGCCGCCCGCGATGCGCCATGCCCAGCACGATTTCGCGAACACCGTCGTCCCCCGCTTTGTCGATCGCCATATCGAGCAATGGAATCAGACTTTCAGCCCCTTCCAACGAAAAACTTTTGGCGCCGACAAATTTGGTTTGGATGAATTCTTCAAACAGGACGGCGTTGCTCAAACGGGTCAGAATCCGCAACTGCTCGTCCCGGCCCAGCTTGATGTGGTTGGCAGTCTTCTCCATGCGATCTTGCAGCCATTGCCGTACGCTCAGGCTGTCAATGTGCATGAACTGCGCGCCGATGGAGCGGCAATAGGTGGTTTGCAGCCATTTGATCATGGCGCGGATCGTGTTGACTTCCGGTCCGCCGAACCATTCGGTCGACATCGGCCGTTGGAGGTCTTGTTCGGTGAAGCCGTAAAAAGCCGGGTCCAGTTCCGCCGGGCTGCTGCGTGGTTGATCCAGCGGATCGACTGCAGCAATGATGTGTCCCCGCACGCGAAAGTTGCGGATTAATTGGTCCAAGCGTTCCTGCAATCCAGCCATGTCTTGGACATCGCTAGATTTTTTGCCGTTGGTGGAGACGTTCGATGTTGGATTGAACAGGCTGCGTTGGCCGAACGGCGATTGCGCGGATTGCGGAGGCGGACCCTCTTGGCCCAGCATCTCTTCGCGGAACCAAGCCCGCCATTGTTCGGGGACCGACGTGGGATCGCGCTGGAATTCGGCGAAGAGTTGCTCGACGAAGGCCAAACTTTGGCTGTTGAGTTGTTCGCCGATGTGCGTGCCGTTTTGTGTTTCGGCGGGGATGCTGTCTGAGGGAGCGTGATTCATGGGCCTGATGTTGCCGCAACCAAAAATGAAGAAGACTGAATACAGGCAGAAAGCCCGCACACGTTAAGCCGTCAATGTCTGTAGCGCCTCTTCGCGGGTCGCCACGATCGGCACAATTTTGGACATGTTCATTGTGCCTAGAACTTCCAACATCTGTGACGATGCGTTGCAAATGACCGATTTGCCTCCATGCTTACGCACAGCTTTGGCGAAGACAATCATCATGCCGATGAATTCGGACCCGAAATAAAAGGCGTCCGAGAGATCAATCAAGAGGCCTTTGATCTCTTTGTTGGCTAAATCCCGCTGCATGGAACTAGATGCCATGTGAAAATCACGATACCGAAATTCACCCGCGCCGAAGTGCGGGATGAGGATTAAGATATCGCCGTTCTGTTCCGTTTCATAAATACTCATACAGTAACCGTCGTTCCGAATCGAGAATCCCTTTTGTCAGTCCACCACGCGACGATTAATGCGTCCCTATTGGGAAAAAATCAGCGAAATCGGCAACGTTCAGCATGGCATCGCAAAAATCGTACTGCCACACTGCGATTAGTGGTCAAGGGCCTATGGTACCTGATTGGGGCCCGCAAATACAATTGGTTCCTCACGTCCCTTTTGTGCGGTCATTGCCGAATTAGCTGTTCGTGTTGCCTAGCGGTAGGGGTAGAAGATTCCAGCTGAGCGGCAATCACGATTTGCGGCTCGATCCGGCATCGCCGGCGGAAAACTTGGCCAAGGCTGCCGAAGTCCGCGTGAGTACATCTTGGAGTGCGTCCATGGTTTCGCGAGCTTGGGAATCATTTTCCACGCGATCCAGTCGCAGGGCGATTTCAGGAATGCGGCTGGTTAAGGACTTGATCTGCTTTTGCTCGTTCTCGAACTGCTCATCGGCCAGTTTGCGTTCCGTCACATCCCAGAAGAGGACCTGCACACCAATGAGGTGCCCTTGAGCATCCTGCACGGGGGCCTTAAAGACTTCGACATAGCGGATGTCGCCGTCGATGTTTAAATGCCGTTCGACATCGTGCAGGACTCCGCCCCGTTTGAGCACATCGGCATCATCGCGGCGATATTTTTCTGCCATTTCCTGGGGAAACAGGTCATAGTCGGTTTTGCCGATCAACTCGCCGGGGCGCGAGCCCGATTCTTGGCAAAACCGCTGATTGGCGAACAGAATCCGCCCCCCAAGATCCTTGAAGATGACGTTCACCGGCATGCATTCGAGCAAGGCGTGCGAAAGCTCTTTCGAAACGGGGAAACCGTCGACGGAAGAAGACCGGGGCTGATCTTCGCTGGCCATAATGGCGTTCGCTGGCAAGTACAGGGTTCCCACACGTTGTCAATCGAGTCTGTTGGACAACTCTGTTTGACAACGCAGCAACTGAGTTGCGGCCCGCCCTGTTGCATCAACGGTTTGGGGGGCCGCGGCATCCTCTACCCTCGGTTCTAGTGGCCCGCAGGTAATCTAATCCGATATGGGGTGGTTTGCAAGATGGAGCAGCGACCGGGAGACTCGACTAGGTAGTTTCATCAGGTCATAAAAAATCCTTTGATGCATTTGGCCGATCGGGATCTGAAATTTCCCGAACATGTTCAACTCGGTTGTGACTCGCGCACTAACGCTGCCTGTGCAGGCCGCCGGTCCGTTCGACAAAACGGCGCCAACTTTCGATGGCACGGCTCCGTTTCTGCACGGAACCATTGCTGGGATGGTACCCCAAAGTTCCCTGCTTTTCTGAAAGATGTCGCACTTCGTCAAAGGCCATCTCCCGAATCACTTGTTGATCGTGTCCCATCCACTTCACCAATTGCAAGGAAGGCGCCAAACGTTCGGCGTCGGCCTTGGGAATCCCCCACAGGAGACGATAGATCACGTCGGGGGTTTCTTCGTAGTAAACCTTGGAAAGCTCTTGTTTGAGTTTGTCGCCATTTTCGGGATCGGTCGGCAACCAGTCCCGCAGTCCATCCGCGGCAGCCCGCCGGGCGCTTTCAGATTCCGAACCGGAAAGTGCTTTGACCAACACTTCGTAATTTTCGGTCAACGCAAAACATTTGACTCCCAAGGCGGCAATGTCCTCGTCGGCGTGGTCGACCGCTCCGACCAACGAAATTTCGATCGGCTGTACTTCGTCAAATTCGCGTGCGAAGCGGCGGCTGTGCTCCAATTGCTTACCTGTCAGCTTGGGCATACCAAGCCAATTGGGCATGGTCGTCAACGGAGCGGACGGCTCAACGGTTCCGTCGGCACTGACCTGAGGGCGTTGCCCCAGGGTTAAGGGAATCCAAGCGGGACCATCTTTGACGATTTTGAGTTGTTTACCATCAAAGAATTGAATTGTCCCCGCTGCGACATAGAGGTCGCCGGTGTAGGAATTGTCTCCCAACGGTTGGTCCGATCCCTCGGGACGACGCGGGTTAATTTCCAAGCCCCAGACGGCGTCGGGCGTGAGGAATTTGACCTGCCACAATTCATTTCCCACTCTCAAGCCAATTTCGATCGGCCCGTCCTGTTTGTTTGCCGATTTTGAATTTCCGCGAAAGACAAACCGGCCGCGGGTGACTTGAATCGTGCAGTGACCCGCTTCTGTGGGCTCGGTCAATTCCATCAATGATCCGTTTTGACTGCCCGGCAACAGTGTGACGTGTGTGTTTCCTTCTGAGAGTCGGATCGATGCGAAATAGGGATCCGGTACCGCAATCCGATCCCCCGGGTGGAGTTTTGATCGGGGGGCTAACTTACTCCAGCCCGCTTCGTGGGGGTCATGGACCAACATGATTCCGTTTTGTCCGGGCTGATATTGCGCAGTCACCGGCGGACGCAGTTTTTTGGGGGGCACCGGGACCGTTTCCAACGGCTGTGGAGGTGTCTCGACAACCGCAACTTTGTCCTGCTCGCTCTCAGCGGAAACAAGTTCCGGTCCCGGTTCTGTATCGCTTGTTGCCGTTGCCGTTTCCGTTGCCGTTTCAACTGGCGACTCAATCGGCGTTTCTTCCGCCGGAGTCGGGGGCAATGGGGTTTCGGTTTTTGTTTCTGTATCCAGATCCGTTTCTACCGGGACATCCGGCGGGAAGAGGCTGTTCTCCTGCGGATCAACCTCGGGCAAAACCGTGCCAATTTCGTCAGGCAGTGTGGAAGCGACTTCCACCGCACCATCGGGTGGCGCAGGGGGATCGATGGATGCTTCGGGGGCGAACGTTTCAATTTCAGCGAGCTGTGTCTCATCGATTTCATCCGCGGATTCCGTCTCTGTCGGCGGCTCAACCACTTCCTCGACGGCCTCTACATCTTCAGTACCGGCAAGCTCAGCGCTGGCAATTTCCACGGGTGCTTCATCAACGGTCGGCTCCTCTTGCACGGGCAGTTTGGGCTGCTTTTTCTCAACTGCCGCCATCTTTGCCTGCCCGCCTGTGCCGGCGGCGTTGTTTTCGTCTGGCTGATTGGAGGCAAAAATCATGAGCCCGACCAGCAACAGTCCAGCTGTGACTGCCGCAAAGGGGAGTGCGCGTTTCCACAGCGGCGGCTTTCGCAAATAGTCGGGAATTCCCTTGCGAAAGTCGTCCTGCTCAACAACTGCCGGACGAGCGGCAACCGGCTGCGGTGCGGGACGAACGCCCGACTTCGCTTTGGGCCGCTCTTTCGCGGGGACTGGTTCCGGAGCGGGGCTGGGCAGCGTGGCGACTTGTTCCGGAGCGGTGAGGGCGTAAATCCGCTCACGGCTTTCCGGAACAATATCGACCGGTTCGCCCAGGACGAGTGTCAAAATCTGATGGCAACCCGCTACCTCAGCCAAATAGATGTCTGATTCCAGAGAGGTCTTCTCCACGTCCGCCACCTTCTCCGGTGGCAACGTGTTATCCAAATATTCGGCAACCGTGTTGGGATCCAACCCGCTGCCGGGACCGGTTAGCGTCGGGGCGGTCAGCCGTCGTCGTCGTAAGACCTCGCGGATGCGGTTGATCAACGACGTGGCGAAATGGCTGTCGGCAATTTTTTCGCCGAGTTCCTTCGTCTGCTTCGGCTCTAAAATATCGTCGAGATATGCCAGCAGAGTTCTTAGGGTCAACCGCACGGTCCTACTCCTTCACATCAAATTTCAATCAACGTCGCGTTGGGGGGAAACATCCCCCTACCCCTGTTAGTGGCGAAACGGCTCGCATTTCGTACAAGAAAATCCCTAAAAAATTAAAAAACCTCAAATTCCGTGAAATCCACCCGTCAGTTCTCTCAAAACAGCGGAGAATTTTGCCGAAGGAGGTTACGATGGGTGTACGTTCGTCCCATTCTCCCCTGAACCGCCGGAGGTCCGCGATTCGATGCTGACTCGATTGCCGTTCCTATACTGTTTGTTGATCGCCGCCGTTTTCTGTGCGGCGCTGCCCCATTCCGCCGTTGCCGAGGAAACAGCCAAGCCAAAACGGTTGTTGCTCATCGGCCAAGGGCCAGACAATCACAAACCGACAACGCACGAATACATGGCCGGCATGCAGGTCGTCGCGCATTTGCTGCAGGGGGTCGATGGTCTGCAAACGATCATCACCAAGGCAGACGAACCGTGGGCCGAGGGGCCGGAGTTGCTCGACGGCGCCGATGGAGTGGTGCTGTTTGTCTCGCAAGGGGCGAAGTGGCTTAGCCAGAACCCGGAGCGGTTAGCTGCGTTTGAGCGGCTCGCCCAACGGGGCGGCGGTTTTTCGGTGCTGCATTGGGGAATGGGAACCCGCGAGGCGGCCGACACTGCGTCGTTCGTGAAACTCTTCGGTGGCTGCCATGGCGGACCGGACCGCAAATACAAATTCCTGACGACAACGATGTCCGTCGCTGATGGTGAACATCCCATCACGCGCGGCTTAGAGACGCTCGAACTGGACGAGGAATTTTACTACCAACTGAAGTTCCCCAAACCGCCGACTAAAATTACGCCATTGATCAAAGCTCGCATCGACGACCAAGACGAAACCGTTTCCTGGGCCTGGCAACGCCCCAACGGCGGCCGTTCGTTTGGCTTTAGCGGATTGCATTTCCATGACAATTGGAAACAAGAAACCTACCGTCGCTTAGTCAAACAGGGCATTCTCTGGACACTGAAATATCCCATCCCAGAGAAGGGCACCGATGTGGCGGTAGAGGCATCAGTGTTGGAGTTGAAACCTCGTAAATAGCCCGTAGGGCAGGCTCCCGCCTGCCCTCGCGCGAGGACACAGTTTCAACGGCAGGCAGGAGCCTGCCCTGCGTCTTGTTCATGCAATCGTAACAAAAAGAAAGAGGTGACTTCTATGAATACAAAGTTCGATGTCAATCACGCGCTGAAGTCCATCCGCATAATGTCGTATTGGTTCATTGCCCTGCTGGTGATGTGCCCTGTGTGGGGTTTCTTCTTTGGGCGTTCCGATGACGGCGGCGGCATGACTAACTCGATGTTCATTTTTTTCGTCGCTATGACAATTGCCGGCCCTTTGGGCAGTGTCTTGACCATGGTGTATGGAATGTTTCAATCCCAACAGTCAGAAATCGAGGACTTGAAATCGGTTATCAAACAACTGCAAGGCACTGAACAACCCGTAGAATCAATGTAGGGCAGGCTCCCGCCTGCCGTCACGCGAAGAGACGGTTTGAATGGCAGGCGGGAGCCTGCCCTACGGTTTTCTCTTCAGCCAAACCAAGGAACTTACCACCACATGAAGCACTGTCTCACAACCGTCTTTTGTCTCGCCTGTCTCCTCACCACCGCAAACGTTCAAGCGGAGCGGTTGGTTTTGGTGGGGGCTTCGTATGGTAAAAATGTGCTTGCCATTTGTGATGCGGATGGCGAAGTGATTTGGTCGCACAAGACTGCTGGGCCGAGCAAGGGGCATGCGGGGCATCATGATGTGCAGTTGTTGGCCAATGGGAACATTCTGTTCCACGATAGTTGGACCCAACTCACCGAGATGACCTTGGATAAAAAGGTCGTCTGGACGTATGACTCCGCCACGATGAACGGTAATGCCGGCAAACGGGTCGACGTGCACGCTTTTGCTCGCCTGCCCAACGGAAACACTTTGATTACCGAGAGTGGCGTGGGGCGGATGATTGAAGTCGACGGTGCGGGGAAGATTGTGCATCAGATCCCATTGAAACCGGGTGGCACGCAGTCGACGCGGTTGGTGCGGATGACGCCTCAAGGGACATACCTCGTCTGTTCCGAAGACCCCGGCGTGGTGACGGAATACAATCGCGACGGGGAAATCGTTTGGGAGTACCCGGTCAAGACCCGCGTTTACGGAGCCATTCGCTTGCGTAACGGCAACACGTTGATCGCGTCGGGTGGCGGCAATAGCGTATTGGAGATCACCCCCGACAAACGGGTTGTTTGGGAAATCAAGAACAAGGTGCCCGGCACCGACGTGGAACTGAAATGGACGACTTGCCTAGAGGAATTGGACAACGGCAACTTTGTCGTCGGCAATTGCCATGCGGGGCCGGACAATCCGCAGATCTTTGAAATCGATCGCAACAAAAACATCGTCTGGGAATTCGATGAATACGACCTCGTCGGCAACGGCCTCGCGTGTTGGCAGATTTTAAACGACGAGCAATCCGCTCTGGTTCGCAAGAAACTTGCCGAGATTGAAGCCAAGTGACAGAAGTTTTTAGCCACGGATTAACACAGAGGACACAGAGAAGGAGACTGTAGGCTGTAGACTTTAGACTGTAGGAAAACAACTGATTTCCGACGGCCAAACCTACAGTCTAAAGCCTAAGGTCTAAAGCCTTTTTTACTCTGTGTCCTCTGTGATCTCTGTGGCTAGAATCTGAAGGCGAGGCTCCTGCCGAGCCTCGCTGGCATGTTTGGCGCACGATTATTGTTGATACTTAAGGACACCTCATGCGTATTTTTATGGCTTTGTTGTTGCTGCTGATTTGTATTCCAGGCAAGACTGCGTTTGCGGCGAAGCCGAATGTGATTTTGATTAGCGTCGATGACCTGAATGACTGGGTCGGTTGTTTGGCGGGGCATCCGCAGGCGTTGACGCCGAATATTGATCGGTTGGCGGCGCGGGGGGTGTTGTTTGCCAATGCACATTGCCAAGCCCCGGTCTGTCAGCCGTCGCGAGCCAGTCTGATGGTTTCGCGGTTGCCCTCGTCGACCGGGTTGTATTTTCTCAATCCCGGCCTGCCGCAATCGGAGGTGACGAAAAACGAGAAGACGATTCCCGAAGCCTTTGCCGATGACGGCTACCAGGTCATGGGAGCCGGCAAGTTGTTTCACAGTCAGGCGAATCAGCAGATCTTTAACCGCGTGGGGGAGTACGGCGGAAGCTTTGGTAGTTTCGGTCCGCGGCCCAAGGAAAAAATCAGCCAACCACACGGACATCCGTTGTGGGACTGGGGTGCATATCCCGAGCGGACCGAAGAGATGCCAGATTATAAAATCGCGACCTGGGCTGCAGAGAAGCTGAAAACCGAAGGGGACAAACCGTACTTCCTAGCGGTTGGATTTTTCCGTCCGCACGTCCCGATGTATGTCCCGCAACTCTGGTTTGATCTGCATCCCCGCGAGAAGGTCCTACTACCGGTGATCAGTGAAGGGGACATCCATGATCTGTCCCCCTATGCACGGAATCTGGTGACGCTCAAACATGTTGCGCCGGAGCATCAATGGGTTCAGGAGAGTGGACAATGGTCGCATGCAGTGCAGTCGTATTTGGCCTCGGTCAGTTTTGCCGACTTTTGTGTGGGGAAGGTCCTGGATGCATTGGACCAGCGGGCGGACAAGGAAAACACGATCGTCTGTTTATTCTCCGACCATGGCTTTCACCTGGGTGAAAAAGAGCGCTGGGCGAAGCGTTCGTTGTGGGAAGATGGTACGCGGGTGCCGTTGATCATCGCCGGACCGGAAATCCAACCGGCGGTCTGCGAGCGTCCGGTCGGTTTGATTGATATTTATCCGACGCTACTGCAGTTGTCCGGCCAAAAAGCGAATCCACAGCATGAAGGGCAATCACTCGCGCCGCTGCTGGAAGATCCGTCGCGCGCCTGGGACCGCCCGGCGATCACGACCTTCGGCCGCGGCAACCATGCGGTCCGTTCGACGCGCTGGCGGTACATTCATTATGTCGACGGTTCGGAGGAACTGTATGATCACGACCACGATCCCCATGAATGGACCAATCTGGCCGGCGATCCGCAGATGAAGAGCGTCCTGGACGCCCACCGCAAAAGGCTGCCCAAGGAGGAACAACCGATTCTGGGCAAAGGTTCGACCGGTCATAAAGCGTACGAGGCGGCCGCGGCGGAGTTGGAGGGGAAGTAGATTGCGATGCAATCCGTGCCCCCCATTGTTGGGGCTACCCGGTTGTGTTTGTGCGGAAATGCGATATCATGGGCCGGCGACATACGTAGTTTCACAAATACTCACCGAAAGCGAATGAATTATGATTACGGTCGGCATGAATTATCACGTCATTGAGGGGAAGCAGCAGGAGTTTGAAGACAAGTTTGCCGGCGTGATCGACGCGCTCAAGGCAGCTGAGGGGCACGACAGTTCGACGTTGTGGAAAGATGTCAGCGACGATGCTTCGTATTTGATCACAAGCGAATGGTCGGACGAGAAGGCGTTTACTGATTTCATCCACAGCGACGCATTTCGGGCAGTGACCAACTGGGGCAAGGAACAAATCCTCAGCGGCCGTCCGCAGCACAAGATTTACAAGCATTAGGAGGGGTTTGGAAAATCGCGTCAGGTAGCTGCCTGGCCTATGCACTGCACGCCCTACGAGGTGTTGTTCGATGAATGACGAAGCGAGGAGAGTTGGTGGCGGGTTCAAATGTGAACCCGCCTTATAATAATTCCATACTGTGAATTCGTAATGTCTTGTGGCCCCTGCGGTTGCCAGGAACCTCGAGGGGCGTCGCTCAACCTATCGTCTGGGAGAATAAAGCAGATGTCCGCGCGAACTTACATGATTTCTATTCGATCGCTCGAAACCGTCAAGAAGTCCGTCGGGTCGAAAGACGCCGACCTTCTGAACGCATTTCTTCAGGGATTGCCGGAGGATAGTCATGCTAGCGATTATGCCGAGGAAATGATCATGGGTTCAGCCCCAGCGATGGAGCCAGGGTGCTGGAACTATGTGATCGAACCATTGGCAAAACATCTCGACTTAGCTCCGTATCGATTGCCACTCGATGATTGGCAACATTACGACATCTGGGAAGAATACCGAGAGATTGCTGATCCATTGGTTTCAGAGTCTAGTCGACAACTCTTGGGTTTCCTAGAAGCAGGAAGACCGTTGGTCGGTACGAACGTTGATCACGATGGTTGCATGTTTGGGTGGTTGACTGCGTCGGAAGTGAATAGTCTTTTTGATGAACTTAACGCGCTTGATCCTGAAGCATTTGAGGACTTAGACGGGTTCCACGAAGAGTTCATCGACGCGCTTAAGGAAACCGTTGATCGTAAAGATGAGTTGTTCTTTGGAGCTCACTAATCACCGCTCGCAATTGCGCGGGTGCCACTGGCTTCGCCAGTGCAACGCGGGGTAACACCAGTAAAGCGAGTAGACCAGACTGTCGTTTGAAAGCTTAACGAAGCGACGAGCCTGAGGGTAACGGTATCACATGCCGCCGATTGACATCGCGCTCGTGGAACCGTTCTGTTGGTAATGGGTCGGGCACCTTCATGTGCCTGCGGCGCACGGATTGCGATGCATCCGTGCCACCCATTGTCTATCTTCAAACCGCCCGCGCAGAAAAAACCGCCCGGGGGTAAACAAGCCACCCGGGCGGTTGACCACACCAAACACTCTGCGTCCATATCTCCAAACAGCACTGCAGTATTGAGAGATTTTTTTGGAATTCTCTCTGCTTTGCCGTGCGGAAAGACCTATCTGATTAGCTTGCCATCAGTTGCCATTGGTCGTGTGGATTGAGATGGCGGGGAATGTCTATCTTTTAATCCGTTGCTACCTCGACATCGGGGCAGGCGGACTTGACCGAAAAATTGCATTGCGATAATTTTCCGCCCCCCGAGCCAAAACTCAGGCGAATTCAGCACCGGTGCAGAGTTTCCCCGTCGCGAATTCCTACAAAAAACCATAGTTGGCTCGTCCTCTCACGCTACCTCTCAACACTCTATCGTTTTTAGTCTCTCAGGAAGGAACCTATGACCCGCATGTTCCCCCGCATTCTGCTCGTTGGTGCAGCGGCGGTTGTATCCGTCGGGAGTTCGGCTTCTGCCCAATGGCAGCCGTCTTGTGCGTCGTGCGCGCCGCCCCCGGTCGTTCAATGCGTTCAGCCGCAGCCTTGTTATACAACGGTCCCGGTCACCGAAATGCGCGAGTATCGCCAAATCGTGCAGAAACCCGTTGTCGAAACCAGTTACGTGGATCAACAAGTCACCACCTATGAACCGGTGGTGGAAGATCGCGAAACCGAAGTTCCCACCGTGGCGTATCAGGACGTCACCGAATGCCGTCAAGTGACACGCGATTGCGGATATTGGACGACCCAATATCAGCCGCGTCCTAAAATGACTCCTTGCCAATACGACAGTCGGCCGGATCTGTTCGGATTTCTCAATCGCGTTGGGTACGGCGTCCGTTCGGCCTTCACACCGAACTACTCTGTGCAACACGCCTATGTGCCGAATGTACAGACGGTCAATGTCCCTGTGACGCGCCGCGTCGCCGTACATGGCACGCGTAAGGTGAACTACCGCGTGACGCGGATGGTTCCCCGAACGACCACACAAAAAGTGGCCGTCAACACCGTGCGGATGACCAGCCAAGAGGTTGTCACCCGTCGGCCGGTCACCGTGTATCGTTCGGTTCCGCTGGGATCAACAGTCGCGACGTATGCAGCCCCGTACAGCCCGACCACCGCGCGTGCTCCAGCACCGCAACCGGGCAGACGTGAAGCTCAACGCCGCGATCCGAGCACCCGTTCGGACTTGCAACCGAGCAGTACCATTCCCAAACGGGAAACTGACGACAGCCAAGGCGATCATCTCGATAATTTCGACGATTTCAGCGATCCGGAAGCGATGGTAATTCCGAAGCGACAGCCGGAATTGGCCCGAAAGGTACCGGCGCCGGCTCCTAAAAAGGCGGACTTCCGCATGGCTGGATTTCGTCCGGCCAACGGAGCACGTTCGACGGCCACACGTGTGGGGCAATGGATTGCCCATCGCACACCCTCAGCCCCGGCGATTGCCGCACCGCAAGGTCCGGCGTTTCCGGAACGGGCTGTGGCGCTGAGCGGCAATTAGCATTTGCCGAACATTCTCGTAATAATCAACAGGCACCGGTCGACTGGCCGGTGCCTGTTTTCGTTCTTTGGCAGAAGGAAGTTGCGTCAAGATGGCGACCGAAATCATTTTGCAATTCGACGGACCAATCGCCCGCGTACGGATGTCGACTGAAAACGGCGTGCACGTCTTCAGCCAAGAAACACGGCAACAATTGGCGGCCACGCTGGATCAACTCGAAGCAGACGACAACAGTCAAGTGGTGATTTTCAGTTCCCACGGACGAACATTTTGCGCCGGGGCGGATGTGTACGAACTGCGGAGCCTCAACGAGCAAACGGCATACACAATCGCCCGTGAGGGACAGGAATTGATGTCGCGGATCGAGCGGTTGCGACCGGTAACGATCGCCGCCATTCATGCCGCGTGCGCGGGGGGTGGGAGCGAATTATCCCTGGCTTGCGATCTGCGTTTTGGCGCCGCGGGCTGTCGCATGGGATTGCCGGAAACATCGATCGGTGTGATCCCTGGTTGGGGGGGCACGGTGCGAACCGCGCGGTTGTTTGGACCATCAGTCGCCAAACGGATTGTGTTGGCCGCTGAATTGTGGCCGGCTGAAGCAGCGCTAGGTTTGGGACTGCTGCACGAGGTATTTCCCGATGACGAATTCCAGACAGCCGTGGAACAGGAAGCTGCGCGGCTGTTGGCGCGGGGTCCGGTCGGTTTGGAAATGGCTAAGCGGTTGCTCAATTCATTCGTACCGGGTGATATTGACGAGCAATTAGAACAGGAAGCGGTCGCCTTTGCCGCTTGTTACGCAACCGGCCAGCCGCAGGAGGGGGTCAACGCGTTTTTGGAGAAACGTGCGGCGAAATGGTAAGTCGCGGGCGAATCGAGTACAAAAGCAATTGTCGGATTGTTTAAAATATTCACGCGAGTACTGCCTCGCGCCGCTGAAAACGACTCATTGCTAAGGAGAACTCCAGATGTTACTGCGTGCACGATTCCTGCCTGTTGCGACGTTGTGTGTCGCTGCGTTGATTTGTGTCGGCTGCGGAGAACCCGCTCAGACCGGGTCTGCGACGGAAAAACTCAACACCGCCCCACCGCTCGAACCAGAAACTCCCCCTGCTGCCGCGAGCGAAACCGCTGAACCGGCCAAGGAAGAAGCCGCCGCCCCGAAAACGGATGCCGCAGACGGCGATGAGACGACCGCGACCGCCAATGTCGATTTAAAGGGCATGACTTTTGCCGCTCCGGCCGATTGGAACCGCGAAGCCAACCCGTTTTTTGTTGAAGCGAAGTTTATACTGCCCGGGGAAGATGGCGATGCGGAATTGACGATCATGCCAGCCGGTGGTGGCAAACAGGCCAATATTGATCGTTGGATTGGTCAATTCAAAATGGCTGATGGTGACGAACCGGCGGTGACCGAAATCGACGTCGACGGTAAGACGGCAACGATGGTCGATATTCGGGGTACGTTCAATAGTCAACGTCCCGGCCAAGGCCCGGCGGAAAACCAACGCATGCTTGGCTTTATCATTCCCTTTTCCCCCACGGACAACTATTTCGTCAAAGCCACCGGCCCTCAAGGGACATTGGCTACGCACAAAGATGCCATTGTGGAGTTCGTCAAAACGGGAAAACTTAAGTAAGTACCGTCCTGTCTGCGGGGTGACTCATTCGGAGTCGCCCCGAGGCCTCCAGCCTGTCACCTCAAGCTTCATTTCGCTATGCCCAAAAAATCCGCCGATGACTGGTTCGCTGAATATGCGGTCTGCCATCAAAACGCGACCAACAAAACGTTGCACTGGATTTGCATTCCGCTGATTGTACTGAGCTTGATCGGTCTGTTGTGGGGCGTGGCGCTGCCTGGAACCGCAAGTCTGGATTCCCCCTATTGGAATTGGGGGATGCTGCTGATTGTGATCAGTCTGTTGTTCTATTTGCGGTTATCGCTGATGCTGGCTGCCGGCATGTTCCTGGTCTCCGCAGCGGCGGTCGGCGTGCTGGTTGCTTATCAGCGGACGGGTCTTGGCCCGGTGTGGGTGGCGTCGTTGGTGGTGTTTGTGGTGGCTTGGATCGGCCAATTCATCGGCCACAAAATCGAGGGGAAAAAGCCCGCTTTCTTTGAGGATATTCAATATCTCCTGATCGGCCCGATTTGGCTGTTGGCCTTCATTTATCGCCGCTTGGGAATTCGGTATTAGCAATGCGGCGATTTCAAATCGAATTCGTGCAGCAGCGCGGCGATCTGGTCGCGGTTGTTGAACATCATGACGTCGATGATGGATAGGTTGGGTTGGAACGTGTTTTGGAATTGCTGATAGGCAACGTCGCGCGTCTGCAGAAAACTGAGTTGCTGGCCGTTTTGTGCAAACACGTCGCTCTCGTATAAATCGGTTCCCCCAATGGCGTTCACATAGTGCGACGCGTGCAGAGCCCGGCAGATGTCGAGCACCCGGTTTTGCCCGCGCATTGCGGGGGAATGTTTAAGTTCCGAAGACCGCCGCAACAGCGTCTCGATTCCTAAAGCGTCGCAAACTTTCGATAACGTGTGGGACACAAACGCGGCTACGTTGTCGTCCCGGCAGGCAAAACAGTCCT
The DNA here is from genome assembly GCF_007747995.1 of Symmachiella dynata. Taxonomy (NCBI): domain Bacteria; kingdom Pseudomonadati; phylum Planctomycetota; class Planctomycetia; order Planctomycetales; family Planctomycetaceae; genus Symmachiella; species Symmachiella dynata. The sequence goes on along the minus strand of NZ_CP036276.1, from coordinate 6,931,111 downwards.
GCACCAAGTTCAGCGTGTCCCGGAAATGCGGGGCGGCGGCGTAGGCCATTTCGAGGCTCTTGAGCGTGCGCCGTTTGTCACGCTCAAACGAGGACGCAAATCGCCGCGCGCAGATCGGCAGCGCGTGGGATGCCTTGAGCACCGGCAAGGTGAAATAGCGCGGCTGGCCATTGATCAAGAGGCGATTTCGGTTGATCCATCCGTTCTTGATGTACTGCACGTCGTCGTAGATGACCAGTTCATCGACGAGGTTCACCAACTGGAAATAGCCGATCCACGGAAAGAGATAGGGCTGCATGATTCCAAGTTTCATGCGCGGCTCCTGTCTTATTGAACCTGTGCCGACACGCGTGTGCGAAACAAGGTTCGCAACATCCGCAACGGCGAGAGCAACGAACGTCCCAATCGGTAGCTTGAGGAGCGTTCATGCTGCGCGTTCAGTTTGACGATGTGCTGTTCCAAGGTTTTGATGGCTTGGTCGTATTTTTTGCAAGCTCCGTGCAAGCCATCGATTTGAATGACAAACTCTTTCAACAGACGTTTCCCAGCGAGATCAGATAAATGGCGTGGCAGATTTCGATGGAGTAACAGATAAAGTTGCGAAATGATCGCTTCACAATCTTGTTGTGATTTTGATGTCCAAACCCCTCCAGGATGGACCCGGTAAGCGGACATTGTTTCCGGGAGATAGCCAATGTCACCATGCTGGGCATTGAGGATATGCAGCGGCCAGTCCCCCAAACCGGCTTCCAAAAACCAGTCGGGAAAATTGCCGAACAGCCCATTGCGATACACGACCGAGCAGGTTTGCATGAAATTCCCATCGATCAAATCTTCGATCGTGGAAACGTCTCGGTCAAATTCCAATGGAAAGTTAAACCCAGGATTGCTGGCATCATCCCAAAAACAATGGGTGGAATGAAAACAGATGGCCCAGTCGCTATGGGTCTCCAGCGCATGGACCTGCTGTTGCAGTTTCTGTGTCGACGTCCAGTAGTCGTCCCCTTCGAGCATCGCCACATATTTCCCGCGGCTCGCGCGCAATGTGCGGATCATGTTCAGCCGACCGTTTCCGGTATATTGGCCGAGGTTTTCCGTTGCCGTTAAGACACGGATTTTATCTGGATGCGACTGTTGCAGTTCCTGGGCGATCTCAGTGGTGCCGTCGTTGCTTTGATCGTCGCCGATGATGATTTCGTAGGGGAAATCGGTCTTTTGCGCTAAGACGCTGTCCACAGCTTGGCGAATGAAGCGGTGTTGATTGTAGGTGATGATGCACACGCTGAGCAGCGGCTCGGTTACGATTTGTTCAGCAGCATGTTCGCGTGTGGCGGCGGCAATGATTTCGTCGGCCTCAGTCATTGATGTCGGTCGTGTTGTGCAGTCCTCCCGCAGTTTCATCTAAGCAGCTTTCCTTCGTGTGAGTGAGGAGCGGATCGTTGCGCAAATCCGAGAAATATCATCCGGCGAAATCGCCGTTCCAGTTGGTAAAATCATGATGCGTTGACACAAACGGTCGGTTTCCGGAAGAGCATCGAGATATTCCGGGTACAGCGTGCGATACGGTTCCATGCGATGGCAAGCGGGGAAGAAATAGCGCCGGGCCAGGATTTGGGAATCATGCAGCCGTTTCAAAAGTTCGTCACGGCTCAACGGCGCGTCGTCGTCGACCTCGACAACGATGTAATGAAAATTTGTCCCCTCCAAGTTCGTCTGCGGATGCAAATGCACATAGGGAATGTCCGACAGGCCCGCGTCGTAGGCGAGGTAGTTGCGACGGTTGATTTCGAGGACGTCGTCTAACTGTTCGAGCGAAGCGAGCCCCATGGCGGCGCAGACTTCGGGCATCTTGCCGTTGATTCCCAATTCAACGACGCGGTCCATGCTTTCAAATCCGAAGTTTTTCATCAGCCGGATTTTTTCAGCCAAGGCATCGTCGTTGGTGGTCACCGCTCCCCCTTCAAAGGTATGGAAGAATTTGGTCGCATGCAGGCTGAAGACTTCGCATTGCCCAAAATTGCCGAGCATGCGGCCTTGGTGGCGGCAACCAAACGCATGCGCCGCATCATACAGTGTGGCCAAATTGTGTCGGCTGGCGATCTCGTCGATGGCGTCCGTGGGACAGGGACGGCCCCAGACATGGACCCCGGCGATTGCCGAGGTTTGTTCGGTAATCAGGGCTTCGATTTTTAGCGGGTCAATGCAATGTGTCTGCGGATCAATGTCACAAAACACCGGTTTCAAGCCGACCCATTGCAATGCGTGCGCTGTTGCGACGAACGTAAAAGCGGGCAGAATCACTTCGCCGGTCAGTCCCAGCGCCTGTGAGGCGATTTGCAGTCCGGTTGTTGCGTTGTTCACCAGCACGACATGTTTGACCTGCAGGTACTCGCTGAGCCGGTGTTCGAGACGCTGCACCAGTTGGCCGTTGTTGGTGAACCAACGGTTTTCATACATCTCGTCCACTAAGCGGTCAAACGCTGCGCGATCCGACAAATTCGGTTGCCCAACGTGTAGCGTCCGGTCGCTGTCGGGAACAGGGTTTTCTTGGTAGGGAACGGAGTCTCGTAAGTCGTCGGTGATCAAGGATCGTCTCCAAATCTCAAATCGCGTTTCGCAAGCGGTCTTGTACCGCATCGGGCAAATGTTGGCCATACGAGCTTGGCGAGACGCGGTCGTCCCTGTCGGCCTATCTCAAAACAGGTCATCGTCGCGGGACAGCTTGACACGATTTGGCAATTGCCATAAGAGACCGCTTCGGTTTTCGTCATCTTGAATTGTCGTTGTGGCGAAAATCCGTGGAGAGTTGAACGCCCCCAACGGTGAATCCGGCAATTCAACGACCGCTATGGGAATTACAGAAGGAACTGGAGCAGTAGGTGTCGTCCGTCGAAACCGTTGACCCCCGAAAGATCGCTGCCATCGAGTCGGACGTGCTACACAGCCCGCGCTCCGGGGATTGGTTGGTCTATGCTCCCAGCGGCGCGCGGTCCCATCCGTTATTGTTGCTTCGGCAATCATTGAGCAACTTTTGGTCGACGCGCGAGTTGGCGTGGATTTTGTTCACCCGCGACCTGAAATCACAAGTCCGCCGCAGTTTTATGGGATACGCCTGGTTGTTCAGCGGTCCGATCATGACAGCGGCGATGTGGGTGTTTTTGCGGTCGCAGGCGGTGGTTTCGATCGAGACCGAAATCCCGTATCCGTTGTTCGTGCTCTCCGGCACGATCCTGTGGGGTTTGTTACGCGCCGGTTTTGATGCGACTGTCGATGTCTACTCCAGTGACATTCTCAAGAAACTCAATGTGCCCATCGAGGCATTCATTGCGCGGAATCTGGCGAATGTTGCCTTCCAGTTTTTGTTGGCAGGAATCCCGCTGAGCTGCCTGTTCCTGCTCTATCAGTATCGGCTTCCGGCAACAGTGATGTTGTTTCCACTCGCGGTGGCGGGGTTGGTTTTGACGGGTGCGGCGGCGGGGTGTTTTTTGGCGCCGTTGGCTGCCTTGTACGGGGATATCGGCCGCATGACACACATTGTGTTTATGGGGCTGATGTATTTGTCGCCGGTGATCTATCCTGTGCGTGAGACCGGGTGGCTTGGCGCGCTGATGCAGTGGAACCCATTGACGCCGCTGTTGAACCTCTGCCGAGAACTGTTGTTTGGCGGGGACGCACAACCGCTGTTGCCCGCTGCCGTCATGGTGATATTCGCCGCAGGTATGCTTTCAGTCGGGTTGATTCTCTTGCACGTGGCGCGGCCACACATCATTGCCCGGAAAGGCATGTGAGGCTCGATCGCCATGTCGGAAATATTATTACGTTGCGATCATGTCGGCAAAAAGTTTTGCCGGGATTTGAAAAAATCGCTGTGGTATGGACTGACGGATCTCGCCGGCGACATCCTCGGAACGCCGCCGGGCATTTTGCGGTCGGAGGAATTTTGGGCTGTGGATGACGTGAGTTTCGATCTCCGTCGCGGCGAATGCCTGGGGCTGATCGGCCGCAACGGCGCCGGGAAAACCACGCTGCTCAAAATGCTCAACGGATTGATCAAACCCGACGCTGGAAAAATCATGCTGCGGGGCCGCGTCGGTGGGTTGATCGCGCTGGGAGCGGGATTCGATCCGATCCTCACCGGACGGGAAAACGTGTTCGTCAACGGCTCGATCCTGGGACTGAGCAAAAAACAAATCCACGAACGGTTCGACGAGATCGTCGAGTTCGCTGAAATTGGGCAGTTCATCGACTCACCGGTCGGCAACTACAGTTCCGGCATGCAGGTCCGATTGGGATTTGCCGTGGCGGCGATCATGATTCGGCCCGATATATTGCTTCTGGACGAAGTGCTGGCTGTGGGTGACCTGGGTTTTCGATTGAAGTGTCTGAATCTTATTCAGGAACTGCTCGAGGACGCCGCAGTCGTGTTCGTTTCGCATTCCATGCAATTCGTGACGCGGTTTTGCACGCGCGTGGCTGTGTTTTCCGAAGGGCAGATCATTTGCAACAGCCACGATTTGTCGCAAGGGCTACAGGCGTATTACACGCAATGCGAGACACAGTTGAAAGTGTTCGGGAATACCGCTGCCAGAATTCACAACGAGAAACTGTGGATCAACGACGCCGAGGTTCTCGACAACCAACAAGCGGTGATCACCGGCGACGATGAGTTGTCCGTGGAATTGGACCTCGACTTAGAACCGGGCCTGCCGGAGGTGGAACTGCGGATCACGATCGAAGATTTTTCCGGTCATCCGATTCTGGCCATCAAACCGCAGCAACGCGAACAATTGCGATTTACGGAAACCCAGCGAGGCGTACGAATGGATCTTGGGAATTTGAAATTAACCCCGGGGAAGTATTGCCTGATGTTCGCCGTCGTCACCGTCGAACGGATGGAACGTCTGACGCGCAAAGCGGGATCCTTGGAGTTTCAATTTGGCGGCGACCATGTCGAGTGGGCATCGGTGATCCACGAAACACGCGTCCGCTGCGCCTAAGATGTACGGTGCGTCGCGACGCACCTTTCTCGCACAGGACGAAAAATGTCTCCCATGAAAATGAGTGATGTAAACAACGATTTTTCGATGAGCGTCAAAACATTGGCAAAGCGATTCTTACGACATCGAAAGGTGCGTCACGACGCACCCGACCGATTTGTTGGCCCCCAACTTGTAGCGCTTCTTGGCGGACACCTTTAGGTATGAATGCAGTCGGCGGATATTTTGAATGGGAGCCGACCGCTAGTGGTGAGCCGTTACATCCGCATGCGCGGTTGGCCCTGAATAGTGGGCGCAGTTGTGTTGGCTGTTTGTTGAATGTGGAAAAACCGACGGCGGTCTGGGTTCCGTTTTATTGTTGCGACGCCCTGCTGGAGCCATTTCGGGCTGCGGACATTCCCGTCAAATATTATGGTTTGGAGCCGGACTTGTCGGTCTCACCTGAGATTGAGTTGGGCCATGGCGAGCGGATTGTCGTGATCAACTACTTTGGTCTGCAGAACAAGCAAGTCGCCGCTCTTGCAGACCGTTGGGCGGAGTTTTTGTGGGTCGATAATACGCAGGCATTTTTTCACACCCCCGCCGCCCCCAAAGCATTCTACTTCAATTCCGCCCGCAAGTTTTTTGGCGTTCCCGATGGCGGTTATTTATACGGCCCCGACGATGCCGCCCTGCCCTCACCCGACACCTGGCAGCGGAATGCGAACTATCGGTTCGAACATTTGATCCTGCGCGAACAGGGAGAAATCTCCGCCGGGCATGAGATTTTTCGCGAGAATGAACGTCGCAATGGCGAAGCGATCACGCAGATGTCTCGACTGAGCGAATCGATCCTCGGCGGCGTCGATTACACCCGCGCAGCAAGGATTCGCCGCGAGAACTATCAATACTTGCACGGCGAATTGGCCTCGCGCAACCAATTGCAGGCGAGTCTCTTACATCTCGATGCCGACGCGGTTCCCTTCTGTTACCCTTTTCTGCCGCAGCCGCCAATTTTACATCAACAGTTGTGGGATCAGCAAATCTTTGCGCCGCAATTGTGGGCCGAATGCGTGTCCCGCGAGGGCGACGTGTTTGACTGGGAACGGGAATTGAGCCGCGCTTTGTTACCGTTGCCGATTGACCAACGACTGGGCCGCGCGGAGATGGACCGTATCCTGGAGGTGCTCGATGCCGTCGCATGACCAGCGGGTTCCGGAATACCAACGGACTGAAGAATTAGAAACACTGCTGAAGTTTTTCGAGGCGCGCCTGGGGCCAGTCGAACAGCGTGAAATCACTGAGCTGCCACTGTGTGATGAGCCGATCGTGTACGTCATGGGATGCGCCCGCAGCGGCACGACGTTGGTTTACCAATATTTGGCACAGTCGGGCCTGTTTGCCTATCCGTCGAATTTCCTTTCTCGGTTTTATTATGCGCCGTATCTCGGGGCGCAATTGCAAAAAATGTTGTACGACTGCGATTTCCGTGATGAAATTGGCGGTGCAGTCGGAGCAGCGTTTGAATCGCAACTCGGCAAAACGCGGGGCGCTCTGTCCCCGCACGAGTTCTGGTACTTCTGGCGGCGGTTTTTTCAGTTCGGTGAGACGCAACAACTCAGCGACGCTGAACTGGCGTCGTCCGATGGGCAAACGTTTATCCGCGAACTACGGGCTTTGCAAACGGCCTTCGCAAAGCCGTTGGTGCTCAAGGGGATGATTCTGAATTGGCACATCCCCTATCTCGCGCATCTGTTTGCCAATAGTTATTTTGTGATTGTCCAGCGGGATGTTGCGGACAACGCGCAGTCACTACTCGCCGCCCGGCGAGAATTTTCCGGTTCGGATACGGCGTGGTATTCATTCAAACCACCCGGTTACGAACAGGTTTTGTCGCTCGCTCCGCCGCAGCAAACCGCATGGCAAGTTCTGGCGACCAATGCTGCGATTCAACGCGGCGCCGCAGCGATTCCTCAGGAGCGTGTTGTGCACGTGTCCTATGAACAATTTTGCGCTGCTCCGGGATCACTGTTGCAAGAAATCTCCGACAGATGCCAGCGTCCGTTGTCTGCGAATGCAGGCGACCTGCCGTCGTCGTTTGAGGTGCGGCAACGCAGCGACGGTCATAATTGGCCGCAGATCATCCGCGCTGTCCAGCCGTAGAGAATTCAGCCGGTTGATCGATTCCAACGATCTCTAGTCGTGTGTCGTAGACACATTGCTGGCAGGTTTTTATCTCGCCTCCCGTCGTCCGAACGAGCTGACATCGTTTGAACTAGCGACTGATCCCCTATAGAATGAGCTTTGCTTCTAGAATCATATCTATAGATCCGTTCAATTTTTCCAGTTTTTCCGAACTACCTAGATGAGCGGAAAAATAACGCGAAAGGTGAGAGTTATGGCAGGTCAGGCACCGAAAGCGGTCGGCACGGGAGTCGTGCTGCTGCTGATTGCGATTTCCGTCGTGTACTTTTTCAACAGTCGCGAAAACGAAGTCAACAAACCTCAGGATGGAAAAGAGAGAGCGGCTCAGAAAGACCAAGTCGTCATCGACGAAGTCTTGACTGGTGCAGGAGTCACGAAAGAAGCCCCCACCGACGAAGTTGTTGAGGGCAAAGTTGAGGTGGATGAAGGTGTCATTCGTCAGATCGTCGCGAAACGCGAGGAGTTGGATCAGACCGTTTGGTCCGATGAAGTTACGGCTCAAAAGTACGAAGAGCCCTTTATCGGCTTGTGGGACAAGATGCGTTCCAGCAAAGACCAAATGAACGAACTGGCGGACTTCACATTCGAAGATTTGACGCTCGGGATGCCGGGTGAGCCGACCCGTCATGATCACGGGATTGACGCGTTTCTCTGTGATAACGGCACGCAAACGTTCGATCCCGCTCAGTGGAAGAAGTGGCTCAGTGAATGGAAAGACTCCGGTTTACGGATCGTCCAGTCCGAATGGCATCATAGTCGCTTCGAACCCAGTGAAGAGTCGCCACGCTCTGACGTATCGTTTGTCTTGGATCTTGCCAATGATTCAGAGCAGGCTTTTTATAACGTTCGAGGAAAGCTGGTGGTGCATTGGAAGCCGCTTTCAACACCCGCCAGTCGACCCGAGGCTCGCAGCATCGAAGCCACCGATGTCAAAATCCTCAAACGCCAAGCTGCTCCGATTTTTGAGGAAGCTGCGACTATGAAGGTCAACACGAAAGCTCGGCTGCTGTTGATCGCGAACGATATTGATGGTGATGGTTTGTCGGAGCTGATTTCGCCCGTAGAAAATGCACTCTATTGGAATCGGGGAGACTTCCAATTCGAGCAAGATTCACTCTTCGAAGTCCCCCCACCGCCTGGGCTGGGCTTTTCGGGAGTCATGGCCGATTTCACGGGAGACGGACGAGCAGATTTTCTGGGTGCAGGCAGCAATGGCATCGTTTTTCTGTACCCTGCCGACGAGAATGGACGGTTTACAGCACGTGCAAAGCCGATTTTCTCGGCCAAGGATATTCGTGAGCCAACAGTCCTCACAGCCGGTGACATCGATGCCGACGGTGATCTGGATGTTTGGATTGGCCAATACCGGCAACCCTACAGTGGCGGCCAGATGCCGACCCCTTATTTTGATGCCAACGATGGGCATCCCGCTTATTTGCTCCGCAACGACGGGGATGGTGCCTTTGAGGATATCACCGAGTGGAGTGGGTTGACCGAAAAGCGAAATCGCCGGACCTACTCTGCCTCATTGGCGGATGTGGATCACGATTCGGATCTGGACCTGGTCGTTGTCAGCGATTTCTCGGGTATTGACGTGTATACGAACGATGGAACCGGGAAATTCTCGGACATCACTGACGAAAGACTTAGCGACCGGCATGCCTTTGGCATGTCTCTCAGCTTTGGTGATTACAATTTGGACTCCAAGCTGGATTTCTTCATGACGGGCATGTCGTCGACGACCGCCAAGCGGTTGCATCAAATGGGGCTTGGTCAAGAAGAGTTCGAGGATTATCAATCGAATCGCCCCGAAATGGGCTATGGCAATCGCATGTATCTTGCCGATGGGCAAGACTTCAATCAGGCGACGTTTAACGATCAGGTCGCACGAACGGGCTGGTCCTGGGGATCGACTTCGTTCGACTTTAACAACGATGGCTATCGAGATCTTTTCGTCGCCAACGGTCACAATAGTCAAAAAACGGCGAAAGATTACTGCACGTCGTTTTGGTGTCACGACATCTATACGGGGTCGTCGAAAACGGATCCGAAATTGCGCGACTTCTTTGAAATGAATCGCAAACTGAATTTCTCGGATCAAGGGATTTCGTGGAATGGATTCGAGCATAATGTGCTCCTCATGAATGAAGGTGGCCAAGGCTTCCTGCGAATCGATTTTCTAGCGGGTGTTTCCTCCGAACATGATTCGCGGAATGTGATCAGCGACGACTTCAATGGCGATGGGCATATGGATCTCGTGATCCGCAGCCGAGAGCCGGTCAATCGGACTTGGTCGATCCATGTTCTGGAGAACAAGGACGATTCGGATGGGAATTGGATCGGCGTCAACCTGGAGGGGACATCGCGTTCCGGACTCGGTGCCAAAGTCACAGTCAAGACGCCTAGCCAGACGCACGTTGCCCCGATTGTCGCCGGCGACTCGTTTGTTTCCCAACACGCACCGGTCGTGCACTTCGGTCTGGGAGCTGAAACCAAGGTCGAGGAAATCGAGATCCAATGGCCCGACGGCGCAGTTGTGAAAATCCCCAGCCCGGAAACCAATCGCTACCACCGAATCGAGTCAGCCGATATCAAGGAAGCGAAGGCTGCTGAGGACTCGGAAAGCTAGCAGACGTCCCGCCGAGTCGTCTGCTTTACCTTGCGAATTGGTGAATGTGACCAAAGCCGGCAGCCGACAGTTCCCACGCCATTATTTCCGGCGTTGGGAGCTTTGTTGCCGGCGCATGCGCTTGGCCACACAGACTTTGTGGCCCTGGTTGGGGCAGCAGCGTGGGAGAAATCCCATCCCCATGGTGTAAGCCTTACCGCTTCGATCCGTGAGAGAAGCTGGCAATCAATCAGAATCTGATGCGGTTTCTAGTTCGACCCGCAGGCGTGTTTTCCACTCAGAAGACACTGCCGACGCGAAAGGCTTATTCGCTAGTGGGCAGCACCGACTTCAACCACGTTGTTTGAATTCTGGACACCGGAGATCGGGTGGTATTTGTCTTCGCCCTCGATGATTTTAATCATCTGGTCCACCTCAAGATCGGTGAACACCTGTGTCGTGTCGGTGGTGGGCCAGTAGACTTCTAGTCGCTCAATGCGGTTTGCGGTGCCCAATCCGATATGCTGTCGCAGCGGGCTTCCTCCAAAGGTTCCGCCGCTGTTGACCCATTTGTAGATCGACCGCAGCTTGCCGTCTTCCTGCACTTCGGCTCGAATTCGTGCACCGATTCCCGCTCGATTCGATTTTGTGCCGACGAGTTGAACGGTGATCCAATGATTGCCAAATCCTGGGTTCTGGAATACGGCGTCCGAGAAAGCGTCCCCTCGAAAGGCGCCACCCAATTCAATGAAGATGTCCTGGTCCCCATCGTGGTCGTAGTCCGCAAAGGCGACGCCATGCCCTTTTTGCAAATGCCCCAAACCGGCCGCTGTGGTGACTTCCTTGAAACGCAGTCCATTTTGATTGTGAAACATTCGGTTGGGCATGATACCCGCATAGTCTGGGTATCCCGTCCCCAGGTAGAAATCGAGAAAGCCATCGTTATCGATGTCGCCAAAATTTGAACCCATCGGCAACGTGACTTTCGCCAGGTTCATTTCCTCAGTGACGTCTCGAAAACCGCCATTTCCATCGCCTTGATAGAGTCGATCCGTGGCAGCTGCGTGAGCATGGCCCAGGTAGTCTGCTGCAAAATAACCGATCTTGGCCCAATAGGCACCGACGTAAATATCGAGCACCCCGTCGTTGTTAAAATCCCAAAACCAGGTGGGAAAGCTGCGGTTGGGTTCGACGACGCCTGCCTGAGCAGCGACATCAGTAAAAGTCCCGTCGCCGTTGTTGTGATAAAGTTGGTTCGGCCCTTTTAAGTTCGAAAGATACAGATCTGGGTAGCGGTCATTGTCGTAGTCGCCCCACACAACAGCTTTCGGGTAACGTCCCCCCGGAACGCCGGCCATGATGGTCCCGTTGGTGAAATGACCTTGTCCGTCATTATTGAAGAGCTCTGAACTGCCAATCTCGTTCGCGATGTACAGATCCAAATCACCATCGTTGTCGTAGTCAGCCCAGGCAGCACTCTGTGTTGGGTAGAAATGATCGCCCAGTCCGACTTCGAACGTCACATCGCGAAACCGGCCGTTGCCGTCGTTTTGCAACAATGAGTTGGGATGGCGGCCACTCTCTCTGAGCCATGCTCCGCGGAGAACAAGAATATCCACGTCGCCATCGTTGTCATAGTCGGCCTGTATCATGTTCAAACCGCCGAACAGACCGGTCAGTCCTGACTCCTCCGTATGATCGGTAAACGTTCCGTCCCCATTATTCAACCAGCACCGCATCTGCCCTGAGGTGTCCCACGACGACGTGACCACATCCAGCCAGTTGTCCCCGTTCAGATCGTCAACAATCATTCCACCGCAGAGTGAGAACGTATTCAGACCCAGTTGCGGGGAGATGTTTTTGAACTTCGGGAATTCACTGTCTAGTTCAAACTGGCCGTCGGATAACAGCCATTTTTTGGGCACACTCTCGGGATACTCGCCCAATGTCATATAAGCCACATTGAGCAGCCAAGTCGCCGTTGCATCGGTTTTGTTCCGTTCCAGATAGGCAGTCAAATATTTCACCGCATTCTGGGCAGGCTGCTTGTTGCGATGCACTCCTTTGCCTTGGATCGGGAAGATACAGCATTCGGCATCGCGGCAATTCACGCAGTTCTGGTCTTCCGCCAGCCGCAAATAGGCGACCGCTAGCTTCATGTTCAAGAGGTCCCGCACTTGGTCGGACCTCGGTACAACGCTCGCCACTTCCAGCAAGTATTTCTTAGCCTCTAAGAGTTGCTCTACGGCTTGCTGCGAATTTCCAGCCTGCAGTTGGGCTTCAGAAAGTTGCAGTTGCGTTTTCAACTTCACTTGCGGGGGTACGTTGGCCGGTAAGCTCTCTAACTGCTGGGCAAGTTGCTCTTGCCGGCCATCATTCAGGTAGGGTTGGTCGTCTGTGCTGCTGGCTTGAATTTCCTTCAGTGTGGCGAGCATGCGCTGGTGACTATCACCATCCTCTGCAGGGTTGGTTTCCGTCACCTCAGCAGGCCCGCACCCGATCACTCCCAATGCCAGCAGTAGTATCAGTCGTTTCATAGCCAGTTTTCTTTGACAGCCGGAGAACCGATGACAGCCGGAGAAACCGTTGATCATTCCAGCCAGAATGATCTTGCAACAGCCACCGCACTTTTGGGCAATTGTCATGGCTGCTCCTGTCTTGGTCAGCGAGAGTTTGTCAGGCAAGAAAGCGCACCCTTATTATCACGTGCTACTAGAGACATTGCAACTCTTGTCTCGTCTCGTTCGTCGCTGCGTGAGGCCGATTGCGACGATCGTAGGGAAGGGGAAATCCCTTTGTTTCAAGCGAAAATCACGCCGGTGCATCATCCGGTGCGGATCGCTCACTGCGACCGCAAACGGTCAGGTTGAGGGCAATGGGACACGTCACGATTTCGTTCTCTGCCGGGGATTTCTCTGTGGATTAGGGAAACCGGGGCTTAAGAAAATCTGTGGCTTAGGAAAACCGGAACAGCCGGTCCTGTTTCCGCCGCTCGCAACGTCCCCCTGTCTCTCCACTCCCGTTCGTGCCGCTTCGCAGTCTCGAAAAATTCCGTCAAGAATCTTGTTGAACCCGCCTCCGAATTCTGCCAGCATACTTGGTGCAAGTTCCCTTATCCTTCATCAGGCTCACGGAGAGCGTAACGATGGCGACCAGAACCAGAACAGAGTATGCGAATGGGCAATTTTGTTGGGTCGACTTGATGACGAACGACGTCACAGCTGCGCAGGAGTTTTATGGAGAACTGCTTGGCTGGGAATCCGCAAAAAAAGAGACGCCGGGCGGACCGCCGTATCGAGTTTTTACAATCGACGACCTGCAAGTCGCCGGCATGGGGGCGATGAACGACGAGATGAAATCGACCGGTATGCCGCCGATTTGGAATTCCTACATCAATGTCGATGACATTGCAGCCTCTACGCGACGTGCTCAGGCGTGCGGCGGCACCGTGTTGATGGAGCCGTTTCAAATCATGGACACCGGACACATGGCGATCATCAGCGATCCCAGCGGTGCGGTCGTTTCCTTGTGGCAAGGCTTGGACCACTTCGGTGCTGAAATGATCAACGACCCCGGTTGTTGGTCATGGAACGAACTGCTCACCGACAACGTGGGGGCATCGCTTGAGTTTTATGGCAGTCTTTTTGGCTGGGCGGTGGAGAAGGAAGAGTCGGACGCAACCCCCTATTGGACATTCCAACTCAACAACCGCCCGCTGGGAGGCATGCTGCAGAAGACGCCTGAAATGGGCGACATTCCGTCTTGTTGGGGCGTCTATTTCTCAGTCGAGGATATTCAAGCGACCACCAACCGCGTGGTGCAACTGGGGGGCACGATTTGCCAACCACCGTTTGAAGTCTCAGTCGGCCATATCAGCATCGTCGGTGACCCACAGGGAGCGGTGTTTGACCTGATTCAGATGACCGTCCCGGCGGATGATTGATTGGGCACATGGAAAACGTTTGTTTGACTGACCGAGGTTGGTTTACGCTCCCGGCAAATACTCCTCATAAGCCAACCCAAACGTCTCCGCCACCGCGCGGTTCGTCAGTTTGCCGGCGGACATATTCACTGCATGTGCTAAACCGGGATCGGCTGTGCAAGCCGCGTTGAGGCCGTGGTTGGCGATCCGCAGGGCGTAGGGAAACGTCACATTGCACAGTGCATAGGTGCTCGTCCGGCCGACTGCTCCGGGCATGTTGGCGACGCAGTAGTGCACGACGTCGTTGACGATGTAGGTCGGGTCGGAGTGCGTCGTGGGCCGAGCGGTTTCCACGCAGCCGCCTTGGTCGACGGCGACATCGATGATCACCGCTCCGGGCTTCATCAGTTTCAGATCTTCTTCCTTGACCAATACCGGCGCACGGGCCCCTTCGATGAGCACCGCTCCGATCAACAAATCAGCCTTCATCAATTGTTCGCGAACAGTGTGCCGGTCGCTGAACAGCGTGTTCACATTGGCCGGCATGATATCTTCCAGATACCGCAGGCGATCGACGTTGATGTCCAGGATGCTCACGTCCGCTTGAAAACCGGCAGCGATCTGGGCGGCGTTTTTGCCGACGACTCCCCCGCCAAAGATCACAATGTCCGCCGGCGGCACTCCCGGCACGCCTCCCAACAAGATTCCACGGCCCTCTTGCGGGCGCTCCAGATACTTGGCCCCTTGCTGAATGCTCATCCGCCCGGCGACTTCGCTCATGGGGGTCAAGCAGGGCAAGTTTCCCTTGGCGCCGCGTAGCGTCTCGTATGCGACAGCTGTGATGCCGGTCGACAAGACGGCGCGGGTTAATTCTTCGTTGGCGGCGAAATGGAAATAGGTCAGCAAGATTTGCCCAGCGCGAAGTTTGGGCCATTCGGCGGGCAACGGTTCTTTGACCTTGATCACCAAGTCGGCTTGGGCAAAAATCTCGTCGGCTGTAGCGACGATTTCCGCACCGTTTTCAGCGTATAATTCGTCGGGAATCCCGCTCCCGATTCCTGCGCCGGTTTGAATCAGCACGCGATGCCCATGGCGGGTCAGTTCCTCCGCCCCGACCGGCAACAGGGCGACGCGGTATTCATCCGGTTTGATTTCGGTGGGCACGCCAACGATCATGGGGTTGCTCCGGGTTGTTCGTAGAGGGCGGTAGGTAGTAGGCTGTAGGCAGTAAGCAGTAAGCAGTATTTCCGCTGTGCGGCTTTGGGCATTATTCACTGGTTGCGTGTGTGCGGGCAAGTGAATCGAATTTTGTGGTTGCAAAACATTTTTAGTTGAGCTTGAGGAGTTGATCGTTGAACGTTCCGGTCTTTGATGACCTTGCTCGGGCGAATGCTCGACAGTTGTTGGAAATGGCGCTGCGGGAGGATCTTGATGATGCGGGCGATTTGACGTCGCGCGCGTTGATCGACGAGCAGCAGCGCGGACATGTGTCGGTGGTCGTCCGCGAACCGGGCATTGTGGCGGGGCTGCCGATCGTCGACATGGTGTTCGAGCAACTCGATTCCCAGGTCGAAGTCCGCCGCCTCGTTGAAGACGGCACTGCTGTAGAAGCGGGGATGACCGTCGCGGAAATACGCGGACCGTTGCGGACGCTATTGACCGGTGAACGGACGGCGCTGAACTTTTTGACGCACCTGAGCGGGATCGCCACGCTCACCAGCCGGTATGTTGCCGCCGCGACGGGAACTGCCGCGAAGATCCTTGATACCCGCAAGACGCTGCCGGGTTGGCGGCATTTGCAGAAGTATGCCGTCCGCGCCGGTGGGGGAACAAATCACCGGATCGGTCTGTATGACGGCGTGCTGATTAAAGACAACCACCTTGCCGGCTGGGCTGTGTCGCAACAGGCACAGACCATTGCCGCCGCCATTCAAACGGCGCGGGCGAGCGTCAAACCGGGGATTTCCATCGAGGTCGAAGTCGATACGCTGGAGCAACTTCAAGACGCGCTCGATGGCCCCCCCGATATTGTGCTGTTGGATAACATGAGTTGCGACACCTTACGACGCGCCGTCGAATTGCGAAATCAACGACAACCCAGCGTCCAACTCGAAGCCTCCGGCGGCGTCACGTTGGCGACGGTCGCACAAATCGCCGCAACCGGCGTCGAACGCATCAGCATCGGTGCCCTAACACACTCCGCCATCGCCCTCGATCTAGCCTTCGACTGGTCCGGCCAATGATTACGGGCAGGCCTGCTGGTTCAATGATTAACCACGAAAGTAACGAAAAACCTAGCGCAGCAGTGCCGCAACCAAACAAGGCTGCTGTTTTCTTAGCCACAGATTGAACACGGATAAAACACAGATTTCCGAGCGTGACTCTCTCTCATCCCAAACCGACGGCTTGCCGTCGCATTGTGCGTTCCGTGCCGGACCACGCGCCGGAGTAATTCATAATGCGAAACAAAAAGGGGTTGTAGTACGAAAAAATGGAGAAGGTGCAAAACAACCTTCCATTGCTTAAATTGAACTCGCAATAAGCTAAAATGAAAACCAGAACTTGTTTTCGCGTCATTTGTGATTTTTGTGGTTCTTTCCGTCTACCGCCGAACAATTGCCGCGCCCCTATAGAAAAGCAACCCACACGTGAGTTCCAAACGACGCACCAAATCAACAACCACACCCAAAACCGAACAGCCGCGGGCGACGGCGGAGGCATTGGTTGAGCGCGGAGATCCAAAAATCTTCGTGGCCATCGTGGTTTGGCTCGTCATCTTCGGTGCGATCTTTTTTAGTTTCAAGTTGCCCAACTTTCCCGTCTCGCGCGCCGATGTCTGGCAACGCGTGCCGTGGGATCTGTTTGACTTGATTGATCCTCCCAATCCGGTGCCGGCTGTGGTTTCCTCGTGGGGAAATCTTTCCCAGCGTGTTCCGCCGCTTTTGGTCGCAACGGCGATTCTCCTGGGGGCGTGGGCGACGGGGCAGTTGCTGCTGCGCGTTGTTTGTCCCGACCCCAATCGGCGCACCAGCGAACGAACGTTCTTTGCTTTTGCGCTGGGCCTCTCTGCGTGGTCCTTGATCACACTTGTGTTGGGTTGGTTTGGCGTACTTTCCCGCGAGCTATTCGGTGGACTATTGGCCTTGGCCGTGCTGGCTGAACTCGGTCTGCGAATATTCCGCCGTAAGTCGGCACCGCCAAACGAAGACGCCGACGATCATTGGCGGAATTACAACCTGTGGCTGTTCATTATCGTGCCGTTCGTACTTTGCATGCTCCTGGGGGCACTGCTCCCCTCGACCGATTTTGATGTGCTGGAGTATCACCTGGGCGGCCCTAAGGAATACTTCCAAGCGGGTCGCATCGAGATGTTGCCGCACAACGTCTACACCAGTTTTCCCTTCGGCACTGAGATGCTGACGCTGTTGTCGATGGTCCTGTTGGGGGATTGGTATTGGGGGGCTGTGGCTGGAAAAGTCGTGTTGATGAGCTTCGGACCGCTGACCGCCCTAGGAATCTATGCCGCCGGATCGCGGTGGTTTAGCACCCGTGCGGGTATTTATGCGGCGGCCATTCATCTGACGACTCCCTGGACGTACCGCATCTCCACGATTGCCTATGCCGAAGGGGGGCTGACGTTTTATCTGTTTGCCGCACTCTATGCGGTGATGATCGGCTATGAACGTTTCCATGCTGCGGCCGAGGTACGGGTGCCATGGCGGCCCTTCCTACTGGCTGGATTGTGCGCCGGTTCAGCGATGGCCTGCAAATACCCCGGCGTGTTGTCGGTGGTGATCCCCTTGGGAATTGCGGCGTTGGCCCTGCCTTTCACTCGCCCCGGTGAACGTGCGGAACAGAGGGGAGGGGCTATCCGTTTGGGATTGATCTTCGCCCTGGGAACAGCGGTCACGATCGGGCCTTGGTTGATTAAAAACACGATCGAAACGGGCAATCCGGTTTATCCGTTGGTCTATTCGGTCTTCGGTGGGGCGGATTGG
The DNA here is from genome assembly GCF_007747995.1 of Symmachiella dynata. Taxonomy (NCBI): domain Bacteria; kingdom Pseudomonadati; phylum Planctomycetota; class Planctomycetia; order Planctomycetales; family Planctomycetaceae; genus Symmachiella; species Symmachiella dynata. The sequence continues at coordinate 6,913,402 of NZ_CP036276.1, read as the reverse complement.
GATGCGGATTTGAATGCGAAATGGAAGCACGGCCACAGCCCCAACACCTATTCGCCGCTCGACTTGGCGGAAAAGGTGATGGATGTGACCGTCAAAAGCGATTGGCTGAGCCCGTTTTTGTTTGGCCTTGCGCCGCTGGCATTTTTGTTGAAATCGAAGCGACGCTTGGTGATCTGGTTGTGGGCTTACGTCGGATATTTGTTTCTCACGTATTGGATCTTTACGCATCGCATCGATCGGTTTTGGGTGCCATTGATTCCGGTTGTCGCCCTGCTCGCCGGTGTGGGGGCGACGTGGAGTGCGCGGTTGTCGTGGCGGATTCTGTGGATCGGGCTGTTCGGTGTGGTTTCGTTGTATCACCTGACGATGATCTCCGGTCCGTTGTCGCTGTGCGGATACAACGCCTACCTGATCGACTACCCTCTCGCGCGGCAGCACACCGAAGGGTATTATTCGCCCGGTCTGCCGAAGCTGAATCGCGAACTCCCCCCCGGCTCCAAAGTGCTCTGCGTGGGCAATGCGGTGGTGTTCGCCGCCGAATTCCCCAATGTGTACAACACGGTCTTTGATTACTCGATTTTTGATCAATGGTTCGCGGACAAACAACCGGGCGTCCCCGCCGGTGAATGGAAACTACGCCCTGCCGACGAAATCCGTCGAAAACTGCACGACGCGGGTATTACGCACATCTACATCAACTGGGCGGAGATCCTGCGGTATCGCGATGCGGGGTCGTATGGTTACACCGATTTCGTCACGCCGGCGCGGTTCGCCGAGATGCAGCGAATGGGCATCCTCGGGCCGCAGTGGCCGATCAAGGACTCCAGCGGCTACGGCCCGCTCGATGATCTCTCGCCGACGCAGCTCGCCGATGTTCAGAAATGGGTTCCCTCGCTGGAACGTTCGATCGTCATGCCGCCGGAAAACAAAGCGACGGCAGTGTATCAGCGGTATCAGATTTTCCCGGTCGTGAAGAGCGATTGAAGCGAGGCTGTTTAAGGCGTCTGACTGCGAGATATTGCTTCAGCAGAAAAGACGCGCCCGGTCTAGATTTTCCAAGAATCTGCTTGTTCGCTGAGAGTTCCGGATAGACAATGCGGACTGAGGTGGCCTACGAATGGGATCCGCCTTTCTTAATCCATTGTTCAGGAGACTCCAATGCGCCGATCATCTTGGGTCCTGCGATGTGTGAATGTTAAGATCTTGGTATGCCTGCCATTTATTTTGGCGAGCGCATACAGCGGTTCTGTTCTGGGGGATGAGGGACAAGGCAAACCGCGGGCCGGTGCGGTGGCCGGCGACGAGTTGTCCAAGGCGGAACAGAGACTCCATGCGACGCTCCAAACGTCATCATCCATCGACATTCAAGACGTGAAACTGACCGACGCGATCCAATCGTTGGCAACGCTCAATGATCTGCAGATCGTCATTGATCACGAGGAATTGGTAAAGCAGGGGATCGATCCGGACGCATTGATCAACTATAAGGTCGACAGTATCAAGTTAGGGCATGTGCTCACTTTGTTGCTCGAACCTTTGGAACTGGGCTGGATGGTGAGGGACGGCGTAATCACGATTACCACGGCTCAAATTGCGGTCGGGCCGAATGTGAAAACCGTTTACCATCAATATGCGAAATTTGAGGACGTTATAAAAACGAAAGACACGAAGGCAGCCAAGACGGCTTTTCAAAAAGCCATCTATGCGACCATTGCCCCCAAGAGTTGGAGAGATGCGGGAGGGGAAGGCACGATCGACTGGACGGAAAATGGTTTGGTCATGACAAATCGTGCCGCGGTGCAAAAGAAATTCGAGCAATTGACGTGGTATTTGACTCAAGGCCACAAGCTGATTCGTTCCAGAGAGAAAAGTTTTCCGCTGACCAATAATGATGCACCGCGCGTATTAAACGCGCTGGCGGAACAAACAAACCCTGGTAATGTGGGTATGGTCGACATCCCACTGACCGATGTTATGGTCTTCTTCAGTAGATTGCATGACATCAACATTCTCGTCGATAGAATCGCCCTCCACGATGTTGGAATTCGCGCAGACCCTCCAGTCACACTTCAGCCTGAAGGGGCGTCCTTGCAGCAAGCGTTGGATCAGGCTCTCAAACCGCTTAAGTTGGACTACATTGCCCGACACGAAGTACTTTTCATCACGACGCCAGAAAAGGTCAATGCTCTCCCGGAAACACATATTTACGACGTGCAGAAACTACTGGGCCCCAATGTTGAGCCCAGCGTAATCACCGAAGAGATAACTACCAAGGTGCTGCCTAAAACCTGGTCCCCAAATGGTGGCCATGGAACGATGGCCTACGTGCCCGGATATTTCATTGTCTACCAGACACCCCGCGCTCACCGCAAAATCCTCGAACGCTTCAAGACGTTGAGGCAACGCCTCGATGGAAATGCTGTCGAGAAACCTTGAGAGCGCATCTGAAAAACTCACAGCCGGCAGGCATGGCGGTGTGGCGGGTGTCCTTCGACTGGGATGGTGCGGGTTGAGAGACCCGTGCCCCAGACGCAAACGCTCTCGATACCGGTGCAGCCGGTACAAACGGGCGCTTGTCGGTCGCTGCGAATTGAAGGAGGGGGCTAAGCTATTGCATCGGCTGGTCGGCGACTCTAAATTGGAGACCGGCACGGAGGATACGGCCCGGCGGAACGAGGCGTTTGTAGGTTCCGCCCGGTTGAGTGTGAGGGATTGTTGGTGTTTCCGGGCCTGTCCGGCCTAGTTGCGGCATGGTGAATGTCGGACAGGAAACGCAAATTGTGGAGAAATCCGAAAACCAGTCCCAACATCCCGGCAGGACGGAGCGTACGCATCCCTAGAGTCCTCTCTTTCGCGAATCGCACATTCTGATCGATAAATGCCTTTCCCATTTGGTTTTACGGGGAAAATATCGGCCCGAGTGGAACGCTTTGTGGGGAATCCGAGGGGCAAATTCCGTAGGTCAAAGTTCGCTGCTGTTATTCATTTCCATTGAGTTTTTTCTGAGTCATTCGTTTGTGTAAGGGACGTCCATGAACTCCGAGGCCGTCATTGAAACCCGCAGCCTGTCGAAAGTCTATCGCGACTTCTGGGGGCGAAAGAAAGTTCGCGCACTCAATTCACTGAATCTCGAAGTGAAACAGGGCGAGATTTTTGGATTGTTGGGCCCCAACGGGTCCGGCAAGACAACGACCATCAAATTGTTGTTGGGGTTGTTGTTTCCGACCGAAGGGACCGTGGAAATCCTGGGTCAACCGGCAACGGATGTCTCGAAGAACCAACGGATCGGCTATTTGCCCGAAGAATCTTATCTCTACCGGTTTTTAAACGCCGACGAGACTTTGGATTTTTACGGGCGTTTGTTCAACATGTCCAAAGCAGATCGCCGGAAACGGACGGACGAGTTGCTGGACATGGTGAAATTGCAGCATGCCCGCAAACGTCAGTTGCGTGAATACTCCAAAGGGATGACGCGGCGGATTGGTTTGGCGCAAGCTTTGATCAACAATCCCGATCTGGTGTTGCTCGACGAACCGACCAGCGGCCTGGACCCCTTGGGGACCCGGGACATGAAGGATATGATTTTGAACCTGCGTGATCAGGGCAAGACGGTCCTGATGTGCAGCCACGTGTTGTCCGACGTGCAGGATGTCTGTGATCGGGTGGCAATTTTGGACGGCGGCGAACTGAAGGTGCTCGGCCGCGTGGACGAATTGCTCAAAAACCAGGGAATCACACAAATCCGCGCCAGTACGCTGAGTGAAGATGCTATCGCCGAGGTCAAAGCGGTGATTGCCAAGCACAACAACGACACGATCGATGTCGACCATCCGGTCACCACTTTGGAAGACCTGTTCCTCAAGACGGTCCGCGATTCCGCCGACCGGCCGGGGCAGCGGTATGTGCCGCCGGGTGAAGACAAGGCAGCGCCAGCGGAGTCGCTGCCGGCTAGCGAAGAAGCTGCGGAGTCGTGAGGTCGGTTGCCGGCCCCCCGGGTTGGCAATCATGAGATTGAATATTTCCGGTTGGGGGCAAATGACGCCCGATACCCGCAACTTTCAGCACTTTCACATCGCGCATTGCGTTTCCTGGTGAAGTATGAGTTTTGATCCAATACCCTTTGACGTTCTCGGCGGATTGTCCAACTGGGCAATTGTGGCTGGGATCGCAACGGCTTCCATCTTCTTGTTTCTGCTGGTCATGTCGTTGCTGACCCGAGGGGCGAGCGGCCCCGGTTGGTTGGTTTCGCAGATCGGGTCGTGTGTCCATGACTGGATTTCCACGTCCCCGCGGCGCGTCTTTGCATTGTCGATGCTGACCTTTCGTGAAGCTTGGCGACGCAAGATCTTTGCGGTCGGCGTGATTTTTGTGCTATTGATCATGTTCGCGGGATGGTTCTTGAGTTCGCCGGGCGATCAGCCTGACACGCAAGTCAAGGTGCTCGTCAGTTTTGTGCTCACCTCGATCAGTTGGTTGATTTTGCCGCTGGTCGTATTGCTGGCCTGCTGGGGGATTCCCGACGACATCAAAGCCCGCTCGATGCACACCGTGGTGACCAAACCGGTTTATCGTAGTGAAATTGTCCTGGGGCGGATCTTCGGCTATGCCATGATCGGCACGGTCGCCTTGGTCGTGATGGGGGCTGCCGGTTATCTCTGGCTGGATCGCCAAGTCGTCGACAAGGATTCTCGCGCATCGCTAACCGCTAAAGTTCCGGTCTACGGTAACGACATAATCTGGCTAGACCAGCAGGGCCAGCCGGCAGAATCGGGCATCAATACCGGTGATGTCTGGGAGTTTCGTAGCTACATCCCGGGCAATACCAAGGCCCGCGCCACATGGGTCTTCGACGGTGTGGGCGAAGATTATTTGCGTCCCGATCCCGAAACCGGCGAGCCGGAGTTGCGGCTGGAATCGTCCTTTCAAGTTTTTCGTTCTTACATTGGCGATGCCGACCGCGGCATTCGTGCCCGCTATACCTTCGTGAATGAAGACAAAGATTTGCGGGTGCCGATTGCTCCCTTTGAAGTCAAGGAATTCCACAACGGGGCCAACATCACGACAGTTCCCCGCACCTTGCCGGTCCGCCGGGGAGAAACCGTTGATCTGATCGACGATTTGGTCAAAGACGGCAAGCTGCGCGTCGAAGTCGAATGTTTGACCTCCGGCCAGTACCTGGGGATGGCACGTCCTGACTTGTTCATCCGACTGCCCGAACACCATTTTGCTGCCAGTTATTGCAAAGCCCTGGTTGGCGTTTGGATGATGATGGCAATGGCGGTCGTGCTGTGTGTCGGCTGGAGTTGTGTGGTCAAAGGTCCGGTCGCTACGCTGGCCAGCTCGGTGATGTTGATCGTCGGCAAGAGCTTTTCAGGGTTCTTTGAAGAGCTGGCGGCCGGCAACGTCAAGGGGGGTGGTGTTCTGGAATCGATGGTCCGAATCTACAAGCACACCACACCGAATGTCGAACTCGAAAAATCGACCGGCCAGACCGTGATTGAAACGATCGATGCCGTGCCCGAAGCGTTTTTAAAAGTGACGCAAAAGTTGGTGCCGAACTTTGGATCGTTGGATTTCACGGAATATACGGCTAATGGTTTTGATGTTCCGTTTTCAGCGGCACTGCTGCCCGGAATTGCCCTCATGGTCGGCCACTGTTTGCCGTGGATCTTTTTAGCGTACGTTGCACTGAAGTATCGTGAATTGGAATCGAAATGAACAAGCTCAATTCGCTACAACGCAAATTGGTATATCTGTTCGGAATTATCCTGCTGTTGATTCCGATCCTGTTACTGGGACGTCCGGGGCGAACCGCGATTCCGGCGACGGAAACGCGCGCCGCGATTCCTGCCGAAACAGGGGGCCATCTCGATGCGCTGCGGAGGCAGAACGACCTCGGTGTCACCGACCTGGGGAACGTCGATCCTTCGAGTGCGACCATGAACTTGGTGCTGCTGGGATTACGCGGCGTTGCGACCAATCTGTTGTGGATGGAGGCTCAAGAACAGCAACAGCATAAGGACTGGGCCGAACTAAACCGTACGACCGAGTCGATTATTTTGTTGCAGCCGCACTTCCAAAAAGTCTGGCAGTTCCAGGGTTGGAACTTGGCATACAACGTCTCGGCCGAATGGGATGCGGTTCCGGACCGCTACCACTGGGTCAAGACCGGCATCAAATTTTTGGAGCGGGGCACGAAGCGGAACCATAAGTTGCCCGAACTCTACTGGCATACGGGAAGTATGCTGGGCAAAAAAATTGGCCGCTCTGACGAATGGAAACAGTTTCGCCAATACTTTATGGAACAAGATCCCAATCCGAAGATCGGCGAAAGTGACGAACGGATTGATCGCGACTTAAACCCCGATGGCAAGGACAACTATTTGGTTGCCAAGGAATGGTTTCAAAAGTCCAAGGATGTTGCGGCCCAGTACCCGCAAAACCAGCAACACATCATGACCAATGAGATTTTCAACACCTATCCCGCACGCTCGCAAATCGACTACGCGGATGTCTTCAGTCGTGAAGGCAAAGTGGGTGAAAGATCTCGGGAGGCTTGGCAAACAGCATCCGATGACTGGTTGGCAGTTGGAAACGATAAAATTCGTACGGAATTCGGCGAAATTCGCATGGAAGTGCAAAGCGAAGCCGAGTTCGAAGAAATGGCAGCCGAATACAACGTCGACGTGGAGACCGTCAAACGGACGGTTTCGTACTTTCACAATCTGACCAATTACACCTACTGGCGGACCCGCGTGTTGGCTGAACGCGAAACCAACACCATGGAAGCCCACAGTGATCTGTACGAGGGTGAGCAAAAGTACAAGGCGGGCGAATTCATCGAAGCCGAGGCGCTGTTGCTTCGCGGTATGCGGAAGTTTGAAAAAATGCTCGAGGACTTCCCGGTCTTGCTCGAAGAAGAACTCACCGTCGAAGAAGGGCTAGTGGCCATCTTGATCTATCGCGACATCCAGCAAACGCTTGGAAAACGCGTCGATGTGCATCCGCTCAAGAAAATGTGGAACATGAACCAGTCTCGTGTCCCCAATGCACAATCGGAATTGCGGCGGCGGACTCGCCAGTAAGTCGGCGAGTCTCGTTCCACGCTGCTAGAATCGGTTGAAGCAGGTAAGCTCCCCGCCGTATCAGGGCGGGGAGGGCTTTGTGGAGGCAAAACTCCGCTCTGATTGCGCTCAATCCTCAGCTCGACCGGCCGGGCAATTTCCTCTGTGGCGACAGATTCGCGCCGTCGAGAAAAATCTGGCAGATTTTCCGCAAATCAGCCGCTTTTGCCGATAGCCGCGACGTTGACAACGAACGTCGACCACCGCTACACTCGCGGCCTTTAGTCGCTGGAAATCATGAATTAACCATGAATTGCGGCACAACCGGCCCAGTTGCGTAGCGGCATTCTAATTGGGGCATCGCTCGTCCCGACCAAGTGGTCCGTCTACGTTTTCTCGCTGATTGTGTCAGCCTCTGTACAATGGAGATCAACCCCAGGATGAAACTCCTCTCATCGCGAGTCGGTCAGATGGTGAATCGTTGGAAACTGCTCTTGCCTTTGGCAATTACGGCCTTAATGGCCACGCCCTTATTCGCTCAGGAAGCGGGTGAAGGCGACGCGGCTTTAGGAGCCTCGAATCAGGGGTCTCCTGTCATGGTGTTCATGATTTGGTGCCTCTGCTTTATCGCTTCGATAGCGGCATTGTGGTACGCCAAAAAGTTCTACGACTGGATGATCACCCAGGACGAAGGTGACGAGGTGATGGTCAAAATCGCCGGTCATGTCCGCGACGGGTCGAACGCCTATTTGCGGCAGCAATATAAGGTCGTGACGATCTTCTTCGTTGTAACTGGGATTATTCTGGGGATTGTGGCCTTTGTCTTTAAGGCCCAACACCCGATTGTCCCCTTTGCCTTCCTGACCGGTGGTTTCTTTTCCGGTTTGGCCGGTTGGTTCGGGATGAAAACGGCGACACTCGCCAGTTCACGGACCGCCCAAGGCGCCAAGCAATCACTGAACCAAGGTCTACAAGTTGCTTTTCGTAGCGGTGCGGTCATGGGTTTGGTGGTGGTCGGACTCGGTCTGATCGACATCACGCTCTGGTTTGGCGGCCTGTATTACATTGCCCCCATGATGGGCTATCACTTCACTCTGGAAGAAATCACGGTCACCATGCTCTGCTTTGGCATGGGGGCGAGTTGCCAAGCGTTGTTTGCTCGCGTGGGCGGCGGCATCTTCACCAAAGCAGCCGACGTGGGTGCCGACTTGGTTGGAAAGGTCGAAGCTGGAATTCCTGAAGACGATCCGCGGAACCCCGCCACGATCGCCGACAACGTGGGAGACAACGTGGGAGACGTCGCCGGTATGGGTGCGGATCTCTACGAATCTTATTGTGGCTCGATTTTGGCGACCGCGGCTTTGGGCGTGGCGGCATTTCAGGGTCACCTGAAAATGCAGGCCATGATGCTGTTGTTGCCGTTTGCTATTGCGGCGGCGGGAATCGCGGTTTCCATCTATGGTGTCTTCCTCGTCAAAACCGAAGAAGGAGCCTCGCAGCGCAATCTGCTGGCCGCCTTGGCCAAGGGAATTAACATTTCCAGTGCGTTAGTCGCTGTCGTGACGGCGGTGCTGGCGTTCTTTATCTTGTATCTACCCTCCACCGGCGAAGTCGGTGAAATTCTCGAAAATGCAGGGATGCCGCATGGATGGGGATTGGCCTTTGGTGTGTTTATCGCCGTGGTGACCGGCCTCGTCGCTGGAATCGGAATCGGCAAATGGACGGAATTCTCGACGAGCGAAGAATACGCCCCGACAAAACGAATCGCCGACCAAGCGGTCACTGGACCGGCCACCGTTATCATCGCCGGTGTTGCGGAAGGCTTCTACAGCGTTTGGGTTCCGATCGTGATCGTGGGTGCTGCCATTCTCGTCTCCTTCGGTGCCTGCACCGGATTTGACTATGCCAACGCCGATACGTTTGCCTTGGGCCTTTATGGGGTCGGTATCGCAGCCGTCGGCATGCTCAGTACGCTGGGCCTGACCTTAGCGACCGATGCCTACGGACCGATTGCCGACAACGCGGGTGGTAACGCGGAAATGAGCCACCAAGACCCGATCGTCCGCGAGCGGACCGACGCCCTCGATAGCTTGGGGAATACCACAGCCGCGACTGGTAAGGGTTTTGCCATCGGCTCAGCTGCCTTGACCGCTCTGGCACTATTGGCCGCTTATGTCGAAGAAGTCCGCATCGGTTTCGACCGCTGGGTGGAACCCTCGATTGTGGGAACAGAAGGCGAAGGCACGGTTAAAAAAGTCGCCAGCGGGTTGCTTGCGACAAATTCGAAAGAAGAAGGTGGCAAAAACGAAGCTTGGTTGATCTTCCCGCCGACCGTCAAAGAAGAACACCGGGACAAGGAACTGCAAGCACTGATTGACCTCAAACCGGGCGATTCCGCAACAGTCGACCTCGATAAGTTGGCGAATCAAGGCTATATCGTAAATAACCGCTTTGCCAAAATTCCGGACTTTGTTCGTTATTACAACGTCACTGTCATGAACCCGCGGGTACTGGTCGGTATGTTTGCCGGTGTTGCCTTGGCGTTCGTGTTCTGTGCGATGACCATGAAGGCTGTGGGACGTTCTGCCGGTGCCATGGTTGAAGAAGTCCGCCGTCAATTCCGCGATATTCCAGGTATCATGGAAAGCGAAGCCGAACCGGACTATGCCTCTTGTGTCGCCATTAGTACAGCAGCCGCGCAGCGTGAAATGGTCGTACCGGCCGTTATGGGCTTGGTTGCCCCGATTGTGGTTGGTTTGCTGTTGGGCGTCGCTGGCGTCATGGGCATGCTGGCTGGCGGACTGACCTCCGGTTTTGCCGTCGCCATTATGATGGCCAATGCCGGTGGTGCCTGGGACAACGCTAAGAAGTATATTGAAGCAGGTGCCCACGGCGGAAAAGGGACTGATGCCCATAAAGCCACCGTGGTGGGAGATACTGTTGGCGATCCATTCAAGGATACCAGCGGTCCCAGCTTGAATATCTTGATCAAATTGATGAGTATGGTTTCAGTGGTCTTCGCCGGCCTGATCGTAAAAATGGCGTTGGGCATGTAGCCCGCCGTTGTTTCTAGCGAAACCGGCCGCGAACCATTGAAACGTGTCCTAAAGACAAATCACGTTTCTTACTAAAATGGCTCCGGCCGGAATTGGGGAGATGAAGACGATTACGACTGAATCCAGTGAACCGCAAAACAGCGCCGCACAGGAGCGCGCCTTACAGTTGGCGTGCGGCTGTGCACGCGTGGCCGATGAATATCGCGGCACCGATACGGTCGTGTTGAACCTGACCTCGGTGACACGGATTGCGGACTACTTTGTGATCACCACAGCCACCAGCCGGCGACAGATGCACGCTATCGCCGACGAATCGAGCCGCATGATGCGGAAGACCGGGTCGCAGCGGATCGGAACCGAGGGGTACGACGGCGATACCTGGGTGTTGCAGGATTACGGTGACGTCGTCATCCACGTCTTCAATCCCGAGACCCGCACGCTGTACGATCTGGAACACTTGTGGGCCGATGCGGAAAAAATCGACTGGCAGTCGGTCCCCCTCGACGACGCTGAGTGATCCATCCGTGATCGCAGCGATGCTGACCCCCTGCCAAAGGCCGCTATGAACGTCCTGAAACAACTCCGTGACCAATTTGAGTCCGCGCTCAATAGCTACACCGACGATGCGCCGCAGTTCGCCGCAATGATCAAACCGGCCGGTGATCCGAAGTTCGGCGACTATCAAGCCAACTGCGCGATGTCATTGGGCAAACAGGTCGGCAAGATGCCGCGAGAATTGGCCGCCGAACTGGTTGCCAGTGTCGATCTCGACGAGCTGTGCGAACCGCTGGAAGTCGCCGGACCAGGTTTTATTAATCTCAAGCTGCGCGACGAATGGCTGGAAACGGCCATCAATAATCTGATCAACGACGAGCGCCTCGGCGTGGAACCGGTCGCCCAACCGCGCAACTTCATCGTCGACTACTCTGCTCCCAATGTCGCCAAACCGATGCACGTCGGGCACCTCCGCAGCACAGTGATCGGTGCTGCTCTGTACCGCATCCTAGGCTGTCTGGGCCACAATGTCGTCGGTGACAATCACATCGGCGATTGGGGGACGCAGTTCGGCATGATCATCTACGGGTACAAAAACTTCCTCGACCAGTCGGCTTATGAGGAAGCTCCCGTCCTTGAGCTGTCGCGGCTGTACCGTCTGGTGAATCAACTTAGCGATTACCACGCCGCCACCAAAGAGCTGCCACAGCTGCGCGAGACATTGACCGAGCGCGAAGCCGCTTTAACCGCGGCCCAACAAGACGCCGATCCCAAAGACAAAAAAGCAAAAAAAGCGGTCAAGCAACTCACCAACCAAGTCGTCGGGCTGAAGGATAAAATCCAGGCCGCTGAAAAGAAAATCGCCACGGTCGATGGCGATACGAAACTCAAGGCCCTGGCTGACGCAGATCCCCAGATCGCGACCGCTGCCCGCAATGAAACCGCCAAGCTGCATGCGGGGGATGCGGAAAACCGGGCGTTGTGGGACCAGTTCATTCCGCTCTGCTTGGAAGCACTGCAAAGCGTCTATGACCGGTTAGAAATTCATTTCGACAAATCGTTGGGCGAAAGTTTCTATCAACCGATGCTGGCCGACGTCGTCGCCGACCTGCAGGCAAAAGGGATTGCCCGCGAGAGTGAAGCGGCGATTTGCGCCTTCGTCGAAGGCTTCGAGGCCCCATTTATCGTTCGCAAAACCGACGGAGCATTTACGTACGCAACCACCGACTTGGCGACGGTCAAATACCGCATCGAGGAGTTGAAGGCCGACGCCATCATCTACGTCGTCGATGCTCGCCAAGGGGATCACTTTAAGCTGCTGTTCGAAACGGTTCGTAAATGGGGCTACGACCAGACCGAGCTGCAGCACGTCAGTTTCGGCACGATCCTAGGGGATGATCGACGTCCCTTCAAAACGCGTTCAGGCGATACGGTGGGGTTGGAGTCATTGCTGGACGAATCGATCGCCAAGGCTTATACGATTGTCAGTGACAACGACGATGCCAAGCCCAACGGCGCGGAACTCGATGAACCGGAGCGTCGTCGCATCGCAGAGATCGTCGGCTTGGGAGGCATCAAATACGCCGACCTGCACCACAATCGTGACAGCGACTACGTCTTCAACTGGGACAAGATGCTCGCTACCACCGGCGACACGGCGACGTATATACAATACGCCTACGCCCGCGTGTGCGGCATTCTCCGTCGTGCTGAGGTCGACCGGGAGTCGCTGCGACAGTCCGGCGCCGTCATTCGACTCTCCCACAAGTCAGAACGACAACTCATATTGTCGCTATTGCGATTTCCCGAAGCACTAGCGCAAGCAGCGGCGGAATATCGGCCGAATTATCTCACCGAGTATCTGTTCAAGACCGCCGGTGTGTTCAGCGGTTTTTTCGAGCATTGTCCTGTGGTCAATGCGGAAACAGACGACTTGCGCAACAGCCGCCTGCTACTGTGCGACCTGACCGCCCGCGTGATTGCGCAGGGCCTTGAGCTGCTCGGCATCCACACCAGCGAACGGATGTAACCGGCCTGTTGAAATTGGGTGTCAGTGCAAAATGTGTGACCTAAAAAACACTGCTGGACAAGCCAGCAGTGGCACCCGACTCTCGAAAGTTTTTGGGTTTTCAACGAACTGGTAAACGACACGGCTTGCTTCTCGTGATTGTTATCCATGCTGCGCGGATTCTCTGAAAAAATGTGAATCCCGGGAATTATTTCTCGCTGCAGCGCATCTCTAATAGATAGCCAATGCCGGTCGCGCTCAATGCTCGCACCGCGACGCTAACTTCTTATCGAACACGGGCACCTCACAATTCTTGAGGAGGGGATGCGATGCGCTTTGTTCTGGTCCTGCTGGGCACGATGTGTATGGTTGGTTGCAGCTACGATTCCAATCGACCGATGGACACAGAGAGAAAGGCGGCATCGATTGATGCCCAGTCCATGGCACAAACCTCTCTGTCCAACGACACAGATTTTAGTGGCGAAGCCTACGACCAGATTGTTGAAAACCGCTTCCTCAATGCCGCGGTCAATCCCCTTTCGACGTTTTCGATCGACGTCGACACCGCTTCCTACTCCAACGTGCGCCGGTTCTTGACACAAGGGCAGCTGCCACCGGCTGGGGCGGTGCGGATTGAGGAAATGCTCAACTATTTCCCGTACGAATACCCTCCTCCCAGCGGCGATGAACCGTTTTCTGCCAGTATCGAAATGGCGGGTTGCCCCTGGAATCCCGCACACACTTTGGCGCGCATTGCTTTGAAAGGGCGTGAAATCAACAGTGCGCACCGTCCGGTCAGCAATCTGGTGTTCTTGCTGGATGTCTCCGGATCGATGGCCGAACCCAATAAGCTTCCGCTCGTTAAATCGGCGATCAAAATGCTCGTCGACAATTTCGGCGAAAACGACCGCGTGGCGATCGTGGTCTATGCCGGCGCATCGGGATTGGTACTCCCCTCCACGACCGGTGATCAACGCGACGTGATTCACGACGCCCTGGAACGGTTGAATGCCGGTGGCGGGACCAACGGCGGCGCGGGTGTGGAATTGGCCTACAACGTGGCCGTCGAAAACTACATTGCCGGCGGCGTCAACCGCGTGATCCTCTGTACCGATGGTGATTTCAATATCGGCACCACCAACCAAAGCGATCTCGTGCAGCTGATCGAGAGCAAAGCCAAAAGTGGTGTCTATTTGAGCGTGCTGGGATTTGGCATGGGAAACTACCAAGACTCCACGTTGGAAAAATTAGCCGACCGCGGGAATGGCAACTACGGTTACATCGATACGCTCAACGAAGCCCGCAAGGTGTTCGTTGAACAAATGACCGGCACGCTGATCACGATTGCTAAAGACGTGAAGATTCAAGTCGATTTCAACCCGGCCCGCGTGGCCGGCTACCGGCTGATCGGTTATGAAAACCGTATGCTGCAAGCGGAGGATTTTCAGGATGACGCAAAGGATGCCGGCGAAATTGGTGCGGGGCATACGGTCACCGCACTGTACGAAATTGTGCCGGTCGGCAGCGATACCCCCCTGCCCCAGGTCGACCCGTCGAAATACCAACAACCGCAGAATGCTGCTGTTGCCGATGAGTTCGAGGTGCTCACGCTACGGCTACGTTATAAAGACCCTGATGGCACCGATAGTCGCGAGTTGCGGTTTACGCTGCAGCACAGCGACAAGTCATTTGCGGAAGCCTCGCCCGATTTTCAATTCGCAACAGCGATCGCCGCCTTTGGAATGCTGTTGCGCGATTCGGAGCATCGGGGTACCGCGACGCTCGATACCGTTTTGGAAATTGCCCGCGCCAATCTGACATGGGATCCTCACGGATACCGCGCGGAGTTTGTAGAACTCGTCGAACGCGCCCGGTCGCTCAAAGCCGGAAATCAATTGAGTAAACTCTAGCCGGTTTGTGCATAGAGAGACGCTGCAAGTGCGCGGGTCTCTCATGGTTTTTTTGTTTGCGGCTTTACGCGCGTCCTTCTTTACGAAGCACATCTCTGATACTACATAGAAAGGTGCGTCGCGACGCACCCTACGAAAGAAAAGCCTCGCGCAAAGACGCAAAGACGCAAAGAGTTATCTTTTTAAAGAGTAAGATGTTGTGTCACGTTGAGGAGTCGCTTGCGGCTGGCCTGGAAACAGGTGTTATTGATTTATCTATACGGGTTTCCAACAGCTTTCTCTTTTTCTTCTTTGCGGCTCTGCGTCTTTGCGCGAGTTCTTTTTTAGCGGGACATCTCTCGGTCTGCTTGGGAAGGTGCGTCGCGACGCACCCTGCGGTGTGTTGTTGCCGCTCTTAAAATGGGGGTTGGAAGCCCATGACTTGGAATCGGGGTAGGTCGATGATTTCGGTGATTTTTACGGCGCTGATTGATTCGTAAGCCAGCATCACTTTTCGGCCGCCGACCGCATCGGGTTTGTCCCGTTCGAACAATACGATGCCGCCCGAAATCATAAAGTCGACGAAGGGGATCGTCTCCTGGAACTTTGTCACCAAGAGCCCTTTACGCGAAATTGAGTCGGGCCAATTCTCAAACAACATTTTCCAGCTTTCCGAAGTCTCCATAATTTTCGTCCGTGAGTTCGTTGGTATAAGGGATTCCACAATGCAACCCGGCTATGCTGCCGCGTTACGATAGCGCGTATGTTAACGGAATTCCACGTGACCGGAAGAGCGATCCGCCGTCCGCTCCGGCGCTTCATCGGGAGCCAGTGCCGGCTATGCAAACGGACTAGGAGCTGAGGGCCATTTCAGGGTAAGATTGTCTTGGAAAGGCCCCCGCTGAAAATGAATAAAGCGTTTGTAAAAGAACCCGAGGACCATGGCGACCGCTGTCCGGCTTGCGGAACGGTCGGGCATGCTGTTTATCGGGAGACGCTGGTCGCTCATTTGCCGGAGGAGTTGCGGAACCAAATCAGCGACGCTGCCTTTTTTTGCCCGCATCCCCCCTGCTCTGTCGCTTATTTTGATCAGATGGAGCGCACGATCGCAGCCACGAGCCTCTTGCAGCCGGTCTATCCCAAAGATCCCGCTGCGCCGATTTGTCCCTGTTTTGGGCTGACGTGCGATGAGATCGAAGAGGCTGCCCTGAGTGGCGATGTTGCTCAGGTGCGGGAGCATCTACAGCGTGCTGCCACGGACGAAGCCCACTGCGTCACAGCGGCGACTGATGGCCAATCGTGCGTTGCCAACGTGCAGCGTCATTTTATGCGATTTCATGGCCAATGACTTGCCGGCCTTTAGGGTTTGCGGCGTGAGGTCTGTTTCATCCAGACATCACGCAGTTGCGTGGCAGCGCGGTCGATGGTGAAATCAGCTTCGATGCGCGCGCGGGCGGCCGCCCCCAATTGGTGTCGCAGGGCTTCGTTCCCCAGGAGTTCGCCCATAGTGGCTGCGAGTGCTGTTGCGTCGTCCGCTGGAACGAGCAGTGCTGATTCTCCATGAGTCAGCATTTCCGCTGTGCCACCAACATCGGTCGCGACAATCGCACGCCCACAGGCGGCCGCTTCTAAGAGGACGCGACCAAATGGTTCTTGCCGCGCCGGATGCACCAGCAAATCGATCTCTGTTAATAACTGCGGCACGTCGTCCCGCACGTCTAAACGGTGGAAGCGCCCGGCTGGAAATTGTCCCGCAAGCGACTCGTCAAAATCGATGTTCTCTTGTTTGCTGGAGTTCCGTTCTCCGATGAGCAAATAGTGCACGTCGGCGAATTCCGATGGCAATGCACGCGCCGCTGCCGCCAAAACATCCTGCCCTTTGCGTAGTCCAATCTGTCCAATGGTCGCAACCAGCAGCGTGCGCGGCGGCAGTCCTAATTCCTGGTGCAGCCAACCGCTAGCAGCGCGCGGCTGAAACGCGTCCGTATCGATGCCGTTATGAATCACCTGTGACCGTTCCTCAACAAGTCCCTGCCGGACATGGAACGTGCGCGTTGCTTGCGAGACTGCGACGATCTGCGAATTGCGATTCAGGTCCGTAATCGCTGCGCGGCTTAGCCGCAAAATATCGCGAATGTGGGCCGTACAAGGGATCTTCAACTGCGCGGCAATCGCACCGGTCAAACGTCCCATGGCGAGACTGTTGGCGTGGACCAAATCCGCTCTGCTTTGCGCTATCACCTCGAGGAGATGGGCCATGACCGCGTCGCGCGTGAGGCGTTGCCCGGTCGCGTCGCGCAGACGTAGTGGAATCAGTTCCCACCCGCGTTTTAGAATCGCCGCCGCCAACGGGCCCTCTGCGGGCGCCAACATCACAAAATCGGTCGCCTCGGTCCGCAGCGCATCCAGCACCGCCAACATCGACCGCTCCCCGCCATTGAGCGTCGGATATTCAAAACAAATCGCAATGCGTGGCATGGAATTCAACTTCCACAAGGTGTGGCGAGAGGAGCAGTGCTTTCGCTTTCAAAACAGCTTTCACGATGCATTCGGCGATTGTGTTTCTTTTAGATAATCACGATAAGCGGCTGCGGGCGAGTACTGCTCTGCGCTGGGGGTGTCGTGTATGAAGACGCCAAAGCGTAGCCGCAAGGTTTCACCCGGTTGGACGGAAACGGAACTCTTGTCGCCACCGGTGAGCGCCTTGCGTCCGAAAGGGTTGGCCAGCATCAGGCCGTAGTCGCGGACGTGGAACCAACTACGGCGGAAATTGTCGGGGTGCGGCATGACGGTCAGACCTACATGGCGGTCGTTGATGGTGCCACTGTAGTCGCACCAGTCGGTCGCTTTGCCCCAGACTTGTTTCTCGTCTTTGAGCCCATCTGCATTCAGGATACGGCCGTTACCCCCTTTCACGCGTAGTTTACGATTCACGCGGACGCCAAAGCCGAGTTCCTCTTGATCGCCGAACGCAAACGGATGGTCGTCGTTGGCGAAGGTGGAGTCGCTGGCAAGCAAGTATCCGCTCTCTTGAGGCAGGATCGTGTAGCGACAGGTCTCGGTACAAATGAGTTTGCCGTCATGTCGGTATTCATTTTTCACCGAGAACATTCCGCGACCGTTTTTGACGTGCGGTTTTTCTACAAAACCGGCGTGCACGACCTGGGCGCGATTTCGCCAAAAGTCCGCACCGTTGATATCGCCGAAGGCCAGCCAGATTCCCGGGTGCATCGTGCCATGATCTCCCCCTTCGCTCTGCGAATCGATGGGGTGTTTCCTCGTGACACGAATGTTGCCCGGCGTATGGACATTGGAAAAATAGGGACGCAGCGTAGCGTCATCCTGGTAGACATAGGTGAAAGCGGGCTGTCCGGAAATCAGGACGTTGACTTGCCCCGGTTTTTCCTGAAAGCCGACGGTAGGCTCCGCAGCGAATGCTCCACCGCACTGACTGAGGATGAGGACCATTGAGAGGGCACTGGTTGGCTTCCACATGGGTGACTCCTGGGGTGAATCAACGAATTGTCGGCAATCGTCGCGTGCCGCCTGGTGAAGCGGAGGCGTAGTATACCAGTCCCGGTACCAGTTGTCGGTGTCTGCTGGATTTGTGCTTTTGTCGTGCAAATTTCCCGAAAAGTGGTTTCGGTCACAAGTTGTTTTATGACAGTGACTTGCGAAATATTGTTAATGTATAGCTGTTTGGGGGAATTGGTGGAAAACGGTCAGGTTTTCCGGTGGGACTGGGCGCGGCTTATCTCAAAATTCGCAAAAATGAAAATTATATGAATCGCGGCAAGTCCTTTTTAGGGCTGGGACTTGCGCCCTTAGACTCGGGGGTGAATGGCGAAACGCAAGTAGTCGCGTATTGACAAAGTGAATCGCCAATTTATAGTAGATCCTTCCAGTGATCGCTACATGTGGTGCACGTTATTGCCGATGTACCCAAGGGATGGTATTGCATGAAGTGCCAACCATTTCTACAATATAGTGGTCGTTTGTTCACATTTCTGGCAGTCGTCTGTCGATAAACATCCACGAAAGGCCGCGTAACGGGCAATGGGATAGGTTGGTGCGCACTGCTGTTTTCACAGCGGAGAAGCCATGGCTTCATCACCAAGACGCATGCTTCCCCCCCACCAACACAACCGTGATTGAATTGCTCAGACGGCGGTTTTGAACAGGACCAATCGTTCGATACAGACGCAACCGCGTTACAACCTATGGAATCTCAAGGAGTGCATGATGCACAAAGTGCATGGAACTGCTACCACCGAGTCTCACACCCACAACGGCCATAACGGCCACCGTCCCGTGGAGCCGACTTCGATGAAGGTCGCCACCACTCCCTCATTCTGCCCAGCTGGTACCGACCCGTTTGATACGGTCGAATGGGAATATCGTTCTGCCCATATCAAAGACGAAAACGGGAACGTTCTGTTTGAACAAACCGACTGCGAAGTTCCCGCCGGTTGGAGTTCGCTGGCGACCAACGTCGTTGTCAGTAAGTACTTCTTTGGCGAACCGGGAACGCCGGAACGCGAAAACAGCGTTCGCCAGTTGATTCACCGCGTCTCGCGGACGATCACCGATTGGGGCATTCGAGACGGCTACTTTGCTTCCAGCGAAGATGGCGAAATCTATTACCGCGATTTGACTTGGTTGCTGCTACACCAGCACGGCTCGTTCAACTCACCGGTTTGGTTCAACGTCGGGCTGTATCACCAATACGGCGTCAAAGGCTGTCGTGGCAACTACCGCTGGGATGTTGAGACCAACTCCATCAAGCGGCCCGATACGCCTTATGAATACCCACAAGGCTCGGCCTGTTTTATTCAGTCGGTCGACGACAACATGGAAGACATCATGCGGCTGGCGACCAGCGAAGCGATGCTCTTCAAATTCGGTTCAGGAACGGGAACCGATCTGTCGACGATCCGTAGTGCCCGCGAAAAACTGACGGGCGGCGGAATTCCGTCGGGTCCGCTCTCCTTCATGCGGGTCTACGACCAAATCGCGGCCGTGGTCAAATCGGGTGGCAAAACCCGTCGTGCGGCCAAGATGCAAAGTCTGAAGGATTGGCATCCGGACATCTTGGAGTTCATCGAAGCCAAGGCCAAGGAAGAAAGAAAAGCCCGGACGCTGATCGAAAGCGGCGAATACGAATCGAACTTCAATGGCGAAGCCTATAGTTCGATCATGTTTCAAAACGCAAACCTGTCGGTCCGCACCAGCGATGCGTTCATGGAAGCCGCAACCAACGGCAAGAAATGGCAAACGCACTGGGTCACCGACGAAAATCAGCCCGGCCCCGAGTACGAAGCCAAAGATGTGCTACGGGCTATGGCCGAAGGCACTTGGTACTGTGGTGATCCCGGCGTGCAATACGACACGACGATCAATCAGTGGCATACCTGTCCGAATTCGGGACCGATCAATGCCTCGAACCCCTGCTCGGAATATATGTTCCTGGACGACACGGCTTGCAACTTGTCCAGCTTGAACCTGATGAAGTATCAGAACGCCGATGCGACGTTCGACGTCGACCGGTTCCGCCGGGCGGCCGCGATCTTCATCACCGCTCAGGAAATTCTCGTCGACCACGCCAGCTATCCGACGCCGGCGATTGCCGAGAACAGCCATATGTACCGCCCGTTGGGGCTGGGTTATGCCAATCTCGGCAGCCTGTTGATGTCGATGGGAATTCCCTACGACAGCGAGACCGGCCGCGGCATCTGTGGTTCGTTGACGGCGTTGCTCAATGGGCAAGCGTATTTGACCTCCAGTCAGATCGCCAGCAAGATTGGGACGTTTGCCGGATACAGCGAAAACCGCGAACCGATGCTGAACGTCATGCAAATGCATCGCGATGCGGTCGAGAAGATCGATCCGAATTGTCCGGTGTATCTCCGCGACGCAGCCCGCGAAGTGTGGAACGACTGCCTGACTTCGGGCCGACAACATGGTTACCGCAACGCCCAGGCGACGGTGTTGGCTCCGACCGGCACGATCGCGTTTATGATGGACTGCGACACGACCGGTATCGAGCCGGACATCGCGTTGGTCAAGTACAAGCAACTCGCCGGCGGCGGCATGATGAAAATCATCAACCGCACAGTGCCAATGGCGTTGCGATCACTAGGCTATGATGGTGCCGCGATCGACGCGATTTGCAAGCACATCGAAGAGTTCGATACGATCGAAGGTGCTGCGGACATCAAGGACGAGCACTTGCCGGTATTTGATTGTGCCTTTAAGGCGCTCAACGGCGAACGTTCGATCAGTTGGCGGGGACACGTCGGCATGATGGCCGCCGCTCAACCGTTCCTCTCCGGTGCGATTTCCAAAACCGTCAATATGCCCGAAAACTCGACTGTCGAAGACATCGAAGAAGCTTATATCGAGGGCTGGAGACTGGGATTGAAAGCGTTGGCGATTTATCGCGACGGTTCCAAGAAAAGCCAGCCGCTCAATACCAGCAAAGACGGAGACGACAGTAAGCAGGCCCCGCAAGTGGCTGCTCCGGCGCGGCGACGATTGCCCTCAACGCGGCAGTCGCTGACGCATAAGTTCTCCGTCGGCGGCCATGAAGGCTACGTGACCGTGGGTCTGTTTGAGGATGGTACGCCGGGTGAATTGTTCATCACCATGGCCAAGGAAGGCAGCACGATCGGTGGACTGATGGATGTCATCGGTACCGAGATGTCGATGGGTCTGCAATACGGCGTGCCGCTGGAAGTGTTCGTCAACAAGTTTTCACACTCCCGCTTTGAACCGTCGGGATGGACGAACAATCCAGATATTCCCAACGCCAAGAGCGTGGTCGACTATATCTTCCGTTGGTTGGGCATGGAGTTCCTCACCGGTTATCGCGAAGCGAACGCTCCGGTGCGGGAAACTGAGGAAGAGACGACCGAAGCAACCGCAGCCGAAGCAACCAAGGCCGTGGCAACTGCCACGACCGCTACAGTCGCCACGCCGGAGGTTTTGCCTGACACCCCTGCCAATGGTCATTCCACGAATGTGACCAAACAGGACATGGTGCAGTTGGAAGACACCCCCGCAGCTCGCAGTGAGTTGTTCGCCAAATACCAATCGGATGCCCCGGCATGCGACAATTGCGGAGCGATCACCGTCCGCAATGGCAATTGCTATCTCTGCCACAACTGCGGGAACAGCATGGGTTGTAGTTAAGGAGGGCTCATCGCATATCCTGTTCCCAGCGCCCCGGCCAAAAGCCGGGGCGTTTTTGTTTGTAGTGGTTTTTTTTTGTAAACTGGAGGTGCAAGCGAGTTGGTCAGGCAGCCACCTAACGGCTTGCGCGATTGATCGTCCTGTGTCATTCGCGTCAGGCGGGAGCCTGACCTACGGACTGATTATTCTACCGCACCGAACGGCCCGTTGGCCGAAGGCCAACCGACACCTTAGCCTGCGGCAACGCCGTAGGGAGCATGTGCGACAATACGGATTTTGGCCGTAGGCCATATTCAACATGCGGTGCATGAATCAGCGGGTGATGTTGGCCGTTGGCCAACCATGGAATTTGCGGTTTCCGATTCCAGGGGCGTTGCCCCTGGCTATGATGTCAGTAGGCCTTCGGCCATGGATCTGCACTTCGCGCATGGGGGCCATTCTGCAAGACACATTGCCCGCGCGTTTCTGCGCACGCTTTCTCTCCAGGGGTAGAACGGAGTATGATGCCCGCTAGTAAAAGACATGGGCCGAGTCTACGGGGGGAGGCGGTGCAACTTGGATACGGAAGCGTGTGTTTTGTCTCTGCTCCCTCGAATTTGAACTTCTCTGGCTAGGCGGCAGATTGGCGGCGATGAATTCCCGCAGTACCGCGGTTGAATTTGTGGTCGTTGGGTCGCTTGGGTCGAACACAGCAATCTAAGGAGAATGATCATGAAAAAAGAGACCCCCCCACCCACGACGACTGATGCGGGGATTCCGGTTTCCAGTGACGAACATTCGCTGACCGTAGGGCCGGATGGACCGATTCTGTTACACGACCATTACCTGATTGAACAGATGGCGAATTTCAATCGGGAGCGGATCCCCGAGCGCCAGCCTCATGCCAAAGGGTCCGGCGCGTTTGGGCACTTCGAAGTCACGCACGATGTCAGCGGCTTTACCAAAGCGGCGTTGTTTCAGCCGGGCGTGAAAACCGGCACGTTGATCCGCTTTTCCACGGTGGCCGGCGAACGGGGCAGCCCCGATACGTGGCGCGACCCGCGTGGCTTTGCGCTGAAGTTTTATACAAGCGAAGGCAACTACGATATGGTGGGGAACAACACGCCTGTGTTCTTTCTCCGCGATCCGATGAAGTTTCAACACTTCATCCGCTCGCAAAAACGCCGTGCGGACAATGGTCTCCGCGACCACGACATGCAGTGGGACTTCTGGACCCTTTCGCCGGAGTCCGCCCACCAAGTCGCCTGGTTGATGGGGGACCGCGGGATTCCTAAGAATTGGCGGCACATGAACGGCTACTCGAGTCACACCTACATGTGGGTCAATGCGGCCGGTGAACGGTTCTGGGTGAAGTACCACTTCAAGACCGATCAGGGAATTGACTTTCTCCCCCAGGATGAGGCGGACCGACTGGCTGGCAGCGACGGCGACTATCATCGCCGCGATCTGTTTGAATCGATCCAACGCGGGGACTATCCCAGTTGGTCACTGAAGGTCCAGATCATGCCTTTCGAAGAAGCGAAAACGTATCGCTTCAATCCGTTCGACCTGACGAAAGTTTGGCCGCACGGTGACTATCCGCTGCACGACGTCGGCCGGTTGACGCTGGATCGCAACCCAACTGACTTTCATACAGAAATCGAACAGGCGGCGTTCGAACCGAACAACCTAGTACCGGGGATCGGGATCAGCCCAGACAAAATGTTGCTCGGCCGCATGTTTGCGTATGCCGACGCCCACCGTCATCGCTTGGGTGTCAACTACAAGCAAATTCCAGTCAACCGCCCCGAAGCGCCTGTGAATAGCTACAGCAAGGATGGGGCGATGCGCGTCGACAACGTGTCCGACCCCGTGTATGCCCCGAACTCCAAAGGCGGCCCCCAGGCTGACGGCGAGCGCTATCCTGAGTCGGCCGTCTGGGAAGCCAACGGCGAATTCATCCGCGCCGCTTACACCCTGCGAGAAGACGACGATGATTGGGGCCAAGCCGGCACCTTGGTTCGCGAGGTCATGGACGATGCGCAGCGCGACCGGTTGGTGTCGAATGTCGTCGGACATCTGAAGGACGGCGTCTCTGATCCGGTGTTGCAGCGCGCGTTTGAGTACTGGCGCAACATCGACAAAGCCGTCGGCGACCGCATCGCGAAAGGCGTCTCGGGCGGGTGAGAACGTGAATCGGTCAGGCAGCTGCTTGATGGCGTGCGCGATTGACCATTGGAGATCGCGCGCGTCAAGCAGCCGCCAGACGCATTTCACTCAGTTTCACATGACAGGCCAGAAGACACCCTCTCGCAATTCGAGGCGAGGATCGTCCACAATTCACGACATAGTGAGTGAATCGTGTCGTCGTCTACATCTTGCAGATACGAGTGCATCTTCTGGCCACGCACGTGAATCCAAAGCCCTGGTTCGAATCGATTCTTTCGCAGTTCAACGATCTGTTTCCGATCACACTCGAAGGTCGTCAAATTGCCGCTCTCGCGCGCTACCAATTCCATCCGAAATCTGTCCGGCGTGACACAAAAGATGGCGAGCGGCGGTGGTTGGATACGACACATCGACCGAACCAGCATCGAACCAGTCACCCATACCGGAATGGCGACGAACGAAAAAAAATCAAGTGACGACATCCACTCAGGGACCGGAATATAGGGTAACGGCATGGGGAGCCTGACTGTCGTGCTACCATCCGTTTGAACAACACTCACATCGGAGTTTTCCAATAGCCCCTCCCTGCTTCAGCCAACTCCTCAGGCGGCTGCTTGGTCGGTATTGCCTAGCGATACTCACGCCAAGCAATCACAACTCCAAAACCTTCCGCGTCGGTCGTTTCACGAGTTGGACGACCGTTAAGGAAATGATCAGTAGCACCAGGGCACCCACGATGACCGAGGCCCAGGTGGGGCCGATGGTGTAGCCGAGCCAGTTCATCAATTGCTTCATTCCGCTGCGACGGCCGGTGGCTTCGTAGTTTGGGTCAGAGATTGTGGTGAAGTAGATGAAAAACCCGCCGATCGCGGCGAAGATTGCCAGCGTGACCAACGGCCCCTGTATGATCGACCAAGCGTCCGCCTCTTCCTCACTGGCCTTGCCGCCGAGGTGTTGCCCGACTGCTTCGAAGACCTGTTTCTGCTCGTCGTCGTCTCCTTTTGCGATCTTCTGTTTTTTTCCGGCTTTGTCGGTGATCACCAATTGCTTGAGGTCTTCTGCAAAGGTCACGCGGTCGATGTCGTTGCGCGAAAGATGCTGTCCGCCTTTTTGTTCTCCGATCAAAGCGGCGGATTGATCCGGCTGAGCCGCCAGTCTGCCGACGAGTTGCCCGAACGCCTCGGGCTTTTTCATCCCCAAGGCCCAAGTGATGCCTTCAGAGTCGACATGGACAATGTGTGACTTACTTCCGTCGCTGTTACTGACCGTCCAGGGAATTAATGTTCCAGCATCGCCCTGCAGTTCCGCATCCGTTGCCGGGGAAGAAGTCGAGTCATGATCGTTGTGCGTATCAGACATGAAGAACATCCTAAAATTGGAAAGAATATGAAAACGATTTGTACATGCGCAGCACTTCGAATATTGCGTTCACAAAGCGATCGATTGCACCGCTTTGTCGTATTGGAACCAACGGTACAGGAGAAAATTCGCCGCGTCAATTTTTTTCAGCCCGTCTGGCAGAAAAGCATCGGATTTGCCGTCTGATGGTTTGCGCCGTTGACTCTGTGGCCTCGTCCACGTGAGGCAGGCTCGTCTATTCAGTGGAGCCAAAGTTCCATAGAATTCCTGGAACCATTCCTGCGAGTACCGCGTCAGAATCAGGAGCCTCCCCCGGTCACATTCTCATTGGAGCGATCACAATGAAACGCGCGATTCCGCTGCTAGCAGCGATCTTGATTCTTTCAGCCGGCCCACTGTACGCCCTCTATCAAGTGAAGGACGGCGGGGACTGGCCCAAAGATTGGCCTCAGGAATTAGAACCGCTCCGCAAACAGGCGCGGACCTTCGAAGGCCCAATGTTTCCGCAGGTGAATTACGCGATCCCTTTCACAACGCGCGAGGAATTCGAAGCAGCGTGGCCACACATCCTGAAGGTCAAAACCGAAGGGGCACCGATTGTGCTGCGGCGCGGTCCCAGTTTTTGGTTGGACGGCAAAGGCGACGCCGGAGTTTGTATTCATACGCTGCAAGCCCATGGAGCCCCTAAGGACAAAGTGGATGCCGCACTGGAGGAAGCGAAAAAGCGCGGGGCAAAATCGTGGATCAACACGACTTACATCGAACTGATAGTCGACGGTAAAATCGTCGACCTGAATCGCATTCCGCTACCGGCGGAGACGTTGATTGTTGATGAGCGGTTTGGGGAGGGGAAAACGAAGTGATTTAACATTAAGTCAACAAGAAATCATGCTGAAGCCAATCAAAAACATTTTCCGTCAATTGATAAAACGAAGACATCGCAAGATCTATCGCGATGAGTGTGTACTGTCTCGGTTTATCGCGCGTGATATCCGCCGGGATGTAATGATTCTCTCTGCTCATGACATTGATGACGGTTTTATTACAGCGAGAATTCGTACAACCAACGTCATGTATGTGTCACGCGGCGCGGTTCCGTCACTTGCGTTTGGGCCACTACAACGGATTGCGATCGATCAGTTGTGGGTCTGGAGCGGCCAACCTTGGGGAGGGCTCTCTGACGGGACGTCGATTGCGGACAAAATCTGATTCGGAGAATCTCGCGAAGGACGTAGGACCGGTTTTACCGGCCGCTTGTTGCTTGGTAGAGTTTAAGTAAAGTGTGTCCGCATTCGTCCGGTACTGCCGGAACTATTGGATTGACGGAATTGGATATCCCATGGGAATTCTCAGCGACTTCTTCATTGCTGATCCAACGCGCGCTCCAAACTACGCTGGCGGCGATGCGTTCGACGCGGCGGACCAGTGCCAGTTGAAATCGATCACTCCATTGCAAGCTGCGCAGTTTCTGGCAGTTTTACGCGGGCGCGAATACGACGTCGATTTGCTCGGTGAGTTTCAACTTATCACGCCCGAAGATGCGGAAGAGTGGACGACGACCGTTCCACAAGACATGCTGGAAGGCCTAGCGCGGATCGGGGATGTCGAGATCACCGATATTGCGGCTCAGTTTGCACAAGCAACCGCAGAAGAACTCGGTTGGTCGCCCGACGATTTTGCCCCCATCGTTGCCGATTTATCCACACTCGCACGCCGCGCAGCCGAGACGGGCAAGGAAATGTATCTGTGGAACAGCCTTTGAACTGAACTACGTGCCTTTAATCAGTTCATAAGCCGCCAGCGCCGCCTTCCTCGCCTCACCATGATTCACAATTGGCTGCGGATAATTCTTACCCAACTCAACGCCCGCCTCAGCCAGCACGTCGGCGGGGGCTTCCCATGGGTTATGGATCCACTTTTTCGGTAGCGAATTTAATTCCGGCACCCATTGCCGTACGTAGTTGCCGGCGGGATCGAATTTCTCTCCCTGGCGGACGGGGTTGAAGATGCGGAAGTAGGGGGCGGCGTCGGCGCCGCTGCCGGCGGTCCATTGCCAGCCCATGGTGTTGTTGGCCAGATCGGCGTCGACCAGTGTGTCCCAGAACCAGCGCGCACCTTGCCGCCAATCGATGAGCAGATCTTTGGTCAGAAATGAGGCGACGATCATGCGGACGCGATTGTGCATCCAGCCGGTTGTCCACAGTTCGCGCATGCCGGCATCGACAATCGGGTAACCGGTTTGCCCCCGCTGCCACTTCCGCAGTGCTGTTGCGTTGTGCTGCCAGGGAAAGTTTTCAAACTGGGGCCGCAAGGGTTGGTCGGGTGTTTCCGGGAAATTGACGAGCACGTGATACGCGAATTCCCGCCAGCCGAGTTCCCGCAAGTAGGCCTGGGAGCCGTCACCGCTTTGCGTTTGCAGGGTGTACCAAATCTTGTGCGGGCTGATTTCGCCAAAGTGCAGGTGCGGCGACATGCGCGAGGTGCCGTAATCATCGGGCTGATCGCGCCCCGTTTCATAGTCAGCAACGGCTTGTTTTAGGAAACGTTTTAGTTTTTTATTCGCTCCCTGCTCACCGGGTTGCCAGCGCTGGGAAAACTGGTCGGCCCAATCCAATGGGGGAGCCAGTCCGAGCGAATCGATCGACTCCGATGCGGGCCAGTCTTGCGGAGTGGGTATTTTGCGGGGTGCGGAGGTCGGCTCGCGCGGTGGATCAAGATTCAGGCAGGCTTTCCAAAACGGGGTGAACACCCGGTAGGGATTTCCCTGTTTCGTCCGCACGGCGTCCGGTTCAAACAGCAGCCGTCCGCTGTAGGAAACGGCCTCCACTCCCCGCTCGGTGAACGACGTTTCCAGTCGCTGATCACTTTCCAGAAGTGCCGGTCCGTAGCCGCGAGTCCAATAGAGGGCATCGGCGGTGGTTTCTTCGATGAGCTTATCAATTTCTTCGTAGACGTCACCGGAACGGATGATCAACCGCGAACCGCGTCGCTGCAAATCCGCAGCGAGACTCCGCAACGAGCGGTCAAGCCACCACCGCGCCGCTGCCCCGGGCGCCCAATTGCCCGCTTCATCGGGGGACCACACGAAGACCGGGACGATCGGCTGACTGCGCTGGATTGCTGCCAACAGCGCGGGGTGATCATCAATCCGCAGATCATTGCGAAACCGCACGATTGTGGCAGTCATGGTGGGTCACGTGTTGAAGAACTAAGTATTGCAGAGCTACGTTACAGACACGTGGCACATGCGGACAAGACCGTTACTTCAAATGCTTGCGGCGATAGTCGATCATGTGTTGCAAGGTTGGCTTGGCGATCCCGTCGGGGCCGATCAGCCCGGAATGCGGGAAGGTGTGCGGCGTGGCGTCGGAGAATTGCGCCCAATAGACCGCAGCGACGGCTGGTTTAGCG
Organism: Symmachiella dynata; assembly: GCF_007747995.1. Lineage (NCBI taxonomy): Bacteria > Pseudomonadati > Planctomycetota > Planctomycetia > Planctomycetales > Planctomycetaceae > Symmachiella > Symmachiella dynata. The sequence goes on along the minus strand of NZ_CP036276.1, from coordinate 6,884,781 downwards.
ATCAACAGCGGCAATAGCATGTCGAACCACTGAGCTTGGGCGGTGGGACTCCACGGTAGTTTCCAAGCGGAGCGGTCGACCTCCAGATCACTGTCTGCCAGCGGATCAGGCTGGTCGCTGGTGGGAAAGGCCAACGTGATGTGCAGGGGGATTCCCAATGCGCACCAACGGTCGATCATCGAGGAGAAATCGAGCAGGTCGCGCGACGGCGTCCCGCGGGGACGATAACCAATGGCGATTTCCAGATTGAGTGCGGACAGTCCCAGTCCGGCCCGCACGAGGGCATCGGCAAAATGTAACGGGGAGAGCCGGTGTTGCCCGCGGGCCTGATATTCTCCCCAGGGCTGGTCGATGCGAATCACGAATCGCGCTTCTTCATCGATGTGCCGCGCGACTTCTAATGTCTTGGCGACGAGGGTCAAGCGCTGTTCTTCGTTGAGCACCAGCGCGCCGCCGCTGTTGGCGCAGGCGGCCAATTCCCAAATGCGAATTTTACCGATGTACCGTGAAACGGCAGTTTCCACAAAGTCGCAGACAAAACTTTGCAGGTTCCAAAAATCCTGTTCCCATTCCCACAGCCATTTTGGTAATCCGCGCGGGGAGAGATCAATTAACGGTCCGCCCCGCATGACCAATCGGTTTTCCATACACCAGTCGACTTGAGCGTCGAATGCGGTCCAGTCGGCCTGCCCTTCGATCGGCTCGACCAACTGCCATTCGATGGGTACGGCGGCCGAATTGAAAGCGGAACAGAATAACTCCTGCTCCGGCGGTTCGGGGATTTGGTTGTCCAATCGACAGCCCAGCGATGTCGGCAGTTGGTCGTATTGTTGATGTCGCGATTCCAAGAACTGTTGCGAGTAGGCGCGGGCCAACAATTCAGCGGCGTGACAGGCGTGGTAAATCGCTCGATTGGCAGATTCGGTTGCCTTGGCGACATCGTCCTGGCAACTGGCAGCGTGTCCAAATTCGCGGTGGGCCTGCGCATAGCGCTGATGATACTCAGGCGGCAAGGTCAAATCGGCCTGAGTCAGTTCCGCACGCAGGTTGCGCACCTGGACGATTTTGCCGCGGGCCAATTCGACGGCCAAGACATAAGGGGCTTCGCGTTCGGGAAGCATGGCGGTCGCCAGCATGGGACGGCCGAAGTCCTGGACCGGCCAAGCAACGTGCATCCGGCTGCTTTCGGAGTTTTGTCGTCGACATACAATGGTCTGTCCGTCGAATTCGACGCGGGTGGGCCAAACGCTGCGATCCAGGCCACTGGAATAGGCGCGAAATACCTCGGGCCAATCGCTGAGCGATTCGCATTGAGGCACAACGAATCGCATGACACCCATTACGTTTTCTCCCCTCCGCCGGCCGCGCGCGACGTGCCGCAACCTCCGCCTGCCATTGTTGCCCCTGCCGCGGGACGCGTCAACGGGGAAGAGGCGATTTGTACAGGGTTGGACGAACCAATCCAACGGACCCCCAAGGCCACCCATTGCCTCTGCTGACGACTCTAGGGTTGATGCTCAAATTTTCAATTGACTCATACGAACCGACACGATTTTCCGTGGATCTTCTTAGGGTTTGTAGAAATCTTAACAGGGTTGGCAGAGAACCAGTTGACCGTCCGTAATTATCGCTTTACCGTTGGATGAAAGCTGAATACGCAGGCAAATTGGCAGAATCGAGTCGCTCAACATGGATTCTCCACATCCAATCGAGACGGTTTTGGGATGGTTCTCGAATTTAACGTTCGTGCTCCTGTTGGCGTTTGTTGTTTTGTTGGTCGCAGCAATCATTTATGCCACAATTTCCGAAAAGTTACGTTGGTACCTATTAGAGCGGAAATGGATTCGTCGCCGCAAAGAAATTCATAAACGCCGCAAAAGGAAACGGTAAGCCCGCAAAGCGATCGTCGAACTTCCGAGTGACACCCGGCAAGGACCGAACCTCACCGCAACAACTTCTTAAACTGGCCCCACGTCTTGGTGTTCGCCACGTCTTTCTTCTCCAGCCCCGCGCGACGGGCTTGGTAGATGCCGTACTGCAGCACGTCGAAGCCGGTTGTCGCGTGGGCGTCGGTGCTGATTACGATGGGAATGCCCAGGTCCTTTGCCGCTGCGGCGGCGACGTCGTCGAGATCCAATCGGCTGGGATGCGCATTGATCTCCATCATCACACCGTGGTCGGCGGCCGCTTTGAGGATCTCCTGCATGTTCATCTCCGCTCCCGGTCGCTTGCCGATCAGACGTCCGGTCGGGTGCCCAATGATAGAGACATGCGGGTTTTTGATCGCTGTGAGCAGCCGTTTGTGAATTTGGTCCTGTGGCTGTTTCAAACCATAATGCAGCACAGCGATCACCCAATCCGCTTCGGCCAACACGTCATCGGGCAAATCGAGTGTTGCATCCTCAAGGATATCACATTCGATGCCTTTGAGAATTTCAATTCCAGAAGTCTCAGCATTGACCTTGTCGATCTCTTTCCAATGCGCGCGCAACCGCTTGGCGTCCAAGCCTTGGGCCATGGTGACTCGCTTCGAGTGATCGGTAATGGCGATGTATTTCAGCTTGCGCTTTTTTGCGGCCGCCGCCATGTCGGCGATCGACGCCGTGCCGTCGGTGGCGGTGGTGTGCATGTGCAAATCACCGCGAATGTCTTCTATTTCGATCAGCGTTGGCAGTGCATTGTTCTCTGCCCATTCGAATTCCCGTCGGTCCTCGCGCAGTTCCGGCGGGATCCACGGCAGGTCGACGGCGGCGTAGACCTCTTCTTCGGTCTGTCCCGCAACAGCGTCTTCGTCGCGAAACACGCCGTATTCATTGATCTTCAGCCCTCGCTCCTGGGCACGGCGGCGGACGACGATGTTATGCGCTTTGGAGCCGGTGAAGTATTGGAGAGCGGCGCCGTACGATTCTGCGGGCACGACCCGCAGGTCCATTTCCAAACCGGATCGCAGTCGGACGCGCTGTTTGGTTTCGCCGCGGGCTAAAACTTTTTCCACCAACTCGTGGTCTGCCAACGCATCCATCGGTTCGGTGGAGTCGTCGGCTGTGATCAACATGTCTAAATCACCGACGGTTTCTCGTCTCCGCCGCAAACTGCCGGCTGCGGCGATTTGTTGAACCGAGGGTAACTGCGATAGCGATTCGAAGATGGCGTCGGCTTGGATTTTTGCATCGGCTAAAAAGACTCGTCCGGCGGATTGTTGTGCGTGTGCTAATCCTTCCAGGATCGATTCTTCGGTCTTCTTGCCAAACCCTTTCAGCGCGCGGATTTGTTCTTGCTCAGCAGCTTGCTTCAAATCCTCCAGCGTGGTGATGGAGAGTTCATGGAACAAAATGGCTGCTTTCTTGGGACCCATGCCGGGCAACCGCAGCATTTCCACGACTCCCGGGGGAATCTTATCCCGCATCTCATCGAGTTGAGGCAAGGTGCCGGTTTCGACCAACGTCGTGATTTTTTCCGCGAGATCCTTTCCGATCCCGGGCAGCTCACTGGGGGAGCGGTCTGCGTCCTCGACAATCGCCGTCATGGACTCCGGGAGGTCGGCGATCATTCGCGATGCATTGCGATAAGCCCGCAAGCGAAAGGCATTGGCGCCGTCGATTTCTAACAGATCGGCCAGATCATCAAACGCGCGAGCGATTTCAGAGTTTTGCATGAGAGTGGATCGTGGTGTTGTGGAAAGAGTTGGTATTTAAAACAGGTTCGATATTTTGCGACTTCGCAGAGTACACAACAAGGCTACGGGTCGCTGGGGCCGATTTGACGTGAGGGGATTTGTGACCTAGGTTTTTAATGGCGAATGCCGTTTTTGTTGACTGAAGGATTGACTTTCGAGATGTCAGTGCAATCATTCTCAGTAGACGGCGGAAAGCTGTAGCTGTTGCGGCAACGATGTCAGTCCCTCAGTGGACACAGCGGCCCGCCGTAGTTTTTTTGAAAATTTGGAATCGGATGATATCTGCATTCGGTTCGTTGCCACATCTTTTGTGATGGAGAAGTCATCTCTGTCTCACATGCTTTGGCCAGACGGCTTCAGTCGTTTGGGTTTGAAGCGACATGTTGTAAATCATTTCCAAATCGTTGTTTCTGACGAATCGTCCCAGGCTGGGTAAACTTGTGGCGTGTTGAACCAGGAAGCAGTTCGACGCCTGCAAATGTCTGTATATGTTGACTATGGCACCCTGTCGTGCCATGGAGGATTGTTTTTTGCGCCTGTGAAAATTGGTGATGCCTTAATTCCTGCTTTCGGTTAATGTTCCGCCCCTATCTTACAGAGTGGGGAGAGCAAAGCCACAGTTCTGTTCTGGATTGTGGCGCGACCGCTAAAGCATCGGAGGGAACACGATGGCCGTAACTTCCCAACGCACCAAAATCGAAAAACGATCACGGACTGCTCCGTGGTTGGATCATTATCCCGAGGGCGTTCCAGCCTCGTTGGAGTATCCGCAGATCCCTGCTTGGGGCTTTTTAGAGCGGACCGCTGCTGATTACGGCGATCGCGTCGCCTGCCACTACTACAACCAACGCATGACGTATGCGGAGCTCTTTGCCGCGGCGCGGCAGATGGCTCATGTGCTCGTCAAATCGGGGATCAAGCCGGGTGATCGCGTGGGCGTGTTGTTGCCCAACACCCCGGAAATGCTGGTCGCCTTAAACGGCATTTGGATGGCCGGCGGCGTTGTGGTCGCCGTTAGCCCTCTGATGGTTGCGGGCGAAGTCACTGCTTTGCTGAAGACGACACAGTGCAAAACCGTTATCGGTTTGGACATGTTGTTGCCATTATTGTTCGACGGCGAGTACCAGCCCGAATCCGTGTTGCTGACGACAATCGCCGATCGTTTGCCGTTGTTGCAAAAATGGGGATACAAGGCGGCTCGGATCGTACGCTTGGGGATCCGTAGCAAAGCGCGGGACAAGCGTTGCCGGGATTTGGCAAAAGAACTCGCACAGGGCAACCCGATCTTCCAGCCGATCCAACAGCATTCACTCGATGATCCCGCATTTATACTTCCCACCGGCGGGACCACAGCCGCTCCGAAGGCGGTCGTGCTCAGCCATCGCAATCTGGTCGCCAATGCTTGGCAATTGCACCACTGGGGCGGTGCGACAATGGCCGAAGAAACGGTCTTGGCGGTCGTACCATTCTTCCATAGCTACGGTTTAACAACCTGCGCCATGACCGGAACGGCGATGGCGGCCACTTTGGTTTTACAACATCGATTTGTCCCCCGACGGGTCTTACGGGCGATCGAAACCGCGCGGCCCTCGGTCTTCCACGCCGTGCCTGCCATGCTGTGTCAGTTGAACAAATTGATGCGCGATGGCAAGGGAGATTATACGTCGATCAACTATTGCATGTCGGGAGGGGCTCCGCTGCCAACCAGCGTGGCTGAGGAATTCACCGAGCATACCGGTGCGATTGTTGTGGAAGGTTACGGTCTGTCCGAGGCGAGTCCCGTAACACATGCCGGTCCGTTGGACGGGTCAGCTCGGGCCGGAACAATTGGTATGCCGTTGCCGGATACCGAAGTACGAATTGTCGACGCCGATACGGGATTTCGGCCGGTTGCCCCGGGCGAAGTGGGTGAGATCACGGTCCGCGCCCCGCAAGTCATGGTTGGTTATTGGAACAATCCCGAGGCAACCAGCAGCGCGATTCGCGACGGCTGGTTGTACACGGGTGACTTGGCAGTCTGCGACGACCAAGGCTTCTTTCGCATCGTGGACCGCAAAAAAGATTTAATCATTACATCCGGATTTAATGTTTATCCCTCGGATGTGGAACGAGTGATCAAACAGTTTTCAGGGATTCAAGACGCGGCGGTGGTCGGTGTTTCCGATCCCGACCGAGGTGAAGTCGTCAAAGCGATCTTGGTTTTAGAACGCGGCGTGCAGTTTGACCGCAAAGAATTCTTGAATCAATGCAAAATACACCTAGCGAAACACAAGCAGCCAAGGATGATCGAAATCGCCGAAGGAGATTTACCTCGCAATTTTTTAGGCAAGGTACTGCGTAAAGATTTGCGTACCTGACAAACGTGACGTAAAGAATAACGGCGATGTTGACAAAAGGAATCATGGTCACGGATGGACTTGCTTCAGAAACGCAACAAATGAATCACAATATAAACGAGGAACGATCATGCGGGATCTGACGGCAAAACGAGTGTTGATCACCGGCGCCGGACACGGCGTAGGTCGTGAACTGGCGCTGCAATTCGCCTTGCAAGGGGCGACGATCATCGTCACCGATCTAGATTTAGTGCGTGTCGAGTCGACCGTTGAATTTTTAACCAACGCCGGCCATAAGGCAGTCGGTTTTCGCATGGATGTCTCCGACCCGGCTTCTGTGAAGGCGGTCCGCAATCAAGTGCGGGAAAGCGTCGGCAGCATCGACATTCTCGTTAATAATGCGGGCGTTGTCTTCGGCGGCGCTTTTATGGATGTCCCCATCGAAAAACATCTGGCGACCTATCGTGTGAATACCATGGGTCCGGCGATTGTGACACACGCCTTCTTGCCGGATCTTGTGGAAAACGACGAAGGGCACTGCGTGAACATCGCCAGCGCCGCAGCTATGATCGCCTTGCCCAATGCAGCAACATATGCGTCCAGTAAATGGGCCGTGCTCGGTTTTTCCGAGTCGTTACGCGAGGAATTGCGGCTCAATGGACATGAACACGTTGGAGTCACTGCCGTCTGCCCCAGTTATGTCGGAACGGGTATGTTTGCCGGCGTGTGCACGCCGCGGTTTACTCCGATGCTGACGCCCAAAAAACTGGCAAACCAAATCATCAATTCTGTTCGCAAGAATAAAGAGCAGCTCCTGACTCCGTGGCTAGTGAAGTTGATTCCATTTGGACGAGGGACGATGCATCGTTCACTCTTTCGGTGGTTATGCAACTGGCTGCGGGTTACGACCAGCATGATTACTTGGAACAGCAAACCCCCTCAGCCGAAGGTCGAAGTGCCGGCGGCTCGTGTACCTACGTTACCCCCCCAAAAGCGGACTCGGAAGACAGCTGCGATGGCGGTCGACGAGAGCTACCCCTAATTCTCAATTCTCTACAAATCAAGTTTGCGGACACTACGACCATCTCAGCGAAGAAGGAGCGAAGCTCTGAGACGAATCGTCGGTTTTTACTTGGAGCGATATCATGACTCTACAGCATTCTTCGCCGATTGGACGGTCTCAACCCCGCCGGCTTCGTATCTTTATGTTGCTTTCGACAATCTGCATCGTCGGTGTGGTTGTCAATACACACTGGGGCAGCCAACGCCCTGCGGCCGATCCGCACGACTTCCGCAAGGCCAGTCGTCGCGCCTCGACGGTGACTCCCGTCGCCTCGGCTTTCAATAACGAGATTCTCCAGGTCGCAGCGACCGAACCAACCGAGCCGACATCGGCCACACAACCGTTGGACGTCGACGTCCAAAAAGACCCGCAACAACTCGCGCTGCAGACTGCGTTGAATTTGCTGGAAAATGGACGTGAACGGCTCAAAAGTATCAATCACTACACTGCGACGTTCATCAAACAAGAACGCGTGGGAGATGAATTGACCGAAGGCGATGTGACGGAAATCAAGGTCCGTCATGAACCGTTCAGTGTCTATATGAAATGGGTCGAAACAGATGCTGGGCAGGAAATGCTCTACGCCGACGGCGTCAATGACGGGAATATCTTGCTCAAGCAAGTCGGCTGGAAATCACGGCTGCTCCCGGTCATCAGCTTGGATCCGCATTGCGTGCTGGCCATGAGCCAGTCGCGTTACCCGGTGACTCAAATGGGCCTGTTGCGTTTGGTGGAGACCCTCATCACTGATCGTCAGAATGATTTGGAGAAGAACACCGACCTGAAGTGCCAGTTGTTCGACGACGAAGTCTGCCACGAACGTCCCTGCTACCGATTTATCCTGGAATATGGCAGCCCGCAGGTCTCGGCGACTTATCGAAAATCAGATTTGTTTATCGATAAAGAGCTCTCCGTTCCGATCCAAATCGCCAACTTTACTTGGCCCGAATCAGACTGGGGTGCGGATTGGGGCTGCGAGGAAATGGATGACGAAACATTGATCGAATACTATGGTTACTGCGACTTGGCACTCGGCACTCCACTGAGCGACCTTGATTTTGATCGCTCAAATGAAGAATATGGGTTCCAGAACGATTGAGACCGTCGCTGAGCCTGCTCGCACTGAACCGACGCGTCGCAACGACGGATGCTGGCGCCTCAGAGCGCCGGCCACTTTAGGATAGCCATGATGGCAGGGAGGGACCGATGGCCACAGCCGTCATTGTCGATGGGATTCGCACGCCGTTTGTAAAAGCGGGAGGACCGCTGACCGATGTCGACGCGCCCGAATTGGGGCGGATGGTCGTCCGCGAATTGCTCGACCGCAATAACTTCGACCCGCTAGCCGTCGACGAACTGATCGCCGGCAACGTGGCGTCACCCGCGGATTCGGCCAACGTCGCACGTGTGATCGCGCTGCGGTGCGGCATGTCACAGGCCAGTATCGCGCACACCGTTAATCGGAATTGTGCCAGCGGCATGGAAAGCGTGACCGAAGCTGTTGCAAAAATCGAAGCGGGCGAAGCTGGCTGCATCGTTGCTCTGGGGGTCGATTCCATGAGCAACATCCCCGTCTTTTGGAAAAAACGATTTGCTGAGAAGCTATTCTCCGTCGTTAAAGGCCGCAGTCCACTACAGAAGTTGGGAGCCATCACCCGGTTTCGCCCCTCCGATTTTCAACCGCAGATCGGCATTGAAATGGGCCTTAAGGATCCGTACTCCGGTTTGATGATGGGAGACACGGCCGAGAAACTGGCCCGTGAATATGACATCAGCCGCGAAGAACAGGATGCCTTCGCCCTCCGCAGCCACCAACGCGCGGTCGAAGCCTGGAAAGAGGACCGGCTCAGCAATCAAACCATGACCGCCTATGCCGGCAAAAAAGCGAACCCGATCGAACAGGATATCGGACCACGCGATAACCAAAGCCTTACAGCACTTAGCAAGTTGAAACCTTATTTCGATCGCCGTTGGGGGACCGTCACCGTCGGCAATTCTTGCCAAGTCACCGATGGCGGGGTTGCTTTGTTGATCATGGAAGAAGAGACCGCCAAGATTCACGGACTGCAACCGCTGGGGAGAATCCGCGGCTCGGCCTACGCCGGTTGCGATCCCGCACGCATGGGACTCGGCCCGGTCTATGCCAGCGCCAAAGCGTTAAAATCCAGTGGCATGAAACTCAGCGAGATGGAATTGGTCGAAATCAACGAGGCCTTTGCCGCACAGGTGTTGGCCTGCCTGAAAGGTTTTGAAAATCCACCCCAGGATTGTGCCGCCTATGAGGATCGCACGTTGCTGGGGCCGCTGGATCAAGAGAAATTAAACGTCAACGGCGGCGCCATCGCCTTAGGACATCCAGTCGGGGCCACCGGGGCGCGATTGGTCTTAACAGCACTGCGAGAATTGGAACGGCGGAACCAGCGCGTCGGATTGGCAACATTATGCGTCGGCGGCGGACAAGGCGCAGCTGTGATCGTCGAACGCATCGCTGCTTGAGCGTTTTTGCGAGGTGGTCAGGGTTTGAATATGCCACAGATTGAACACAGATGAAACTCAGAAAAAAGATATCTATAGCACAACCTTGGTTCCCAAACCTTGCATAGAGACTAGGTCAGATCTGTGTTTTATCCGTGTTTCATCTGTGGCTAAAAGTTCTTAAAAAACAGCAGAACGGAATTGACCGTCAGTACGACGGACAGGGAGGAAACAGGATGGCCATCATGTGGCACTATGACGAACCGGTGGACGGTTTGTTGCATGTGCGGATTGATCGTGCTGATCGGCCGGTGAATTCGTTTTCGCGGGCGACCTTAGAGGAGCTGCGCGATCTGTTGGTGCACGTGCGCAACGAGGATTCGATTCAGGGCGTCGCTTTTTGCAGCGGACAGCCGGGCAACTTTATCGTGGGTGCCGATGTCACCGAGATGAAGGACCTGGATGGCGAAGATGCGGCGCGCGAGATGTCGCAGTTCGGCCAAAAGGTGTTTGACCAGTTGGCGGCGCTCAAAGTGCCCACTGTAGCGTTGATATCCGGCGCCTGCTTGGGCGGCGGATTAGAATTCGCCATGGCCTGCAAATATCGTCTCGCCGACAAACATCCTAAGACACAGTTGGGACTGCCGGAAGTGATGCTGGGGTTGATTCCCGGTTGGGGAGGCACGGTCCGGTTGCCCAAACTCATCGGACTGATCGACGCGCTACCGATGATGCTCACCGGAAAAATGCTCAACGGCTTTCAAGCACGCTCCAAGGGATTGGTGCATGATGTGCTCCCCAACGAAGGGTTAGAACGCGCCGGTATTCAAGTGTTGAAATCGGGCTTGCCGAAAATATCTAAGCGCAAGCCCCCGTTGTGGAAACGTATCGCCAATAATTTTGGCCCCATAAAAAAATACATCCTCAATAAAGCCGAACAACAGGTCCAACGTCAAACACGGGGTCATTATCCCGCACCGCTGAAAGTGATTGAATCACTCCGCGAACAAATCGCCTCCGGAACCGATAGCGGCTTTGATGTCGAAGCGAATGCGATCGCGCAGCTTGGGCAAAGTCCGGTCACACGAGAATTGATGCGGCTATTCTTTCTCAGCGAAGCGGCCAAAAAGCCGCCTGAAGATTTGACCGTTAAACCGGACGCAAGCGCCGTGACCGATGCGGCTGTTTTGGGCGCCGGAGCGATGGGGGCTGGAATCGCGCTATTGCTGGCCCGTAAGAATGTCTGGACGCGGCTGAAGGACATCAACGCCAAAGCGGTTTCCGCAGGTCTGCAGACAATCAATGGGTTGCTAAATAAAGATCTCGCACGTAAGCGGATTACGCCACTTGAACGAACGCGTACGTTGGATCATTTGCGGCCGATCACCGACTACAGTGGATTGAAGCGCACGGACATCGTCATTGAGGCGATCGTTGAAAACCTCGAGATCAAACGCGAAGTCTTTCGCGACCTGGCTGAAGCAACCGGTCCGGATACGGTGTTGGCGACCAATACGAGTTCGCTGACCGTTTCCGATATCGCTGAAGGCATGTCCCGTCCGCAGCGGATTGTGGGCCTGCATTTTTTCAATCCTCCGCAACAAATGAAACTGGTGGAGATCATTCGCACGCCCTACACCAACGATGCGGCGATCGCCACTGCATTTGCCACGGTGCAAAAACTCGGCAAGACAGGGATCGTTGTCGGGGATTGCGCCGGCTTTTTGGTGAATCGCATTCTAGCGCCCTATATGAACGAAGTCGGCTATTTGCTCGAGGAAGTCGCTGAACCGTTGGAAATCGACCGTGCGGCAACCGAGTTTGGAATGGTGATGGGGCCGATCAAAATGGCCGATCTGGTCGGCTTAGATATCGCCGCCCACGTCGCCGCCAACATGCACGCCGCTTATGGCGACCGCATGAAATCGGCCACGCTGTGGACCAAGTTGGGTGAGATGCGCGCCAAATCGGGCGGCGGCAAACGCCTGATCCAAGGAACCGGCAAGAAGAAACAACTCGCCCCGGACGTGACAGAAGCCATTGAGCAAATGCGGCGGAGCGGTCCGTCGGGAATTAGTGCCACGTTATCGCGTGAGGTGATCATCCAACGGTTGATCTATCCCATGATCAACGAAGCAGCCCGCTGCCTGGAAGAAGGCATCGCCTCAAAGCCGGATGATATTGACTTGGCGATGGTCCTGGGAACCGGCTTCGCCCCGTTTCGCGGCGGCCCATTGCAATATGCCGACTCTGTGGGCATCCAGCATGTCTGCGAAACGCTCGACAAGTTTGCCGAGAAGATGGTACGGATGACTCCTTGTGCCAAATTGCGAGAGATGGCCAAAGGGAACGAGAAATTCAGCGACGCCAAGGTCGCCGCACCAGCGGCCTAAAGCAGTGCCGGACGTTGGGTGCCACTGCTGGCTTGTCCAGCAGTGCAATAATCCGACGCACCTTTGCACTGGCGGACAAGCCGTCAGTGCCACCCATTTGGGAGCACTCGGTTATTCGCCCAGCGTTGATTTGCTGCGCAGGATGTGGTGGTAGTGCTGTGCGAAACGGTGGGCTTCGTCGCGGACGTATTGCAACAGCCGCAGACCGTAGGAATGTCGGCTCAGGCGGCGGGGTTCTTCTTCGCCGGGGACGTAGACTTCTTCCTCACGTTTGGCGAGCGAAATCGTAAACGGCGGGTCGATCTCCAGGGCGCGCATGGCCGCCATTGCGGAACTGAGTTGGCCCTTGCCGCCGTCGATCAGCAGTATATCGGGAAACGACTCGCCTTCATTGCGCAGGCGGTCCAATCGCCGGGCGACGACTTCGTGAATGGCGGCAAAATCATCGACGCCTGCAACCGTGCGAATCTTGTAACGTTTATAGCCGCTTTTGAATGGCATACCGTCGATAAATTGCACTAAGCTCGCCACCGTTTCGCCCCCTCCCAGATGGGCAATGTCGACCCCTTCGATACGGCGGGGCGGGTGCTCCAATTTGAAAATCTGCTTCAGCCCAGCGACTCCTTTTTTGGGATCGATATAAAACACTTCCGGTTGCACGTGCTCCTCCAAATCGCCGCGGAGGTTCATGCTCTCCAGCAAATGCAATTGATCGCGCAGCCGCACTGCTTTTTCAAATTGCAGTGACGCGGACGCCTGTTCCATTTCCTTCCGCATGTCGGTGAGCAATCGCGCCTTTTTGCCGTCGAGAAACATTCGCAAGCGGGCAATGTCGCGGCGATAATCTTCCTTACTGATTCGCAAATTACAGGGCGCCGTGCATTGATTGATGCTGTGGAGCAAACAGGGCCGAAACCACCGCCAGCGCTCGTCGCCATCTTCGATATCGAGTGTACAAGTGCGGAAGCGAAAGATCTTTTGCAAGACGGCAATCGTGCCTCGCAACTTCTTGGCATTGGTGAAGGGCCCGTATAACTTCGTCCCGCGATTTTGTGGTGTGCGGGTAAATTCTACGCGGGGGAAATCTTCGCGAATGAAAATCTCCAAATAGGGAAACGTTTTGTCGTCCTTCAATTCCTGATTGAAGGTCGGCTGAATGTCCTTAATCAACCGCGCTTCCATCAACAACGCATCGACTTCGCTATCCGCTTCCAGGAAATCAATATCACGGATTTGCGTCACCAATTCCGCCGTACGGCGCTCAATAGCAGCCGCCTCCGTAAAATAACTCGAAGCCCGACTCCGCAGATTGACCGCCTTACCAACATAAATCACCCGCCCCTGCCCATCCTTCATCAGATAGACCCCCGGCGTTGTGGGAAAGGTGCGAACCTTTTCACGGGGATCTGGAGGGGTTGGTTTGGTGGGGGTGGTCATTTTTTAGTAGGCAGTAGGCAGAAAAGAGTGGCCGGTGGCGAGTGGCCAGTGGCCAGAAAAAAAGGGGGTGCTGCAATCCTTACATGGTATGTGAGTTTAGCAAGGGTGATTCGATTTGAATCGGCCAGCCCTCACGCCTGTCGCCTCAAGCCTCAGGCCAACGGTCCCTATAGTCTACGGTCTAAAGTCTACAGCCTGATAGAGTGGCCAGTGGCCAGAAAAAAAGTGGGGGCTTGTGTTAACCTTACATTCTATATGAGTACGTTAGGTGCATTCCTGCTTGAATCGGCCAGCCCTCACGCCTGTTCCCTCAAGCCTCAGGCCAACGGTCCCTATGGTCTACGGTCTAAAGTCTACAGCCTGATAGAGTGACCAGTGGCCAAAAATGCGGAGACTCCTGTAATCCTTACATGGTCTGCGAGTTTGGCAAGTGCGATTCGGTTTGAATCGGCCAACCCTCACGCCTGTTCCCTCACGCCTCAAGCCTACTTCGCCCAGTGATTGGCGGCTAGCATTTGTTGGACGACTTCTTTGCGGCTGTTGGTTTCGGCGAAGATTTCTAGTTGTTGGTCAGCGCCGGTTTGCTTGGGGAGGTCGCGGACGGATTCGAGTCGTTCGAGGCAATCCAGGTCCTTGGCGATGGGGAGTAGCAAGTCGACCAAGTTGTCGGTCGTTTCTTGGACTGAGTACGTCTTATAGTCGTCGCTGTTGACCAAGCGGGCATCGGAACCGAAACGGGTGGCCCGCCATTTGTTTTGCTCGACCATCATGGGATGGTACTCCGATTGGTAGGTGCCGTTGTCAATTTCGCGCGAGAGTGCCACCACCAAGCATTGTGTTAAGGCGGTCAAGGCGAGCACCTGATCGAGTCGGGCGGGCATGTCGCACATGCGGATCTCTACTGTGCCAAAATTGTTGTGCGGTCGCACATCCCACCAGATTTCGCGGACGGAGTTGATAAACCCGGTTTCTTCCAAGTGACGTACCAGCCAAACGTATTCGCTGTAGTTGCGCATTTGACTGGGGAGTCCCGCCGTTGGGAGGCCTTCCATGATTTTAGAGCGATTGGAGTGCAGCCCCGTGTTGCGGCCTTCCCAAAAGGGGGAGTTGGCCGACAAGGCTAAAAACAGCGGCAGGTGTCGCATCATGCGATCGCAAATCATGATCGCCTTGTCGCCCGTGTCGACGCCGACATGAACGTGCAACCCAAATGTCACCAGTCGTCGGGCGACGTCTTGCATCAATTCCACGAGGCGATAATAGCGATCGTTGACGGTGATTTTTTGATCCCGCCAGGAAGAAAAGGGATGCGTCGCTCCCCAAAAGAGCTTCAGGTTTAAGTTGTCGGTAATCGCTTCGACCTGTTGCAGGACCGAACGGAGGTCGCGTTCGACGTCGTTGACGGTATTGCAGATGCCGGTGTTGATTTCTAAATACGACTGCATCAGCTCCGGTTTGACCCGCGCTTCAATTTCCGCGGGAAGTTCCGCCAGGATATCAGAAATCGAATTCGACAAGGCCATGGTTTCGGCGTCGACGAGTTGTAATTCGATTTCCACGCCGACAGTGGGATAATCGTTACGTTTAAACTCTAAAGACGGCATCGTCATCAGTCACTCACCCCTCGGAAACGGCTTTCAGTTCTTGAGAAATCAGTAGCGCCGCTCGTAGAAAAATACGCGGCCCGAGTTGGAGCACTCGCTCGTCGATGTCGAATTTTGGCGAATGCAAAAAGTGCGCTGGACAATTGGGAGCAGCACAGCCCAGCCGGTACATAGCGCCCGGTACATGTTCCAAATAGACGCCGAAATCTTCTGAGCCCATGCTCGGTTTATCAATCTGTTTGACATGCGAGTCGCCCAGCACGTCACGAGCGGCCTGGGTGAGCAGGCGATTGATGTTTTTATCGTTGTCGACCGATGCCAGTGGGTTGCGGAATTCGACGGTGATTTTTACGCCACTCGATTCACTCACGCCATGCGTGATCTCGCGGATACGTTGAATGATGCGCGAACGTGTGTCGCGGCCGATAGTGCGGAGCGTGCCGAGCAGTTCCACGCTTTCGGGAATGACATTCGCGGCGTAACCCCCCAAGATTTTGCCGACGGTGAAGACCGCGGGGTCGCGTGAATCCACAGACCGGGGGATATACTGGTACAACGCCCCGACCAATTGCGACGCGGCAGCGATAGGATCGATCGAGTGATGTGGCCGAGCGGCATGTCCTCCCCGGCCTTGGATGAAGAAATCGATTTCATCGCAATTGGCCGTCAGAAATCCGTCCCGTACGCCGGCATCGCCAACGGGCCGTTCGGGGTCGAGATGCAAGGCGAGGATGGCGTCCACCCCTTTGAGCACCCCCTGCTCCACCAGCGATTTCGCCCCTTCACAGGTTTCTTCCGCCGGTTGAAAAATGAAACGCATCTTGACCCCCACCCCCGGCTCACACTCAGCCATGGCGGCGCGAAGTTGTATCGCTGTTTTGGCAGCGGCGTAGGTGATGGTTGTATGAGCATCGTGACCACAGGCGTGCGTGACGCCATGGTTTTGCGAAGCGTAGGGGACGTCCTTTTCATCCACCAACCGCAGCGCGTCCATATCGGCTCGCACGGCGATGCGCGGTGCATCGGCAGCAGGGTGCCCCAGTTCAAGGTCAGCGATCAGCCCCAATCCGCCGTGACAGATATGCGGTTCCAGTCCCGCCTCCTCCAAGCGGCCCAGCACCAACCGCGTGGTCTGCACCTCTTCGCCGCTCGGTTCGGGATGAGCGTGTAAAAATCGCCTGAGTTCCGTCAATTCGGCATCCATTTCAGAGACCGAATCATCGATGACTTGGTAGCAACGGCCAAATGTGGTTTGCATAACGTCCTGAATTTTGGCCGCAATCGCGGCAAAGAGAACCGTAATCGTATTTTCCAAAACTTTGAGAGCGTTGAAAATCGACGGCTGGAATTGTGGATAGAAAATGTCGTGGACTTTATTTGTCGCAGACCGCTGCTTGGGCGTCAATCCCCACCAAGAGGTCAATTTCATCGTTGTGAGTGGTTGGTCTCAAATCGTATCACTTCACACCACATTCGCTCTCAACAAGATCGCCGAATTTGGCTAAACTTTCGCCGCCTCAAATTCGGCACATCGACAATCTTGCCTGTAGGAATGGTCTATGGTTCACGTCATCGGCACTTATTTGCCCCGCATGCTTCGCCATGTCATCTGGGATCCGCTTTGGAAAATGCCCTCCCAGGGGAAAAATCTGTATTTGACGTTCGATGACGGACCAGATGAGGTCGCCACGCCGCAGCTGTTGGAGATCTTAGACCGCCATCAGGCCAGCGCCACGTTTTTTCTAAGAGGCGATCATGCCGAGCAGCGGCCGCAAATGGTGCGGGACATGCTCTCCGCAGGGCATGCCATTGGCAATCACACCTATTCGCACGCCAACGCCTGGAAGGTGTCCAGCGACGAATACAAAGCGGAATTGGAACGTGCGACCGACATCCTGCAGCAATTGACTGGTGAGCCAATCCGTTGGATGCGCCCCCCGTTTGGACGCATCACGCCGGCCACATTGACCTGGTGCAAACATGCTGGTCAAAAGTTAGTCATGTGGGACGTCCTGCCGGGCGATTTCACACCGACCGCGACGGCAGCGCATGTCGCACAATGGACACACAACCGCATTCGCCCGGGCAGCATTGTTTGCTTGCACGATAACCCCAAGTCCCGCGCTGTGACGCCAGCGGCGATGGCGGAATTGTTGCCGCGGTTACAGGATGACGGTTGGCAACTTTGCGCGCTGCCCGCTGTTCGCGAATTCATCCCAGCGATCAGGGAGGGCGAGGCTCCCGCCGAGCCGCGCATGCCTCATGCGAGGGCACACCGCGAAGCATCAGAAAAAATCAATAGGCAAGCTTAAGGTCGCTGGCAATGTTGCGCGCCAAACAGCCCTGTGAGCCGTTTCGTTGCGCGCGGCTCAGCAGGAGCTTTGCCCTCCCGGGGAGAACGAATTGTGACCATAGTTACTCCACACGGAAAAAACGGCGGCCTTTTAACTCGAAGCGGGGGAGGCTGCCGCTGGGGACGATGCTGATCTCTGCGTGGAAATTTTGACGGTCTTTGATCGCCTCAGCCAATTTCGACGCCAACTGAAATTTGGCTTCCGAGTCTTGAATGTGCGGCTGCGGCTCGATTTCGATTTTTACGTGATGCATCGATTTGCGCGTGCTGACTTCGATGCGGTACTCGACGATGTCGTCGAACTCTCGCAAAATCCCTTCTAACTTGGAAGGATAAACGTTGTTGCCGCGAATGGTGATCATGTCGTCCGTGCGGCCCAGAATTCCGCCGTCCAAACTGAGCATTTGTAAGTCGTCGTCGGCTGCCGGGATAGCGGCGCGGACTCGATCCCCCGTTCGGTAACGGATGAGCGGGCTGCCGTGACGGCCGAGATTTGTGACGACCAGCTCCCCTTCTTCGCCTACGGCCACCGGTTGTCCCGTCGCGGGGTCGATGATCTCGGCGATACACTCGGTTTCCAGCATGTACAAGCTGCCGGGGCGGTCGATACTTTCCACGGCCAGCGCGCCGACCTCAGTCATTCCCCAATGATCGATGACCCGCGCGCCCCAGGCCGTTTCGATGGCGCGTCGCGTTGCGGGGATATTTCCGCCCGGTTCGCCGGCTACCAAGATAATGCGGACCGAGTTGCCGGCCAGATCGATGCCCTGTTCGCGCGCGATTTCGGCTAGCCGCAGCGCATAAGTCGGCGTGCAACAGACAAACGTGGCGCCGTGTTGCTCGATCAATTCCAGTCGCGCCTGGCTGCTCATGCCTCCACCCGGTAGACACATATTTCCCAACCGGACCGCTCCTTCAAACCCGGCCCAGAATCCTAGAAACGGCCCGAATGAAAACGGGAACACCAACCGGTCTTGCGGCGTGAGACGAATGATTTGATAGATCTGGGACCAGCAACGCATCAGCCAATTCCAACAGGTCGGCGTGTCCATCCAACGCATCGGCGCTCCGGTCGTGCCTGAGGTTTGGTGCAAACGGCTGTACATATCGACGTGGTAGGTCAAGTTGGACCCGTACGGCGGATGTGCCGCTTGGTCGGCGAGAATCTCGGCTTTGGTCACCGTTGGTAATCGCGGCAGGTCGTCGACGCTCCTGATCGTGGCTGGATCAATTCCCGCCTCTTCGAAACGAGTCGTCCAAAACGAGTTTTGGGGAATGATCTCCGCCAACATTTCAACCAGCCGCTCGGACTGGATTTTGCGGATTTCTTCGCGGGTGAGGGAGCGGGGATCGGGATGGTTGGTCGTCATTTTTATCTACTGCTGTGCAATACCCCTCGGCGGAGCCGGAGGCTGGGAGGACGAAATAGCCATTGTTATGGTAGTGGTTTGTACCTGCAGCGGCCACGCGCATTACGACACGCGCCTTGGAATTCCAACCGGTTCCGCGATAAACTACGAGTCGCTCTCCCAACGATCAATCATTGCCGCAATCATTCTAAGGCCGTTCATCATGAGACAACGTCATCTGCTCGCATTCGTCACCGTATTGGCTGTCGCCTTAGGCGTGACGGAATTTGCCCTCGCCGGAAAGATATCGACTGTAGCGGGAACCGGCAAACCGGACAACAACGTCAGCCAAGGCCGCAGCGATGGCGTGAATATCGGACAGCCGTTCGGCGTGGAGCTTGGACCCGATGGGGCACTCTACATCACTGAGGTGCTCAATCACCGCGTGTGGCGATTGGATCGAAAAACCAAAAAATTGACCGTAGTTGCGGGTAATGGCCAAAAAGGGTACTCCGGCGACGGCGGCCCGGCGACCGAAGCGATGCTCAACGAACCGTACGAAGTTCGTTTTGATGCCGACGGAAATATGTTCTTCGTCGAAATGCAAAATCACCTCATCCGCCGCGTCGATGCGAAAACGGGAATCATTTCCACTGTAGCGGGAACGGGCCAGCAAGGTTATGCCGGTGACGGCGGACCGGCGATTAAAGCTCAGTTTTCCAGACCACACAGTATTGCCTTGGATGACAATGGCGGATTGTACGTGGCCGACATCGGCAATCACCGCATCCGTCGTATCGATCTCAAGACAGGTATCGTCGACTCGATTGCTGGCAACGGCGAAAAAACTTTGCCAACCGACGGTGCAGCGGTAAAAGGCCAACCCATTCTTGGGCCGCGCGCCTTGGATATCGACGGCCAAACCATGTGGATTGCACTGCGCGAAGGACACAGTATTTGGAAATTGGATCTGGCCAGCGGCAAAATTCAACATATTGCCGGAACGGGTAAAAAAGGATTTTCCGGTGACAACGGCCCCGCGCTCGAAGCGACGTTCAACGGCCCCAAGGGCATTGCTGTGGGGAGCAACGGTGACGTATTCGTTTGCGACACCGAGAACCAAGTCATTCGCAAAATCGATCCACAGACCGGCATGATCGCCACCGTGGCCGGAGCTGGACCGGATGTCGCAAAGTATAACGGCGACAATCGTCCGGCACTCACAGCAGGGTTGGCGCGTCCGCACGGGATCTGCGTGAGTCCCAGCGATGAAATCTTCATTGGCGATACCCTCAGTCATCGCGTACGGGAGGTGCAACCTTACGATGTGAGTGTTTCGACCGATCGCGAAAACGCGC
Source organism: Symmachiella dynata (assembly GCF_007747995.1). Classification (NCBI taxonomy): domain Bacteria; kingdom Pseudomonadati; phylum Planctomycetota; class Planctomycetia; order Planctomycetales; family Planctomycetaceae; genus Symmachiella; species Symmachiella dynata. The sequence goes on along the minus strand of NZ_CP036276.1, from coordinate 6,864,737 downwards.
GTTATGAAACCGCCGAACCGGTTGATTTTCAAATCGACGTACTCAAATATGGCCAACCAGCGACGTCGGGCCGGGTGAACTATACATTGACCAAGGATGGCCTGACGGCATTGACCGTTGGGCGAGCGGAACTACAAGGGAAACCGATCCACGTTCGCGGTGTGATGCCCGAACCAGGGTTTTTGCGCTGCGTCGTGAAGGTCACGCCCAAAGCCGGTCGCCCCTTAACGGCCATCGCCGCAGCGGCGGTCAGTCCCGAAATGATCCAACCCAGCTTGCCGGCTCCGGAGGATTTCGACGAGTTCTGGGCGATGCAAAAGGAGCGGCTCGCCGCTGTGCCTGCGACGGCTGAAGTCACGCCGGTCAAGTCACCGGATGAGGAGATTGAGACATTTGACGTGCAGGTCAATTGTCTCGGCCCCACACCTGTGTCGGGGTATTTGGCGCGGCCCAAAAACGCAGCGCCCAAAAGTTTGCCCGCGTTACTCTATGTGCATGGCTCTGGGGTGCGAAGTTCTTCGTTGGGCAATGCCGTCGAGGGGGCGCGGATGGGATTGTTGGCGCTCGACATCAACGCCCATGGCATCCCCAACGGCCGTCCGGCGAAATTCTATCGCGACTTGGCGACCGGTAAGTTAAAAACCTACCGTCACGATGGACGCGACTCGCGCGATACGAGTTACTTTCTCGGCATGTATCTGCGGCTGATGCGAGCAATGGACTTTTTGACCGCGCAACCGGAATGGGATGGCAAGATTTTGATCGTCAGCGGACATAGCCAAGGGGGCGGACAATCCCTGGTGGCTGCGGGATTAGAACCGCGCGTGACCGCCATTGCTGTCGGCGTCCCCGCGATGTGCGATCACTCCGGACGCGTGATCAATCGCATCAACGGTTGGCCCAAACTGGTGCCGATCGACGATGCCGGCCAACCCGAAGCAGCGGCTTTAGAGGCGTCGCGGTATTTCGATGCGGTGAACTTCGCTGCCCGAACCGATGCGGACGCGATTCTAAGCATCGGCTTCATCGATGCCGTCTGCCCGCCCACGACAAACTTTGCCGCCTACAATCAACTCCGCGGCGAAAAACAAACCGTTGAGCGCCCCGCCATGGGCCACGCCGCCCCGCAAGACATCAAAGACGAATTCAAACAATTCATCCGCAACCACATCGAAAAGCAAAAATAACGAAATGTAGGGTGCGTCGCGACGCACCTTTCTCGCAGAGGGCGACTGATAGCCCTACTGAAAAAAGACCTCACGCAAAGCCGCAAAGTTCGCAAAGTTAGAAAAGACAATAACTCGTTCCCAAACTCTGTTTGGGAACGCACTCAAGCGAAGCTCTGCTTCGCCAACGATAAATAACCACAAACGAAATCAAACCGATTCACCCGACCGCGCGAAGCAGAGCTTCGCCAATACTGGTTCCCAAACAGAGTTTGGGAACCAGGGCAGACTCACGAAAATATCAACACCGAAGGGACTCAACTAATGACATCCAACACGGACACCTTGGAATACAATCCGCTACTGCAACATGCGGGGCTGCCGCTGTTTAACGCGATCCAACCTGAGCACGTGGTGCCGGCGGTCAAACATTGCATTGCCGAAGCTGAAAAACAGTTGGCCGACATCGAACAAAATGCCACTCCCACCTGGGACGGCATCATGCAGCCGCTCGAAGAGTTGGATCAACCCTTCGAACAAGCCTGGGGGCCGGTGGGGCATCTGCTGAGCGTGCAAAACTCGCCGGAAATCCGTGAAGCCCATGAAACCGTGCTGCAGGATGTCGTGAATTTCGGACTCCGCGTTGGGCAAAGCCAACCGATCTACAAGGCGCTTAAAGCGATCAAAGACGGGGATGTCTGGGCGACGTTATCAGAAACGCAGCGGCGTATCGTCGACGACAAATTGCTCAACGCCGAATTGGCTGGTGTTGGCTTGGAAGGAGAGGCGCTCGAACGGTTCAACCAAATCGCGCGCGATCTTTCGAAACTGAGCACCGATTTTTCCAATCACGTGCTCGATGCCACCAAAGCTTGGTCGCTGACCGTCACCGCTGCGGCCGATGTCGAAGGCTGGCCGGAAAGTCTCAAACAACTCACCGCGCAGTCTTACAACCAAGCCAAAGACGAAGACGAACCCGCAGCCACACCCGAGGCCGGGCCGTGGCGAGTCACTTTGGACGGCCCAGTCGTGCAGCCGTTTTTACAGCACAGCCGCAATCGCGGGCAGCGCGAACAGGTGTTTCGGGCTTACCTCACGCGTGCTTCGTCCGGGGAATGGGACAACACCGACATCATCACACGCACGCTGCAACTCCGCCAACAAAAGGCGGCGCTGTTGGGATATCAAAACTTCGCGCAACTGAGCCTGGCCAAAAAAATGGCGCCGAGCGTCGAAGCGGTGCTCACACTCTCCGAAGAATTGCGGGCTGCATCGTACGACAATGCACAGCAGGATTTGGAAGACCTCAAAGAGCTCGCCGCCGCTTCGGGACAAACCGAGGAACTATTGCATTGGGATGTCGCCTTCTGGGCCGAGCGGCTGCGCGAACAGAAGTTTGATTACACCGACGAAGAATTGCGACCGTACTTTGCCTTGCCCAACGTGCTGGAAGGGATGTTCGGTTTGGTGCGGCGGTTGTTTGGTATCGTGGTCACAGCTGCGGATGGCGAAGCCCCGGTTTGGCAAAAGGATGTGCGTTACTTCAAGATTGCCGATGAAGACGGCACACCGTTGGCGGCGTTTTATCTCGATCCCTATTCCCGTCCGGAAAACAAACGGGGCGGCGCATGGATGGATGATTGCCTCAGCCGGCGGATGTTGGATGGTGAAGTGCAATTGCCGGTCGCGCATCTGGTCTGCAACAGCACGCCGCCGGTGGGGGACAAACCGTCGTTGATGACCTTCCGCGAAGTCGAAACCTTGTTCCACGAATTCGGCCACGGTTTGCAACACATGCTCACCACGGTGAATGAAGCGGACGCGTCGGGGATCAACGGTGTCGAATGGGATGCGGTCGAATTGCCCAGCCAGTTCATGGAAAACTGGTGCTACCACAAACCGACGCTGATCGGCATGACGTCGCATGTCGAAACGGGCGAACCGTTGCCGGATGAACTGTTCGAAAAAATCTGTGCGGCGCGCAACTTCCGCGCTGGTTCGATGATGCTACGGCAATTGTCGTTTGGCATCACCGATCTGGAACTGCACAGCAACTTCGATCCCGACGGGACAGAAACCATTTTCGACGTGCAGCGCCGCGTGGCGGAAACCACCTCCGTCTTGCCGCTGTTGCCCGAAGACCGTTTCCTGTGCGCCTTCAGCCACATTTTCGCCGGCGGTTATGCGGCGGGGTATTACAGCTACAAATGGGCCGAAGTCCTCAGCGCCGACGCCTTCTCTGCCTTCGAGGATGCCGGCTTGGAGGACGAAGCCGCCGTCGCCGACACCGGTCGCCGCTTCCGCAACACCATCCTCTCCCAAGGCGGCAGCCGTCACCCCATGGAAGTCTTCGAAGACTTCCGCGGCCGCCAACCCAGCACCGAGGCGCTGTTGCGGCACAACGGGTTGTTGGGATGAGGACGTGTGGGCGGTTGTACCGGCCGAATTATCGTGGTTCATTTATTACAACCACGAAAAGCACGAAATACACGAAAAAATTGAAAAAAATGAAATGGCAAGCAACGCCGGGTGGCCCCGAAAGATTCTCTTTCGGGGCGGCGCAGCCGCAGGAGCATTTGCGCCGCAGCGCCGTGAAAGTTGAAGCAACGCCTGCCGACTTCGTCGGCCCACAAAGAATCTTTGTGAGCCACCCCGGGGCGGTTATTTGTGCTCTTCTAGCCAGGTTTCAATAGCGCGCAATTGGTCTTGAACTTCAGGCCGATCAAAATACTTGCCCTTGATCAGTTTTCTTTCATCCATGATCTCCTGAAACGTCCTTCCTCCACAACGCGCGCTTTTGTAATCCGCACCACTTTCGAGGAGGAGAATAACTACTTCAAATTCGTTTTGCATAGCAGCTTGTGTAATGGGAGAACAGTTTAAGTAGTCCGGTTTATCGATGTCAGCACCGTATTGAATTAGGAGCTTGATATTGTCGATGTGCCTACCGATGGCGAAATGAAGTGGAGTTCCTTCAGGGGGAGGTCCAGAACCAATATTGACTAAGTTAGGATCTGCTCCATGCTCCAAGGCTAACTTGAGCCATTTTGCATCGCCTTCCATGGCCGCCCAATGTGTGACAACGCGCTGCTTGCTCATAATGATATTGGGATCTGCTCCGCACTCCAAAAGCGCTTTGTAGCTCTCGAAATGTTTCAGGGAGAGTGCGAGGAACAATGGTGTCTCTCCACCGAAGTTACGGATGTCAAGGTCACCCTCCGCATTGGAATAGGTTTTGATACCCGCCGCATCGTTTTGTTCAACAGCGTCCCAAACATGAACGCCTCCGGCAGACCCTCCACATCCTGTGATGAATATCATGGCCGTCATCAAAACGGCATAAAACCATCTCATGTTTGCACCGTGGTTATATAGGGTTGGTTTCAACGACGAAATCGCACGAGGCGCACTAAACCGTCATAGTCGCATTTCGCGAGCTCATCCTGCATGATCGCCAGGACGTCGTCCGGTGATCCGCCGCCGGTGCCGGCGCCGATGAGTGGGTAGGCGATGGATTGAAAGCCTTGCTCTGTGGCAACAACCAGGGCATTGCGGGTGGAATCGCGGATCGAGCGTTCTGAGGACCGCCACCACATGCTGATGCCGGCGACGTGGATGATCGCTTTGTACGGAAGCTGGCCCGCACCCGTGACCACGGCCCCTCCCAGTGGAATCGGGCCGAGCTTGCCCAACTCCCGGAACGGCGCATAACCGCCCCGCTTTTTGATCGCTCCCGAGACGCCTTGCGGCAACAGCAGCCACCAGGGAATGATATTGCGGTTCCACGCATTGACGATCACGTCCACATCTTGATCGAGCAAGTCACCGTCGACGATTTCTAGATTCAATGGTCTAATTTCCACAATACTTGGTACAGCTGTCGTTCGTCAGAACTAAGTCTCGCCCTCTTGCTCGGGGGACACGTCACCATCTGCTAATGCCTCTTCGTACTTCGTGAGGATCGACGTCCAAATCGGAGCCCATCTTTTTTGGGCGTGCTCCTCCTTGATACGAAAGAAACCGACGATCACAAACGCGCATACCAGCATCACAATACTTTCAAAATAAACAGCAAATCCAGCGATGATTGCCGTTGTCACCAGATACGTCCACATATAAGAACTGCTGTCACCCGAGGATACTTTCACCCAGTCAATGAGGACCTGCTCTTGTTTCGTAAATTGAGGGCGCGGCATCGTGAAGTCGTTCCTTTGTTTGGTTGTTTACCTACCGAAAGATCTACATGCTGCTCTGAATGAATTCTCACCTTTCACGAACCGACTTTTCGTGTCTTTCGTCAATTCCGTGGTTTATTGATTACAACCACGAAAGGCACGAAATACACGAAAAAAGAATACGGCCTCTCTACTTAATGGCGAGATCACACGACGCACTGGAGACCGCCAAATTCACAATGCGCTATCGCGTCTTTCATGATCACCAATAGGCGGGCCACTGGGCGGTACGACAGATATTACGACTGCGCGCGACCGATAAACTTTACCTCATCCCAGTCATCTCGATCCGGCGGCATCAACAACATTCCAGCGGTTGCACTTGTATCGTCGGCCAGGAAGACGCCTCCAGTTTCGCGACAATCAAATCCTTCTGCCTCCGCCGTCATCGGCGCGAAGATTGAGACGACGACGTGGCGATGCCAGCCGTTGGCGTATAAATAATCAACTTTATCACCGATCTCGACAGGTTCTCCGCTTGCATAGTGAAACATATGTGACTCGATAAGATTCATCGTTCGTATGGCCTCGCTACCGGATGCCTGGTTTCACCGGCCGACTTTTCGTGTCTTTCGTCAATTTCGTGGTTCATTTATTACAACCACGAAAGGCACGAAATACACGAAAAAGGATGCTGGTCACGTTTCTATTTCGATTGCTGCTGCTTCCACTCATCCGTCAACAGGCCCGCATAGCCCCAGTCTTCTTCGGCGATTTCCTGAATCACGACGTGGATATGTTCCGGTTGCTTCCCCAGCACGCGGACGAGCGAAGCGGTCGTGTCTTTGACCAGCTCCGCTTTCTGCTCGCGGGTGGCGCCGCGGGTAATTTGGATATTTACATACGGCATCGTGGGTTCCTTCGGTCTCTACAAAAAGTATGGGACATCACCGGGCTAACATCCCTGTGTCGGTCACGAACCGCTCTGCCGTTTCGCGATCGATCTTTCCCGCTTGCAACAGACGCTTGATCGATTCGTCAAAGGTGATCATCCCGTCGGCGCGGCCGGTGAGGATGTTGCGGTCGATGCTGTCGGTTTTGCCGGAGCGGATGGCGCTGGCGATGGGGGAGTTGCGGTAGAGGATCTCCAGGGCCAACTCGCGCTTTTCTCCGTCGAAGCTGGGGAGTAGGTGCTGGCAGATCACTGCTTGCAGGCTTTGCGAGAGTTGCCCGCGGATTTCGTTTTGCACGTTTTGCGGAAAGAAATCGGTGTACCGTGAAATGGCCCCCTTGGCATCGCGGGTGTGCAGTGTGGAAAACACCAGGTGCCCCGTCTCAGCGGCGCTGAGTGCCATTTGAGCAGTCTGTTTATCGCGGATTTCGCCAACCAAAATCACGTCGGGATCCTGCCGCAAGCCGTACTTCAAACCATCGGCAAACGACTGGACATCGCGGCCGACTTCGCGCTGCGTGATCAACGACCCGCTCCGCATGGGAAAGACGTATTCGATCGGCTCTTCGACGGTGATGATCCGCAGCCCGCTGCCTTGCATCAACAGATTGATGATCATCGCCAACGAGGTCGTCTTGCCCGCTCCGGTTACGCCGGAAAAGAGCACTAACCCGTTGCGGATTTGCGTCAATCGGTCTGCAACTTCGACCGGAAAACCGGCCCATTGAAAACTGGGAATGGCAGCGGGGATCACGCGAAAACAACCGCCGCTGTGCTCGCCGTTCACAAAATAGTTCACGCGAAATCGGCCCGGTTGCCCGTTGATGTCCAACTCCAACGCGAAATCGAGATTGTGCTCTGCCTGGAACAATTGCCAACGTTCCGGCGGACACAGATCGCGCAATGCCGGGGCGACAATCCCATCGGTCAAAACCGGCCCAGGCAATTCCTGCAATCGGCCGTTCAACCGCAACGTGAGCGGATGCCCGACAACCACATGCAAGTCAGAAGCCCCCTGCTGAACCGCCGCCGCCAGCGCGTCGCGGATCACGGCAGTCGTCTCGCTCTGTTGCGGCAAATGCGGTTCGATCATGTTGGTTACCGAGCGCTAAAAAGTCGTAGGGCAGGCTCCCGCCTGCCGTGGATTTGATTGGTGGTGTCGCTCTTCATAACTCAGGCAGGCGGGAGCCTGCCCTACGGCATTGTGTATTTCAGGCACGCTGCGAAGGTCAATCTAAATGATCCATGCCGTGCAGCAACAGTGTTGCCATGACTCCTAACGCAAGCAGGCAAGCGAACAACGTGCCGACGATGAACAAGACAATCCGCAGCCATGAACCGCGGAAGCCCAACCAGGTCCAGTACGTTTCTATGATCGGCCCGGCGAAATAGCAAATATTGGCGAGCACTGCCCCTTCGGCAAGCCGGACCCAAAAGCGAACGGAATACCACACTTCGCTGGGGGCGAGCAACGACGGCACGAGCGTTATCAGGATGAGTATCGCCAAATAGCCGATGCGTAGTTTTTCCCACGACAAAAAAATGATCTTGGCGATTTCTAACAACGATTTCGGTGGAGCTTGTTCGGCCACCGGGGAAGCTGGCTTATTAAAGAGCGTGTCCATGGTTGCGTTTCAATCCCATTCACAATTCGAGCGGCGAGGCAGGCTTCTGAATTCATTCCACGGTTGTTCAAGACGCAGCTATTCAATTTCATCATTCCTCGGCCGACATCAGTTGGCCAACGAATATCGCTGCCATATCTGCTGCAGCGCGTCAGCGGCACCCAACTGTAGCTGATAATCGACCATGGACGAAATGATGGTTTCATCAGGATTGATTTCAATTGTCGGCACACCACGCCGACGGGCAGCCGCTATGGGTTCTTGGATATAAGGAAACAGCCCGCTGGTCCCGATGCTGAAAACGACACTGAAACCGGTTTCCAGTTGACGTTGCAGACTCCGCAGCGAGTCTTCGGGCAAGGCCTCCTCGAAAAGCACGACGTCCGGTCGGAGGATGTCGTCACAAGCAGGACAACGAGGCGGGATTTGTAAACCAGCCGTCTCATCTAGGTTCCGGCGATAAGTACACCCCATACAGGAGAGTGACCGCATATTGCCGTGTATTTCAATCACGTTCTGTGAACCCGCTGCACGATGAAAGCCATCGACATTTTGAGTCAAAGTCCAGACACGGGGGAAATGGCGTTCCATTTCCGCGATGACAGAATGCCCCCGGTTGATAGTCGCCCCCTCCGCTGCGGCGGCAATAGCGGCGAGGTACTTCCAAGTCAGTAGCGGATTTGTGCGAATCATCGTTCCGGAAAGGATGGCTTCAATCGGCAACCCGTCTTCCGTGGATTCAACCTCATAGAGCCCCCCAATGCCGCGATACGTCGGGACCCCAGAGTCCGCTGACATTCCCGCTCCAGTCACGAACAGAATGCTCCGGCTTTTGCGAAGTATGCGGACGATCGTATCAATGGTTTGTTGATGTGGCATGGGCGTGACCGACCAGGCGAAGTAGAACAATTCGAGCGGCGAGGCTTAGTATAGATTGTAACAAAGCGACTTGAGCGTTTCCCGGTGGCGAGCTTCGGTCTCGGCGATTTGCCGCTTCAAGTCTTCTTGGGCTGGTAGGCTGGCTGCTGACTGGAGTTGCTGCTCGAGTTGCTGCATCTTTTCGTCAAACTCGGTTTGTAAGCTGTCCGCATACCTCCCCGCGCCACCATTGATAATTCCGGGCATAGGTTTGTGCCTCGATGGGATGATAACGTGTTCGTACCGGTCCCTTGTCATACGCGTTTTGGCGGCCGACAGCAAGGTTTTTTCGACGAGAGGTAAGTATCAGCTTGCTGGAAAGTATCATCGCTGAGACGCATTGGTGGCGACGATAAGGGGCGAGGAATCTTTCGTCCTACCTCGATCGGTGCGATGTGAGGTAGACTGCCTGGGAAGATTGACCACTGAGAATCTTTGGGGAGAAGGTTGCGCTGGCAAGTTAAAAGAGCGGGTTGCCAATCTTTTCTCTGTGCTCTCGGTGTCCTCTGTGGCTAAATCCTGTTGTCCATACGTGTGCGGCGTATGGGTTGGTTGGGATGATCCACCGGACTACTTAGAAAGGTGCGTCGCGACGCACCCTACGCTTTGCGCTATTTGGGTTTGCGTGGGGTGGCGGGGTGCATGAGGACGGCGTCGCTGCCGGCGGCGAACATTTCGAGGTTGGCGGGGAGGAACCGTGGTTGTACGACCGATTCGATGGCGGCCTTCCAGGTCGACTCGTCGAAGGGCAAGATGCCGGACAGCGCGCCGAGCATATAGAAATTCAGGCTCCGCGTTTGCTCGGCGTTGTGGGTGGTTTCGGTGCCGTCCAGCCACAGGCAGTTGGAATATTTCAGTTCATCAAACTCCGGCGGCGGTTCGGAGCGGGAGGTACCGTTGCTGTCAATCCACAAGCGGTTGATCAGTGCGGTGCCGTTGTTGTTGAGATACGGCAAGCGTCGCAGGCCTTCTTGCATCTCCAGCGAAACTAAGAAATCAATCGCCCCTTCGCCGCAGACGGGCGAGTGGACTTCTTCGGCCATACGGACTTGGCACCAGACGCTGCCGAAGCGGCGGCTCAATCCGCGGATTTCACTTTTCTTGACGTCCAACCCCGCTTGCAGGGCGACGGCCGCCAACACATCGCCCGCCAGCAGGATTCCCTGCCCGCCGACGCCGGTGAACATCACGGACGACTGGCTCGTAAGCGTTGCTGATCTCATGAGGGTTGCAACTCAATCAAGTTGGGGGTGGCCGTTAATGAGCGCGGCGCGATCGCATCTTCGGGACAGGCTTGGACGCACAATGTGCAACCGATGCACAGATCCTCGTTGATCCGCGCCACCCAATTTTCGTCCAGCACGTGCTTTTCGACGGCCAGGCAACCAACTTTCATGCACTCGCCACATCCCGTACAGGCTTCGGCGGTGACGAACGCTTGTTGCACGGGCGCTTTGCGTTCGATGAGCAGACAGGGCGCGCGGCTGATGACGACAGCGGGTCCGGGATGCTCCAGTGCGTCACGGAGGATATCCTCGGTCTCATCCATGTCGTATGGATTGGCGACGCGGATCCACTCGATGCCGATCGCTTCGCACAGCTTTTCGATGTCGATGCCCTGCGACTCCCGGCCCTGCAGGCCTTGGCCGTTGCCGGGATGCCCTTGCAGTCCGGTCATGGCAGTGGTGGAGTTGTCCAGAATGAGGATCGTGATCTGCCCCTTGTTGTAGACCACGTCCATCAGCGCGGGAATGCCGGAGTGCAATAACGTGCCGTCACCAATGACCGCCAAAATCCGGCCCTGGCCTTTGTTCTTCAGCGCCTTTTCCATGCCCAAGGCGGTGCCGATGCTGGCCCCCATGCAGACAACCGTGTCGATGCCATTCCAGGGGGCGAACGATCCGAGCGTGTAGCAGCCAATGTCGCCGGCAACCGTCACGTTCAACTTGGAGACGACTGAAAAGATGCCCAGGTATTGGCAACCGGGGCAGATGCGCGGGGCGCGGCCGGGAACCTCGGGGTCGCCGTTTTCGATCGGTTGCGGAACACCGGCGGCAAAACTTGCCAAAATCCGCTGCGGTGTCAACTCGCCGACGCGGGGGACCCAACTCTTGCCTTCGACTTCGATTCCCAGTGCGCGAATATGCTCTTCGAGAAACGGGTCGAGTTCTTCGATGACCAACAACCGGTCGACCTTTGACGCAAAATCACGAATCAATTCGGCCGGCAGCGGATAGGTCATGCCCAATTTCAAGACCGACGCTTCCGGAAAAGCTTCGCGGACATAGGCATAACACATCCCGGAGGTGACGATGCCTAATTTGGTGTCGCGGAATTCCGTCTGGTTGATGTCGAGTCGTTCAGCCAAGTCGGCCATGTGCAGCATGCGATCTTCGATCACCATGTGCCGGCTGATGGCTTGGCGAGGCAGCAGGACGTATTTGTCGAAATCGGGTTGAAACCCTGTGGCTCCATTGCGTGACGGATCGGGGGAGCCCAGCGTGACGCGACTTTGCGTATGACACACCCGCGTGGTAAGCCGCATCATAACGGGCGTGTCGTATTTTTCGCTCAAGTGCAAAGCGATCCCGACAAAGTCCTTCGCCTCCTGGCTGTTGGAGGGCTCGAGCATGGGGAGTTTAGCGGCGCGGGCGTAATGCCGACTGTCTTGCTCGTTTTGTGAACTGTGCGCCGAAGGGTCATCGCCGACAATGACCAGCATGCCGCCGTTGATGCCTGTGTACGAAGCGGAGAACAGCGGATCGGCTGCCACGTTCAGCCCAACGTGTTTCATGGAGACCATCGAGCGGACGCCGGCAAATGCGGCTCCCAGCGCGGTCTCCAGCGCGACCTTCTCGTTCACCGACCACATGGCTTCCAACGAGCCGTAGGTCGAGGCGCTCTCCACGATTTCCGTAGCGGGAGTTCCCGGGTAGCCGGTGGCGACACGTACGCCGCTTTCGTAGGCGCCGCGTGCGATCGCTTGGTTGCCCGAAAGTAATAGTGGTTGCAAAGGGTTCGTCATGAACTACCGGTCCGTCAAAACAGGACTTGTCAGGTCAATGGCATTGGCCGTTTCATCTTGTGCGAGCAAATCGGAGACCGTTTCAATTTTCGCAGAGGGATCAATGAACGGCATCATCCCAGTCAGAACTGCTGCGGCGCCGACTTCAACAAACTGTGCGACGCCCAAAGCTTTTAACGCGTGCATGGAAGCCTCCCAACGCACAGGTTGTTGGAGGAATTGGCCTAAATGTCGGCGAACATACTCCGCCGTGTGCATGGGGCACGCCGTGTCGCAGTTCATTTGAGGAATGGTCGGCTCGTTGATCGTAATCTTCGCCAGCGCTGTTTGGAGTTCGCCGTTCACATCGGCCAGCAAGGGAGTGTGCATGGCCCGTGAGCCGGCAATGCGTTGGGATTTCTTTGCCGCCAGCTCTCCAGCTTTTTCCAAGGCCGCATCGACACCGGCGGCGCGGCCGGCAATCACAAATTGTTCCGGGGAGTTGCTGTTGGCAAGGTAAACATCTTGTTGGTCAGCGCAGATCCCTGTTACGGTTTCCTCGCCTAGTCCGATGATTACACCCATTGCTTGTTCACCGTCTGCGATCCGTTGTTCCAACAGATCTTCGACGGTGGTGACCATTTCTAAACCGGATGCGAAATCGATTGCTCCGGAGGCGTAAGCAGCGGCCCAACTTCCCAGGCTGTGTCCGCAGACGAACTGCGGTTGGCGGTCCAAGCTGCGCAAGACATCTACGTAGGCACAGTTGATGACGTAAATGACTTGTGCCTCAATACGCGGCGGCACAATTTTCCGGCCGCTGCCGGAGAGGCACACCTCAAGAATGTCGTAGCCTAGTTTCTCAGCAGCGAGTGCAATCAATTTGTCGGCTACGGGGGATTTGCCGATGATATCGGCTCCCATGCCGACAAACCGCGAGCCCAGTCCGGGGAAAAGCCAAGCGACCGGGTCGGCCGTGGAGTGGGCTTTGACCGTTTCAGCGGTCTCGTCAGTTGTTTTGCGTACGCCTACCGACATCAATTTCCTTGGTTGCCAATCGATACAATGCGGTTTAAATCAGACGGCGCAATAGGAGGATTTCCCAACCGAACCTAATTCCTCATCGACTGCCGACTGGTGCATACGACACAATTTGGCATCGCTTACACGATGCGAACCCTCACTGGGGATTTTGCGAATTGGTTATCCGAGTTACCACGATTGATCTTACGACCGGACCAGGGCAGATAGACTCTATTTGCACATTTCTGGGGAAAACTATCAACTCACTGCCGTGACCGATTGTTCCCAGCCCTGGGAGATGCGATCGCGGGGGGACCCAACGATAGTTTCCATTCGTGTGTAACTGCAGAATTGAAACGGCCGCAAAAATGATGAAGTCCCAATTCACCATACCGACGGAAACGCACAACTCTGTGTAGTTTACACAGACTCTTAACTGCTCATGGTAAGGATCTATCTGGAAAATCGCAAACGAATAAGGGGAGAACAGCGCTCTCCCAATGCAGAATGTTCGCATAACGCAAAGCTTATGGGTTCACGAGTTGCTAGGATTTAAGTGCGTTAGGAAAAATGAACGTACCTTGTCGTGGTATTCCTGCTGTGCCACTTGAATGCTCTGGTTGTGCTTTGCCCCACTGACTTTCCAAAATTGCTCCGGTTGGCCATTTCCATTAAAAATCGCCTCGATGACCTCCGTGCGAACGTAATTGTCCCGATTGCCGTGAATCAGAAACCACGGACGCCGAGTAAGCACCCTAAACGATGACTCCACATGGGGATAGCGACAATGTCGGCGTCGCTGTATTCGCAACAACTCCATACGCGTGATACCCGCGTGCACCCATTGCGGGAGCATCCGCAGAAATCCGCCAAAGGCGACGACCAAGTGCACCCAGCGCTCGACGTAGATGGTGACGATGGAATGCGTGGGGAAGGCGCCATCGGTGATCACTGCCTGAATCCGGGGATTGCGCGCAGCTGCGACAATGGCTGCACCGCCTCCCTTGGAGACTCCAAATAATCCAATTTCATCGTACGCAGCAATTTGCCGTGACGTGACATATTCGATCGCCGTTTCGACATCGGCCACTTCGTGCTCGGTGACCCATTGCAGCGGCTGGTAGCCGTCGATCGCGTCGCTTTGCCCGTGGTTCGAAAAGTCGAACGAAAACACGTCGAAACCATCGTCGCGCATGAAGTCGACGTAGGGCTGAAACATCCAGCGATTGCCGGTGAATTCGTGGCAAAAGATGATCAGCCCGTGGCGCTCACCGCCGCGATGCCGGAACAAACTTCCCACAAGTCGGCGACCAGTTGAGGTGGTCAACTCGACCGGATCGTCATCCGGAGCGGGCTCTACGAGCTCTGCTTGCAACGGCAGCGCGCTTTCAAAGAGCCGTTGGAATTCTTTGGTATAGAAAATCCCCAGCAAGATCGGCACAATGAGGACCGCGCATAACACGATCGCTATGCCGTATCCTCCGATGGTCCACCAGTCGATCGTCGCGATTACCTGCACCGCTATCCCACGCTTGTCGTTGATTCGAAATCAGGAGAGACTGCCGCGGAGCAGTCGTAGCATCCACAGCGTAAGACGCCCGTTAACTGACAATGCCGCTGATGTCGATGAGATGCAATTGTCGTCCGTGTCCGCCATGAGGGGTATCGACCACGACTTTGGTCCCATCGGGACTGAACCGTGGATGCGTGTCGCAGCGCCACTCGCCTTTGTATTCCGGCGCGGATCGAAAATAACCCAGCGGCACCACTTTGCCGGTCGCGATATGAAACAAATGCGGCATTTGGTTGCGGTTCGAGTCGGGATAGGTGTCGTTGAGGATCCACTCGTCACCCGGTAGATACGAGCAATGTCCGTCGCGTTTGAGGATTCCTTTTCCAATAAACTCGGCTTCGCCGCCGGTCTCGTCCTGAAACAAAAAGAACCCCCGCCCGTGCGGTTGCTGCTCGGAGTAGGCCAGAATGGTGTTCGGGTCGCGCCAGATAAAATGCGAGGTCAAGCCGTTGTCGTCGACGATCCGCAAGTCCTTGCCGTCGGTGTTCGCCGTTAACATCCGCGTGCGGCGGTGGCCATCGGGATATTGCCAACGATGCAACATGATGAACCGCGTGCCGTCGGGATTCACGAGCAAATGGTTAAAATAATGTTTGCACTCCGAATTCCATTCCTTTTTGTCGACGGTTTTGAGTGCCTCGGCAATGGGAATAATGGTCTGGGATTCGCCCGTCTCGAGATCGACGCGATAGATCCCCGAGTCGGCCGGCGCCAACTCATCCGAGTTGCTGTCCGGAATCCCCACATAGCCATATCCGGGGCGTACGTCGTTGACACGAGCAAAATCTAAGCCCACCGCCGTGCGTCCATCGGGGCTGAGTGCATAGATCGCTTGGTCGATGGTTCGCTGCTTGCGCGAGAAGACATCCATGATGCGACAAACATACCGGCCGTCTTCACGATCGTTCCACACGATCTCGCGGTCCGAACCAGGCCGCCATTGCAACATGCATCCCTGCTGCCAACCCCATGCCGTGCTGCTGCCCAATTCAATCCAACGGTCGTTGTCCTGCAGATCGACCATACCGATTTTGATTTCATCATCCGCCCGCGGCGAGCGGTGTTCGAAGTCGACCTCCATCCCCAAGACATACCGCCCGCTGGGATCGAATTCCAATTTGTCATAGTAGCCGAACCAATGGAATTTTGGTCCCCGCGTGATTGTCCGTGTGGGGGGCAGTTCTTGGGGAGCTGCCGCTTGCAGTCCACCGGTCATAGCCGTGATCGATAACCCGGCCGCTGCGGCGGTCTTGAGAAACTGCCGGCGATTGTGTCCGGTACATTGGTCGGCCAAGTTCGTCGCGAGGGGGGAATGATTCATCGTCATAGCTTCGAGTCAATAGGTGTAGGATTGCTGGTATTGTCAATTGGTCGATCGGTGAAAGTGAATGTGCCGCCAACTGCCATCGGTGTGATGCCAGATTCTGGTTTCTTCGGCGGTCGCTGTTTGCGGCTCCCCATCAATGCCAATAAACTGCGTCAAACGTGTATAAGTCACAACGGCAACATCCCCGACCAACCTAACATGAGGAGAGCTGATCGTGCTTTGCCGCGGGCCTTCTTTTTCCAGATCGAAATAGAAGCGGTGAAATTCCAAACCTTTCACCAAATGGCCGACAGCTTCCGGTTCGAAGGCGGTGAGGTCGGCGTCGCACAGATCGACATACGTGCCCCAGTCTTTTCCATCGATGGCTGCTAACAGTTTCCGATTGAGTGAAATCAGTTCGACAATGTCATGTTGATCCGACATGTTTTGTGCCCGGTTTAAGCAGTAAAAATTCGTGGTGAGACTCCGTTGGCGGCAGTCGCCGAGACTTCGACTGTTGCCAAATATTACGTTTATTTATCACGTTCTATGGTAACCGAGGCGGGGAATAAAACACAACGATAGTCCGGTGTGGGGCAAATGTTCCTGTCAACCAAATCTTGAGGTTTAGACCGTTCTTTACGGCGAACATCCCGTCCAGGTCAGGGCAATCGGTATAGGCGAGGCGGTCTCTATCTTCCTGCCAGTCTGCTCAAGCCCCGAGCCTAATAACATCTTGCGTTCGGGCGTCCCCGCAAGTAGGCTGGTGAATGAGCGCGAAAGTCGCCCAATCCCGTTTGTTTTCATCAAGAACCATTTCTCCAAGCCGGCAGCATTTATGAAGTTCGGGATTGCATTCAAAATCGGTGCGCTGGCCACCGGGTTGGTCATTTTGACGGCGGGGACCATTGGTCTGTTGATGATCAATGAGTCGGAGAGAATTCTCACCGAGCATGAACTGACCGACTTTCGCGACGAAGGATACAGCCTCGGCCTGCAGATGCTGTCGTCGATAGCGACGCTCCGCGAAGATGTCCTGGCCTTGTCGGGGCTGCCGGAGGTCAGAGAGCTTGTTCGCGCGCAAAACTCCCCCGATGGCATCGATCCGATTGGCGGTCAAACAGAACAAGAACTCCGCAAGGCTCTGTCGATCGCGTTTCAAAAAGCGATGAAAAATAAGCCGTACGATCAAGTGCGGTTGATCGGTGAAGCGGACGGTGGGCGTGAGTTGATCCGGATTGACGTCAAAGACGGAGAGGTGCACGAGCACTTATATCCCGAGGCCCGCAACGGTGAAGAATTGTATTTCACCGAAACTGAAAAACTGTTGCCGCAACAGGTTTACTTATCTGAGATTAACTTAAACCGCGATGAAGAGGGGGTTGTTGAACAACCGTTTTTACCGGTGCTGCGGGCCGCCGTGCAGATATTGAACGACGAGGGGGATTTCATTGGGATCGCCGTGATCAATCTCGATTTTCAAAAACTCGCACGCACCATTCAATCATCGCGACTGTTTGTCTATCTAACAAACGATCGCGGCGACTTTTTGATCCATCCCGATGAAGACAAACAATTCGTTTTCGATGCGGTTGATGTCAATGAGTGGGCCGCTGATCACAATGAATTGGGGAAGCACTATCGCTTGCAAGACCAGGAGGGGTTTGCCGAACTCAACCACGTCTATGACCTTCCCAATTCCGAAGATCTTCAGCGCCGCGGTATCTCGGTCGATAAGGAGCGGCTCGACTTGCGAGATGAGTCAAAAATCGACAAGCGCCCGCTGTATATGCTGACGATGCACGTCGATAGCGCGGCAGCTCCTGAAGGTGTCGACGAGCTCAATCAACGATTGCGGGAAATCCAAGACGAAGAATCTTCGGTGCCGTTCTTTCGCGATGTGTTTCCAGATGTGAGTATCATTCGGGTACGTGGCAACGACCCTGAGGTGCTCGAACGGGTTGCTCGCGATTTGGAACGACGCTTTCCCGGCAAACTCACACGTGATACGAACGTCCGCATGGATACGTTCGCATTGCACTTTCGCCGCTTGTACTTCGATCCCGGTAACCCTGATCGGTACCTGGGCATGGTGATTGCCGCCTCCTATGAAGAGTTTCTCGCCGAAGGAGCGGCGGTCCGGAATTATGCGCTGCTGGTCGTCGGAATGTTGATCCTGATCGGGGCCTTGTTGGCCTTTCTAGTCTCGGGCGTGATGACGCGTCCTTTACAACGCATCAATGCAGCGACGACTCAATTGGCCGACGGGAACTTCGACGTCTCACTGCCAGTCAAAGACAAAAGCGAAATCGGCGTGCTCGCCCGGTCGTTCTCCGATATGGTCAAACAGTTGCAAGAGCGCAACGCCGATCTGGCTGATCGAGAAGCCCGCATGAGCGCCATTGTCAGCACAGCCGCCGAAGGCATCATCATCTGCAACGGGCTGGGAATGGTGGAATCTTATAACCAAGCGGCCGAGGAGATTTTTGGCTATACGGCCGAAGAAGCAATCGGCACCAGTTTTAGCCGGTTACTGGGCCGTGAAGGGCATACCCCGCCACTCCCCACTGGCAGCGCTTCGGATTCAGCGCCCACTTTGACCCGCTTCAGCGATATTGTGGAACTCGCCAGCGAAACAATTGGCCAACGCAAGGATGGCACCAAGTTTCCTATGGAGATCTCGGTCAGTGAAGTCCGTATTGGCGAGCGGCGACTCTTCACAGCCATTGCGCGGGATGTGACGGAGCAAAAAGAAACTGAACGTGAGATCCGTAGCCTCAATGAACACCTCAAAGAAGCCAAGGTGCATTTGGAGAACCGCGTCCGCGAACGGACGTTGAAGCTACAACAAACCAACGCTGATCTCTCCACTGCTCGCGACGAAGCCGAAGACGCCAATCGCGCCAAGAGCGCATTTCTTGCGCAAATGAGCCACGAACTGCGGACGCCGTTGAATGCGATTATCGGCTATGGCGAACTTTTGATCGAAGATGCCGAGGACGATGGTAACCAGTCGTTGATCGAGGATCTGAATAAAATCATCGAAGCCGGGCGGCATCTGCTCACGTTGATCAACGATATTCTCGATCTCTCCAAAATCGATGCGGGGAAAATGGAGTTGCACCTGGAGCGGTTCAACATCCAGCAACTCGTGGAGAGCGTTGTCGACACGGTCGATCCGTTGGTCAAAAAGAACGGCAATACACTCGCGCTGCAGAGCAACGATGACGTTGGCGAGATGTACGCCGATCATACACGCGTACGGCAAGTTTTATTGAACCTTCTGAGCAATGCTTGCAAATTCACCGAAAACGGACAGATCGATCTCAACGTACAGCGGATCGATGTAGAGGACGCGCCGTACATTCAATTTCAGGTCAAAGATACCGGCATCGGCATGACGCCGGAACATTTGGGCAAACTGTTTCAGACATTCACACAGGCCGACAGTTCCACCACGCGCAAATACGGCGGTACGGGACTGGGGTTATCGATCAGCCGCAGATTCTGCGAATTGATGGGCGGGGGCGTTACGGTAGAAAGCCACCCCGGGAAAGGCTCAACGTTTACCGTCCGGATTCCAGCTGAGGTGGTTGCGTCGGCCCCTGTTGAGGAACCGGAAACTCCCGTCGTGCCCGAAACGCCCCTCCTCAAACCGCGTCCAGGGGAGTCGACCGACGTGTTGGTGATCGACGACGACCCGGCATCGCGTGATTTGCTGCGACGTTTTTTGGAGAAGGAAGGGTTCCACGTCGTCACGGCCGATGGCGGACATGAAGGTTTGCGGATCGCACGACAAACCAAACCCGCCTTCATTACCCTCGACGTGATGATGCCCGAGGTCGACGGCTGGGCCGTTTTGTCCGACCTCAAATCCGATCCGCAGCTGTGCGACGTGCCGGTGATCATGATCACGATGGTCGATGACGAAAACCTAGGTTACGCGTTGGGGGCGACCGACTATTTGACCAAGCCGGTCGACCGTGACCGGCTGATGTCGTTGGTCAACAAACACCGCGACGGCGCGCCGTCTCAGGACGCGGTGTTGATTGTGGAAGACGACGAAGCCACACGGGAATTGCTCAGACGGATGTTGCAGAATTCGGATTGGACGATCGCCGAAGCCGCCAACGGTCGAATCGCATTGGATGAAGTTGCTAAAGTCCGACCCTCGCTGATTCTGCTGGATTTGATGATGCCCGAAATGGACGGGTTCGAGTTTTTGGCCGAAATTCGCAAGGCGCCGCAATGGCGGAGCATCCCCGTGATTGTGGTGACTGCCAAAGAACTTGACGCCGAAGACCGCAAGCGTCTCAATGGCGGTGTGACGCGAATCTTGCAAAAAGGACACTGTTCGCGAGACGATTTACTGAACGAGGTCCGCGCCATGATGCACTCGGCGAGCGGGATCAGACAAACAGGCACCGAAGAGGAGTCGTAATCCTAGTCCGATTGGGGAGCCCCATGAGAAGCAAGTTGCTATGCCGCGGGCCTGGCTGTGACTGCTGATTGAAGTTTCCGCATTCAAAATTCCGCGTTGCGTCCGGGGTTTTGAGATGGAACAATAGTTGTAATCGCGCTCATCGATACCTCGTGCCCTCAGTTTGGCGCGATTCACGAAACCTTTGCCCGTACGGTGTCCGGTTTTTGTACGATCTTGTGATCTCTGTCTTGGGGGGCGGAGACAGGTGAAGATTCGCGATGACGGACGACATCCTCAAAACTCGAAAGGACGCGGCGGATGCCGAAGATTTTGCTTGTTGACGACACCGAAGACAATCGCGACATGCTGACGCGCCGTCTTCAAAAGCGAGGTTTTGATGTCGTGGGCGCTGTCAACGGCGTCGATGCCTGCGAAAAGGCCAACTCCGAAGCGCCCGACTTGGTCTTGATGGACATGCAGATGCCCGTGATGGATGGCTACGAAGCGACGCGGACGATCAAAAAGGCGGCCGAAACTTGCGACATCCCCATCATTGGCCTGACCGCACATGCCATGGCGGGCGATCGCGAAAAAGCTTTGGCCGCCGGTTGCGACGACTACGAAGCCAAGCCGATCAATTTTTCTCAATTGCTCGAAACCATCCAAACCCTGTTGGAAAAACGGTCCACCCCATGACATACACGCCTCGGACGGGTGGCCAACAGCGTCGTCACGATGACGCACAGCCTGACCTTCCCGCCACCACCACCACACATGTGACCGACCGCGTCCGACGGGCGTTCTTGGCCACCAAACGGGACGAATTGCTGACACCGGTCCGCGTGATCAGCGACGTCAGCGGTCACATTCTCACAGTCGCCCGCGACATGGATCAGCCCGGCTTCTCCGGGGACATCCTCAAAATTCAATCCGCCGGCGAGTCGCTCACAGCTTTGGTGCATCAAATCCTGGCCCCGGCGGCGCCGGGAGAACCGACCGTCGATGACGAGTCGGTCCGTTCGCGACTGCGGCACGATATGCTCAACGAACTCAACCCGGTCATCAACTATTCAGAGATGTGGCTGGAAGATGCCGAGGAGCAATTTCTGTCCGGCTTCATTCCCGAACTGCGGCTGATTCATAACGCGGGATTGCGTTCGGCCGAACTGGTCGACAAAATTTTGGCCGCTTGGGATATCGATGCGTCCGTCGTGGCCCCCGACCTGGGAGACTTGGATCACCTGCACGCGATTTTCGACTACAAAAAGGATGCCGCCATCGCCACGGAACAGGGACATGTGTTGGTCGTCGACGATAACGACATCAATCGCGACATTCTCAGTCGGCATTTAGAAATCCAAGGACACACGGTCGCCACCGCGCGGGACGGCAACGAAGCGTTGGAATTGCTCAACGATGGCGACTTCGATTTGATGCTCCTGGATATCGTCATGCCCGGCATCAACGGTTTCGAAGTCCTCGCACGGACGAAAAGCGATCCGCGGTTACGAGAAACACCGATCATCATGATTTCCGCACTAGAGGAAATGGAAATCGTCGCCCGCTGTATCGAATTGGGTGCCGAAGACTATCTCCCCAAACCCTTTAACCCCGTCGTTCTCAAAGCACGGGTCGGCGCCTGTTTAGAAAAACGGCGGTTCCGGCAACGCGAAATCTCCTACCTGAATCGCATCGAGCAAGAAAAACAGCGTGCCGACGAGTTGCTGCACGTGATTCTGCCGGCCGATATCGTTTCGGAACTCAAGACCACCAACGAGGTTGTGCCCCGCCGCTACGATAATGTCGCCGTCTTATTCGCCGATATCGTCAATTTTACTCCCTATTGTGATCAGCACTCCCCCGAAGATGTTGTTTCCAATTTGCAAAAACTCGTCGTCATCTGGGAAGAAATTGCCCTACGGCACGGCGTGCAAAAAGTCAAAACCATCGGCGATGCGTTTATGGCGGCCTGCGGGCTGTTTGGGGACAGTGACGAACCGGTGCTGAACTGTGTCCGCTGTGGATTGGAAATGATCCAAGCCACGCTTGATTTGCCCATTGGCTGGAACGTCCGCATCGGCATCCACACCGGGTCGGTCGTCGGCGGTGTGCTCGGTCGCCGGCAATACCTGTTTGACCTGTGGGGCGACACGGTGAACACCGCCGCACGCATGGAAAGTCACGGCATCAAAGGCTCAGTCGTCCTCAGCCGTGAAGCCTGGAGCCGTATCGAAAACGACAGCCACGGCACGCCGCTGGGAGCGATTACCGTCAAAGGCAAAGGCGACATGGAGATGTTCCGCTTCGACGGTTTTAACGAGACGCCGCCATCGCAATCGTGAAATCTTGAGGGGCCCGTCCGCCCACGCCGTGGTGATTGATCTCTGGATTCCTCACTGAAACGTGGTACGAATGCGGGAATTGCAGTTGAGGAAACCTGCGAATTGATGGTAGGCTAAGCGATTGCCATATTGGTAATATGTCTGAATTCGCACCACAAGTGTGTGCTAGATTACATTTTCCACGACAGATATCACGGATCATAGAACTACGTTTTCTGCTGACGATCCGACAATCGCACCATCTCACGAAAGGGCAACCGCATGTCCAAACGCTTCCTCACCGTAGTCTGCGCCTGTGTCGCACTCGGATTCACCATCAGCGCCAATAGTGCTGAAGAAGAAAAGACCGCCGAGAAAAAATTCGACGCCAAATGCATCGTCTCCGGCGCTCCGGCTAAAGAGGCCTCCTTCGTGGACTATCGCGGCAAGAAGCTTTTCTTCTGCTGTGAGAATTGCCCGAAAGCTTATAAGGCCGATCCGGACAAATTCCTGGCCAAAGCCAACCACCAGTTGCTATACACCAAACAAATCACCGAGGTCGCTTGTCCGCTGACCGGCAAACCGATCAATGAAGAAAAGACCGTCGATATCGCTGGAACCAAAGTTGGTTTCTGCTGCGGCAATTGCCAAGCCAAAGCCGAAAAGGCGGGCGACGATGCGATCGCATTGGTCTTTGCTGATTTCGACAAAGGTTTCACACTGCAAACCACCTGCCCTGTCTCCGGCGCACCGATTGTGGCTGACCAAAAAGTCTCGTTCAGAGGATTAAACGTCTACTTCTGTTGTCCGAAGTGCCCGGCGGCCTTTGAAGCGAATCCCAAAAAGTTCGCCAAGAAGGTCCCGCAAATTGTCGAGAAACGCAAAAAGAACAAACAGAAAAAAGCGGACAAGAAATCGTGACTTCCAAGTTTTGAATTCAAACAAGAACCGCCGAATGGGTCACCCTGTTCGGCGGTTTTTTTGTGGAAACGTGCGACTGGCAGACGACCAGCTCATTCTGACTCGGTCGGGAGTATCGCTTCGACCGGTTGGCCGTCGACGAGAGACGAGTCGGGGGCGAGGATCACCGGTTCGTTTTCGTTGGCGCCCGAGAGGACCTCGACCTCGAAGTCGTTGGCCAGTCCAATCATGAGGTCCACCAACTGCGCCTTCCCATCGCGAACCACCATCGCTTGCCAATTCCCAGCGGTGCTGCGAAAGATCGCTGAGCGGGGAATGATCAGCGCGTCTTGTTTTTGCTGCGTGAAGATCTTGACGCGGACACGATAATCGATACCCAATTTCCGCCCCGCTTTTTTGAGTTGCTCAAGCCCCGCTGGATCAAACGCGATCACGACCTGTACCCGTTGTTGTTCCACGCCCAGCGACGAGACCTTGGTGAAACCGCGCGGATAAATCCGCGTCACCTTGCCGGTGATTGGTTCGGGGCCAATGGCGGCGCCGCTGATTTCCACCGGAAAGCCGACCTGAATGGTCACCGCATCCTGGGCCAAGATTTCCGCTTCGACCTCCAATTTTTCAGGTTGGCCGATTTCCAACAGTACTTCGCCCGACGGGAGTACGCGTTCGTTGGATTCCATTTTTTCCAATACCACGCCGTCAACGGGACTATGAATCTCCGCCCGCTTGCGATCACGCTGCGTTGCGGCTTGCGTTTCAATTTGGTCCTGCCGAAACAACTGCGTGAGCGCTAGCGCAATTTTGTAGTTCAGATGCGTCAACTCGTCTTTGCGTAGTTCCGCACGGCTTTCAATCTCTAATAATTCCGCTTCGCTCTTTTCAGCCTCGGGAACCGCCTTGCGTTCGAACAATTGTGAGATCCGCCGGTGTTCCTCTTCGGCATACTTGAGCTTCGCCTCGCGGGCCAGCAACTGCTGCTGCGAACTTTTGATACTATTCCCCAGCGTTTCAATCATGCGATCAAAACCGAGCACACGAATCGATTCTTGCGAGACATCGCGATCCAGATCCGCCGGATCGAGCCTGGCAACGACCTCTCCTTTAGTAACACGGTCCCCCGCTTTAAGCGAAATCGGCAACACCCGCCCGGCGAGCGGCATGGAAATACGATACGTCTCCGGCACACGCGTTTTCGCCCGCTCCTCGACGTAAACACGAATGTCCCCCTTGTGAGCTATCGCCACATCGACCGGAACTTCCAACGGCGAGCGGAAAAACACCACACCCCCGGCAACAACTCCCAGGATGAGCACAACCCAGATCCAACGTAACATGGTTTTCCTTTGGTTAGGCTTGGGGCTTGAGGGGACAGGCTTGAGGGTTGGCTGATGTATATCGATAGTGGATAAGAAACACTAATCACCATTTCTACCTGTAACGCCCCTCCACATTCTATCTGGCCACCGGCCACCGGCCACTGACGTCTCATTCCTTCACGTTCAATGCCCGTTGCCAATCCATTTTACGGACCGCCCATTGGACCGGGAAGTGCGCGATGAACGTGAAGACCACACCGGTGACAATAGTGATCCAAAAACTACGCGGCTCGATGACAAACGGCATCCGCAACATTTCAGTACTCGAGGCTTCGTCGATCACGTAGCTGAGCCAATAGCCCAACGGCAACCCGATGGCTGTTCCCAGCATGTTGATCAAAAAACTTTCGCGAAAGAAGATCGCCCCCACTTCGTGCGGCGTATATCCCAACACCCGCAGCGTAGCGATCTCCTGCTGCCGTTCGGCTAAGGATATTAGCGAAGCAGTCAATACGCTGCCACAAAAAATCAAACCTGCGAACAGAACCATGATGGCTACTACGGCGATCGTGGGACCCAAGATCAATTCTTCCAACAACATCTTTTGCTCGCGCGCCGAGCCGACGCCCTGCAAAGCGGGGAACTGTTTCAATTCCCGGAACAACTGCTGCCGCGCCTCTTCCCCCGGCTGGACTTTCAATTGGAGTGACGTCACCGACGTCTCTTCTCCCACGAGATGGTTTAAGTATTCGAGATTGGCGAACGCGGAGATGCCCATCAGCGATTCATAAACACGCGTCACCGGGATCGTGATTTCTCGTGTCTCCCCTTTGAGCGGAACAATGGTCAATTGATCGCCGGCGGAGACATGCAGCATGTTTGCCAGTTGGCGATTCAGCATCACACCGGTCTGGGGAATGGGAACGGGGATTCCCTCTGCGTCGCGGGGAACCGTCAGTCGTGCGGTCGGGACGATTCCTGTGATGCCCCCTTTTTTCTTGTGCAGGCCGTTGTGAAATGTGCAGCCAACTCCAAACACTGGTTCGACAAGATCCACACCGGACAACCGTTGTGCCTCATAAACCACACTAAAATCGTGCTCCCCTTTCAGTGAGATTTCGTAATCGCTGAGCATCATTTTATCGAACTGAAACGTGATGATCTCCTGGAACGAGTCCATCATGTGCATGGTGACAAACACCAGGGAGGCCCCCGTCATCGCAGCGAATAGTCCCGTGGCAGTACGTACGCGCTGGCGGAAGATGCTGCGGATCACGAGCTGCCAGCGGAAATCGAGCCGCCGCCAGAAAAAACTTCCACGTTCTAAAAACGTCCGTCGTCCCACGACCGGCGGCTTGGGTCGCATCGCCTCAGCCGGCTTGAGCCGCATCACCGCCCGCACGCCTCGGAGCGTCCCCAAGACCGAGAACAAAACGCTCAACAACAAACCGACACCCAAGATGTACGGATAGGGACGATTGATCAGTCGCGGGAATTCAAAAAACTGAGCCTGCATTTCTGTGACGATGCCGGCCAACCAATAACCCAATCCCACGCCGAGGATCCCACCGATCAGTCCAATAATCACACCAAAATTTAGGTAATGACCGAAGATGGTCCAGTTACTGACACCGATCGCTTTCAGCGTGCCCACGATCGTCCGTTGTTGCTCGGCAATCCGCATCATCAACACGTTGAGAATCGAGATGGCGACCACCATAAAAATCGGCGGCAAAATCATCGACTCAATTTTGATCTTCTCCAGTTGGTCGACCACCATCTGGTTCGAGGATTGTTTGGCCAGCGCCGTCGCTGTTGGTTTCCCATAGGGCGCCAGCACCGTTTCGATTTGATCGAGCACGCGCTGCGGTCGCTCTCGGACTTCGGGAGCCAGCAGGCCAACCACTTGATTGGCCGCTCCTTGGAAATCGAACACCTCTTCTGCAAACGAATGCTTGACAAAGAAAATGCCGTAGTTATTCGCATCGGGAAAAATTCCCCCTTGCGACATCGTATAGACGTACTCGGGACTTACAGCCGTTCCGACGACGAACAATTCTTGACGGCGGTTGTTGAGTAACAGGTGAATCGTATCGCCCGGTTTGATTCCCCGCGCTCGAGCAAAGGCGTCGCTGACGATGACCTCTTCGCTGCGGAGATTGGTGAAGTATCCCCCGCTGCGAATCACAATATTATTGATCACCGGTGTCGGCTCAGCGGGCAGGGAAATCACCTCCCCCGACAGCGGCCGATCCACTCCCTCCAGATCGACCGAGACGCTGAAGTTAATCCGCGGTCGAAAATCGGAGATGCCACGGATTTCCCGCAGGCGCTGTAATTCGAGCTGGGGGATTTTTTCGATGTCAATCCAAAAATCGGCCATCCGGCTTTGTGCGTAATAACTGCGGCGCGAGAGTTCCAGGTTGTAGTACAGCGACAGGTACAAAACGAACCCGGCAATCCCCACGGTGAGAATCGCCACGATGGCAATCAACAGCCCCTTGACCGCATACAGATCGCGGCTCAATTTGCGATCAAGAACACTCAACGTCGAGTCTCCCGGGGGGTGAGTTGTGCCGCCCTTTCAGGGCTAATTGTGGTGCGGGCATACACGTAACCCAGGGCGGCGCTGCGCTTGCCCTGGGCTGACATGTGAAGGCCCCGTTGGGGCCCGTTTGGGTCGTCCGGCCGTTGGGGTCGTTCGGGTCGTTGGTTTGCCCCGACAGGGGCATAAACAATTTAGCCCAGGGCAAGCTCGCGTGAGCGCAGCGAACGCAGTGCCGCCCTGGGATGCGGTCCAGTGTAGAGAGTTCGCCCTGAAAGGGCGACACAAGTCTCAATCCCAAAGATACCGTTCATCAAATTCGATTCGATGTCGCTGCAATAACAACTTCAATTCGTCCTGAAATGTCATTCGGCGATGATGCTCTGCTTGGTTTTCAATGTATTTCTTGACATCCGCAACGTTCGATTCACTCACCGAAAAACCTGCGTAGCCATTCTGCCAATAGAAATCCGTCACGCCCTCACCCTTCATCCATTTCGAACTCCCTTTCTTAACCTCTTCGACGATTTTTTTAAGCGGGTGATTTTTTGACAGTGCGAACAATGCATGCACATGATCGTCGGCACCCCCAATCACGATCGCAGGGCTTTCCCAATGCAGGAATATTCCCGCTTGGTAGGCGAACAAACGGTCGCGTATGTTTTCATGTATCCACGGTCGACGATGTTTCGTGCTATAGACGAGGTGAATGAGGTTCTTGACCAGGGATTGGGGCATGGCGACCTCGAGCGATTGTGCCGCCCTTTCAGGGCTGTTTTGTGTTGCGGGCATTCTGTAACCCAGGGCGGCGCTGCGCTTTGCCCTGGGCTGACATGTTATCGCCCCTGTCGGGGCTAAACACTGGCCCCAACGGGGCCGTTCGAGCCTTTGGGGCCGTTGGTTTGCCCCAACGGGGCATAAACATGTTAGCCCAGGGCAAGCTCGCGTGAGCGGAGCGAACGCAGTGCCGCCCTGGGATGTGGTCCAGTGTAGAGAAATAGCCCTGAAAGGGCGACACAAAAACCAGGCGCTAGGCGTAAGGCGTGGGACGCCCTGAACGACGGCAAAGCCATCGGTTTGGGATTGAACTGCAACTCGGTGAAATAACCGTGGCGTCTCCGCCCCCTATTGGCTCGCACCGTCCTCGGACGCCCGTTCTTGTTCGGCGACTTTCGGCACGACCAACGGGACTTCCATCAATTCCAATTCATCGGCCAACCTGCGGACTTGTTGGACGTCGACTTTGGCGCGATCATCGAGGATGTCGAGGTTGGTCAGGATGACTTGATCGCCCGCTTCCAGCCCTTCGTCGATCAATACTAACGATTGCAAGGTGTGGCCGCGTTCGATGCGACGTTTCACAGCGCGGCCGTCGTCGGCGACATAGACCGTCCCGTCTGTGATGCAATCCCGCGGAATGGCGATGGCGCTGGGGATCACCGGTCCCTGGATTCTGGCGTTGACGAACGTGCCGGGAAGCAAGGGGATCGGCTGGTCGGCGTTTTCCACGCGAATGTAAACCTCGACTGTTCGCGTCGACTCATCCGCTTGAGGCGAAACCCGTTCGATGATTCCCGTCCATTGCGCGGGGGAAGTCGTATTTCGGGCCAATCTCACAGTGGGGTTGTCCCCCGCCTTTAACAACGCAGCTACTTTTTCATAGTCCCCCAGCGCCAACGGGACGGGAACTTCGATCACGTCCAGGTCCAGCAATTTGACCAACGGATCGCCGGGACGCAGGTTTTGGCCGACTTCGACCATGACTTCGCTCAGAGCACCGCTAAAGGGTGGCCGGATTTCTGTGCGGGCAAGGTCGAGCTGCGCTGTTTCCAAATCCGAGACCGCCGTCGCCCGTTTGCGCTCAAGTTGGAGTCGACGGACGGGAAACAACCGGGTTTCGTTATCCAGATTCAAAACGGATTGCTTGTACCGCTCCAATTCCAATCGGGCGGTCGTCAGTTCCGTTTTGGAGATCACGCCCCGTTTTCCCAGATCCTCAATGCGTTGATATTCGCTTTGGTAAACTTCGACATCGGCAGCGGCTTTTTTGATCAAGCGTTCGTTATTGGCTTCCTGCTCGGCCAGCACTTTGAGTTCCGCGTCGATCTCAGCGATGCGGCCCGATGCCTGCGCCACGCGTTGTTTGTAGGTCTCCGGGTCGATACGGACCAACGGCAACGACTGGGGAGTCGGCCGCGTGCGGCCTTGGCTGTCGACCTCGACCTGCGAGGCAACGACGTTTGCCCCTGGTTTCAAGGAGGGATGCTTCTCAACGACCCGTCCGCCGACCTCAGCGGATAGAACGACTTCTCGATAAGCCCGCGACGTTCCAAAACCCGAGATCACTTCTCCCAGCGGGATTTGCTCCGTCTCGAAAACGTCGACCTTGTAGACCTTTTCCTCGACTTCGCTTTGTTGGGGTTTTTCCTTCAGGCTAGCCAGCGCTTGAAAGATCATGCCCCCGCCCAGCAAGGCGAGGATGCAACAGACAATCGTAATGACAACTCGCAGCCAGCCGCGCGTCATTGGTTTTTTTTCGTCCGCCATATCCACTCAACCGCCCCATTGTCTAGAACCAGTTTCAAAACCCGGTTGCGCCTGTTCAGGAATCTATAATACAAGTGTTTGCGTGACGCGTCCGAGGGTTTTGAAACTACTTGTACAGACATCGAGCTTTGGGAAAATCGGCGAACCGAGGATCCACGATCATTGTCACATTCAATCATAGACAGCAGACCCGCCAAGGTCTATCGGCAACATCCGCGATTTCACAAACTGGGATTACCCACCCTTTCCGTTTTCGCAAAATGAAACCTGTTCTCATGTTAGGAAATCCGCGCAGCGATACCAATTTGCCCCACTGATCGCAAAAATGCCAGGACCGCTTGACCTTTCGGGTGAAGGCTACGACGATTACCCCATACACGATGGCTGCGGATCGCGATCCAAGTCCGTTGGCCGAGTTCACTCCCTAAATTTCACAGTCCGACGATGCCCACTGAAATCTCATCTCCCTCGAAACGTTCATCGCCATTGCTGCCGGATTGTTTTTCGGCGGACGAAATCGAACAATTTCACCGTGACGGCTTTATCATCGTCCCGGGAATGGGGCATGCGTCGACTGTGGAAACGATGTTGTCGGTCACCCGCACGCATCTGGAACAACCCATCGAACCTGTGGAGCTTGAGGCCGATGTGCACTACCCCGGTGCCCCTCCCTCACGGTCTGCTGCGGGAGGTCGAACGGTGCGGCGGCTGTTGATGGCCCATGCGCGGCATCCGGTGTTCACACAGTGGATCTGCAGTCCAGGGGTTGCCGGGCGGCTGTCACAATTGTTGGCCGCTCCCGTCGTGATGCCCTTGACCCATCACAATTGCATCATGACCAAACAGCCGCAATACAGCAGTCAGACGCATTGGCATCAGGACATCCGTTTTTGGTCGTTCGAGCAGCCCAATCTGGTCAGCTTGTGGTTGGCGTTAGGGAATGAGACGCCGGAAAACGGCTGCCTGAGCGTGATTCCCGGCACGCACGCGATGCAGTTTGCACCCGATCGGTTCGACGAGGGTTGTTTCTTAGATCCAACCCAGCCGCAAAACCAAGAACTGATTGACCGCCGCGTGGACGTAAAACTTTCACCAGGCGACGTTCTCTTTTTCCACAGCCGCACATTTCATGCAGCGGGAAACAACACGACGGACGAATCAAAATTCTCGGTGGTGTTCACATTCCGCCCGACAGAAAACCGACCTCTGCCAGGAACGCGGTCTGCGGCGCTCGCCGAACTCATGCTGCCGGTGATCTGACGCATCGTGGCCATTGCCCGACATGACCACTCGGTTCACCTCTGAACGGGCTAGCCGTTTTGAAGTTGGTTGTCGACGGGCGTTTCGAGATCCGTTGCCGGTGATTTCGGCTCAGCGACAGTCGGGACCGTCCCTCCGCCCAGCAGCCAGGTCCATTTGCCAAAATCGCCACGGTGTAGCATGACCAGATAGGCGGGGACGAGGATCGGCCGGACGACGAACGTGTCCAACAACACGCCGAACATCAGCGCAAACCCCAACTGCTGCATGCCTTTGAGCGTTCCGCCCAGCACGAGCGACGAAAATGTGCCCGCCATGATGATGCCGCAACTGGAAATGATGCCGCCCGTGCGCAGCAAGGCGACGCGAATCCCCTCAATCGGTCCACGCCGCTGTTGTTCCTCATCGATACGCGTCATCAAGTAGATGTTGTAGTCTTCGCCAACGGCGATCAGGAACGTGAACAGGAAGATCGGCACTTTCCAATCCAGACCCGCGAACTCCCCAGTCGACTCCAAGAACCAAAACAGCACATACGTGAAACCGATGGTGACGAAGTAGCTGAAGAACACCGTCAGAATCAAATACAACGAGATCGAGAACCGGCGGAGCAAAATCCAGAGAATCACCAACACGACGGACAACACGGCGACATCGATCACAATTCGATCGCGGTCCGTGGTCGTCTTTAAATCGCGGATGTTCGCCGTGGACCCGATGAAATTCATATGGGTCGCTTTGAGCGGTTCGTCTTGTTTGGAAAAAAAATCGCGGATGACTTTTTCCACGCCATCCAGCCGCGCGATGCTGTTTTTGGAAAATGGATCTTCGTTGAAGATCACATCCAATCGCGTGGTGTCGCCGCTCAAGCCCTCAACTTGCGTGACGTAATACTCCTTGGTCTTCTCATTGACCGCTTGCCGTTTTAAAGCAAGTGGAATGCCTGAAAGTCCCTCCCAACTCGGTTCATGACTACCAAACGGGGAAGAGAGACTGCGAACGTCGGCGATATTCAACTCATCGCTTTTTCCTCGCAGTATTGCGGTCAACTCAGCGATTTTTTCCTTGGCATCGCTGCTATTGAAATTCATCTGATCGTTTGCCAACAACACCGTCAGCGGTCCCGCCGTCCCTTCCGGAAAATGCCCCTGTATGGCTTTGGCACCCACAACGCTAGCATCGTCCGACGGCAATTCTGACATCAGCCCATAGCTAAGATGATTCCACGAAAGCACCCCGACCGCAGCAAAAGGGATCATGAGCGCCATCGTCCAACCCCACAGCCTCCGCGGATGATTGAGCACTGCCTGTCCGACCTTTTCCCAGCCATTACTGAGAGGATTCAGTTCGATCAGCATCGACATCAGCGTGCTGCCGGAAATCCATCCGGCGGTCGCGGTGATCCGTTCACTACGAATATGTGGCCAAAATGCAAATCGGCCAAACAATCGCAACAGAGTGGGAGTCAAGGTCAGCGAAGCGACCAAAACAACGATCAGACTCAGCGCAATGCCGATGCCGGCGTCGCGAAATTTACCGAAGGCGGCCAGCACCATCATGCCGATGCCGAACGCCGTGGTGAGCGCGCTGGCGGTCAGTGCCGACCCGACTTTTCCGACTGCTTCTGAGACCGCCTGGTCAATATCGGCGCCGGCGTCCAGTTCTTCTTTGTAACGAGCAATTAAAAACAGGCAATAATCGACGCCCGCCCCATAAAGAATGACCGTCATATAGACGTGCATTTCCACAAAGGTGCGAAAGCCAAACAAAATATTGGCGTCATTGGCATTAAATTGCGATAGCAAGGCGGCCAACGACAACGAGACTTGGTTGGCAATCCCCACCGTAATCAGCGGAATCAGCGCCAAGAGCGGCGCGCGATAGATCAAGATCAGCAGCAGGATCACTAGGCCAACGGTCCATGTCTCCGTGGCAGCGGCGCTCTCATCACGCGCTTCGAGCATATCGCGTCCGACCGTTGCCGTACCGCTGAGTTGCAAGTCGAGACCATCGGGAATCAGTTCTTCTTCGAACAGTTCGCCTCCCGGTCTGGCGATCAATGTCTCAATCCGCTGTATCGTATCGCGGTTGCCATATTCGAGAAATTTCTCGGACAGCCCCACAATGACGAGCGCCGCTTGCCGGTCCTCACTGATCAACATTTCGCCAATCAAATCATCCGTAGGGGAACGGATCGACGTGATCTGTGTGATATCGCTCTCTGGAATCGGACCGATTTCGAGGCGACGGACTAGTTCGGCTTCCAGCGATGATTTCCGGCGGGCAAATTCTTCTTTGCCTAAATTTGCTTCAGCAACGGCCAGTTGTTCGTTGATGACCACATCATCGATGTCGGCCAAAATGGTTTCCAGCCGAGTTCGTAATTCCTCCTCGATGAAGGCCATGTCGTTGTCGTTCAATTCGCCGTTTTCGCGGCGCACGATCACCACAATGCTGCTGGCCAACAGATCGTCGGGAAACGCTTCGGCGAACCGTTTTTCTCCTTGGATGCTGTCCATTTCTTTGGGCAGATGATCGAATTCGCCATCCAGCGCCACTTCTTTCCAATGGGGCGACACCCATTGGATGAAGGCAAAGAATATCAACCACCCGATGAAGACGGTCTTCCATCGGCCGCTGATCAGTTTACCAAGCTTGCCAAACATAGGAATGAATTGTTAATCCATAGAAAACGACAGCGAAGATGTCCGTAATCGGCGATGACGTCGAATGACGACTGAATCCAACCAATACTTCGCCCGCAATGGCCTGCATTCCAGCGCAACGATGCTGGTCGTTATAGAGGAGAATGACAGGACGGAACCGGGTCCTGGCATCACTGTTGGGGGCCATTGAAGCAGCGGCTTGACCAGCATCGGTCGGCACATCGATGACGATTCAATAACGTCCGTAACCGCCCAAAGCTGTTGAGTGATAAAGGAATAAAAAAATACGGTAACTCCCGAACACTGGCCCGTCAATGAACTGCACCACCACAGACCAATAGATTCGACTCCGAGGTTCACTGTGGTTGCAAAGCAAATGTGTGTAATCTGTTTCACTACAGCATGTTACGTGGTACGGGCTTCCGCTGTCTGGAAGAGAAATTGACGTTGATGGCGAATCCTGATAATTTTCGGGAAGGAAATTCACCCACTGGATGAATTCAGCAAAACATTGTTGGAATTCAACTTACATCCTGCGGATCCAATCGCGGGCACCGAACGGAGAACCTCCTTATGTTTCGCATGCAACTCAGTGCCGGCGTTGCCATTATTGATGGACTACTCAACGTCGGGCTCAGTGACAGCTTCACCTCGGTTGGTCTGCTCCAAGGGGTCTTAACGCTCACCTTGGGCTTAATCATCGCCTATCAATCGGTGAAACGCGTCAGCGCGGACGAGTACAAAACGGCTGCCTAATCAGCAAACTTCACGCAGACACCGCTATCTCTCCGGCTGTTTGGTGGCTCCGCTGAGGACATCCGCCTTCCATGCCGCAAGCGATTTGAGCATCGCCTCAACGCGTGCCGGTTGCTGGTCGGCCAGGTTCGTCTCTTCTTGGGGGTCGTCGGCTAGATTGAAAAGCTGCGGATCCGCATTGTTCCGGTCGACGATTAGCTTCCAATTCCCGTCGCGCATCGCTGAACTGTTGCGATAGCTCCAAAAGAGTGGCCGCGTGAGACGGTTTTCTTCCCCGGCCAAGACTGACGAAAGATCGGCCCCGTCGAGATGATGGCCTTCCGGTACCTCAACATCGGCGATGGCCAAAATCGTGGGCATCAGGTCGAGGCTGATACACGTTGTGCCGTTGACGGTTCCCGGTGGAATGTGCCCTGTCCAGCGCGCCACGGCGGGCACGCGATGTCCCCCTTCCCACAGACTCCCCTTGAACCCCCGTAAGCCTCCGTTGGAACCGTTTTTCGTCGGTCCGTTGTCGGAGAAAAAGAAGACCAACGTCTCCCGGTCCAACTCCAACCGCTGGAGCGTGTTCAACACCTCACCGATACCGTTGTCCATTTCGGTCATCATTTGTTGATAGGCGCGGGCAATGTCCCTGCGAGCTGTGCCAGGAATCCGCTTGCGACCCACCGCGCGAACCGGAACATCATCCGCCGCCTGGTAAGGGGAATGCACTGCCTCGTGCGCCAAATATAGAAAGAACGGCCGATCACGATGTTGCTCAATGAATTCCACCGCATTGCGATTGATCAGCCGCGTTGTGTAGCCCTCTTCGGGTGTGAGTTGATCGTCGTGCCACCAATCGGCAACGCCCGTGCCGTCGATGTGTGAAATATAATCGACATTGCCGCTCACAAATCCCCGAAATCGATCGAAGCCGTGGTGGATGGGATTGAACTGCTTGCGATACCCAAGATGCCACTTTCCGAACAAAGCGGTCGCATAACCCGCTTGGCGGAGTAATTTTGGAAGCACGATTTCAGTGGTCTGCAGACCGTGGTGTCGATTGCGCTTAGGATCGGCAAACACAACGCCGGGAATACCAGCACGTTGTTGATAGCGGCCGGTCATGAGACCGGCGCGGGTCGGGCTACAGACGGCACCGCTGGAATGAAAGTCCGTGAACCGCATCCCCTCAGCCGCCAACCGATCCAAGTGTGGGGTTTTTAACGTCTCACTGCCGTAGCATCCCGCATCACCGTACCCCATGTCGTCGGCCAGAATAATGATCACATTGGGTGGGCGCTGTTCGGCGGCGAAGAGTTGGCAGGCAGCACCCCACAGGATCAACATCGCCGTTGCATTCAAAATTTTCAGCATGGTTCACCACCAGTCTGGATAGGCAGGATCGGGGTTAAGACATCCTAGTTGTCAGGTTTGTAGGTGCCCGTGTCAATCGTATGGTGCAGCGGCGATGCGGATGTTGCATGTTCTACGGCAGCTATCGGTTTGTGTGGTCCCGTAGCCTCTACCTTTGCAGATTCGACATCCGATGTTGGGGCCGGTCGGTGGTCGATAATTTAATTAAGGCGGCCCCCTGCGCACCGGGCGGGGAGAGATCCGTCCATAAAACGTCTGTTGTTCATCCGGTGCACTCCTCATTTCCCGCAGGGGGAAGTTGGTCATGCGACTGCTCATTTCAGCAATGATTTTCACGGCGGCCGGTTTCGGCTACATGCAATACAAAACCGCTCCGGCCGGTGAGGATGGGATAACGGGACTGTTCGCTGACGATGAAATTCTGGTCGACCCCGAAATCGTCAGCGAGACATTGGCGGAAGCTGGTGACGAGGTCGTCGCAGTTTCCGGCCCTCAAGTTCAAGATTTTTCCGAGATCTTTCGCTTCGATTTGACGCCCAACCACGTGATGAATAAATGGCAACAAGTCTCCGCCAGCCTGCGGCATTTGGATCTGCAAGGTTATCGCGTGCCGCTAGTGACGGGAATCGATGACACGGATCTGGCTGGAAGCCTAACGTACTATTTCGATACGCGGCAACGTTTACGACGGATCACTTTTGTGGGCACCACGGGAAACCCATTGCGGCTCACGCACTTTATGACACAACAGTACGGTTTTCGTCGGGTCGTGAATCAGGATCCGCGCCGCGAAAGTTATGCCGGCGGCCCCAAACTGGGAGGCTACTACAGCATCACGCCGATGGAGTTGATCGATCGCGACGAATCGCATGCAAACTTCTCCATTGATTTGCGAATCGACATTTGAAGCAACGCTTCGGCCGCGTCGTTTTTTGCGAACAACTTCGGTAGAATTCTTGTCTGTTTAGGTGAGGAAACAACACAAGCCTGCCGGAGGATGGACGGAATCCGCCATGCAAGAATTTCTCGATGCTGTCGTTGAGCAATTTCAGGAACACTGGATCAAATTCCTAACAGCCGCCGGCTTTATGGCGGTTGGTTGGTTCTTTGGCAAACGCAAAGCCAAAGCGGATTGGGCCAAAAAGGAATTCTTCGACCGCATCAATGTGTCGCTCAACACGATCCATGACGGCAAGCTTTATATTCGCACGGTGATCGAAAAAAATTGCGCCGATGTCTTTCTCAATGCGGTCGCCGTCGACACAATCAATGCCGCAGCAAGAAACACCAGCGAGCAGGACGCCATCATTCCGCTGGAAAAAGAAGACCATTGGTACTACTTGAATGCGGTACTCAACGAGGTCGCCGAGAAATTCGCGACCGGCACGCTCAAACGCGATATGCACCTCGATGTGAAGGTGGAACGGTACCTGATCTGCCTAACCAGTGAATGCGCCGGTGACATGCGCACGCGAAAAATCCGGGCGATGCTTGTTAAAAA